>DUVM01000081.1 GCA_012841045.1 Tissierellia bacterium | reverse complement strand
CAGGTTCGAATCCTGCCTCCGCAACCATCAGGCCCCGTGGTCAAGCGGTTAAGACACCGCCCTTTCACGGCGGTAACCCGAGTTCGATCCTCGGCGGGGTCACCAGTAAGGGGAGCATAGCTCAGTTGGGAGAGCATCTGCCTTACAAGCAGGAGGTCACAGGTTCAAGTCCTGTTGCTCCCACCAACGTCTTATAGCTACGCGGATGTGGCGGAACTGGCAGACGCACTAGACTTAGGATCTAGCGCTTAACGGCGTGGGGGTTCGAGTCCCTTCATCCGCACCATTTCTCCTTTGCAGAAGTGGCTCAGTGGTAGAGCATCGCCTTGCCAAGGCGAGGGTCGCGGGTTCGAATCCCGTCTTCTGCTCCATCCTATTGAAAACTGTGTAATTGCACAGTTTTTTTTTGCCCAAAATTGACGTTATGTCTCACTCTCTTGTCAAGATGAAGCAATCTAGACACGAAGGAAACCATGTTAATGTAATAGCAAACGGGAACGAGCGAAGAGAAAAGACGGTTTTATCGACTCGTCCTAGATACATTGAGACAAGGAGCTAGACAGAATGAAGTTTAAACATTTATTTACGCCGATCCAGATTCGCGGGCTCTCCATGCGAAATCGGGTAGTGCTTCCTGCCATGGGAACAAAAATGCCCACAGAAGAGCGCTACTGTACCCAGCAGATCATTGACTATCATGTCGCCAGGGCGAAAGGTGGCAACGGAATGAACATGGTAGAAGTCTGCTCCGTCCATCAACCTTCCGCTGCAAAAGGGTTTTTATCAATCGCAGAAGATCGCTACATACCCGCGTTGAAGAAGCTCACAGAAGCCGTCCATGCGGCCGGTGGAAAAATCGGTGTACAACTCTACCAGGGAGGATTGGCTGTAGGGGCAGGGGATCCGGAGGTTCAGGTGTTGATGCCCGATCCGCTCCCCGCACTCAACATCCCGGCCGTGAGCATAGAAACGATCCACGAAGTGGTTGACTGCTTTGGAGAAGCGGCAAGACGTGCTGTGGAGGCCGGCTTTGACTGCGTCGAGTTTCACTGCGCGCATAATTACATGCCTCACTCCTTTTTAAGTCCTGCCTTTAATCATCGAGACGACGAATATGGCGGACCTTTTGAAAACCGTGCCCGATTCCCCTTAGCGTGCATTCGCGCCATCCGAGAGAATATACCTGAAGATATGCCTCTGTTTATGCGCATCGGAGCACATGATGACTACGTAGAAAACGGTCTGAGCATCGACGATGTCGTGGCATTTTGTAAGCTCGCTGGGGAGGCGGGCGTCGATGTACTCGATATCTCAAGAGGTAACTTTATGACCTCTGCACTGAAGTATGAAGTGCCCTCTATCGATACAGCCCCAGGCTTTAATGTCGAAAATGCGGGATATATTCGCAGACACACCGGCATGCTCACCATGGCTGTGGGGAGAATCAATACGCCTGCACTAGCTGAGAAATCTCTTGAAGATGGCCATGCCGATCTGATCGGCATTGGCAGAGCGCAGCTAGCAGACCCCGAGTTTTGCAACAAGGCGCGAGAGGGAAATGACGAGAGAATCGTCCGATGCATCGCCTGCAATCAGGGCTGCTTTGATGGATTTGTCGATCCGAGCTTTCCCAACATCACCTGTCTACGAAACCCGGCATTAGGTAGAGAAGTCGAATATACACTGCAACCGGCAAAAGAGAGCAATAAAGTGCTGATCGCCGGCGGCGGAATGGCAGGACTTGAAGCAGCGATTACGTTGAAGAAACGTGGTCACTGGCCGATTGTCGCAGAAGCTTCCGACGTCCTAGGCGGACAGTTTCTATTAGCCGGCGTCGCTCCCAGAAAACAGGAGATGACGGAAGCGGCCCGGTGGATGGCCAAGGAGGCAGAGCACCTCGGCATAGAGATCCGTCGCAACACCCCGGTGACAGAAGATCTCATCGATCAGATCCGTCCCGACGTTGTGATCATTGCCATCGGGGCAGAACCCATCCAACTAAATCTCCCAGGTGTTGATCAATCGCATGTCATCGATTCCCATCGTCTATTAGCTGGAGAAGCTGAAGTAGATGGACGCGTCGTGATCATCGGAGGCGGATTGGTGGGCCTTGAGGTAGCGGAATACCTTTCCGATAAAAGTGACAATATCACCGTCGTGGAGATGCTCGACGAAGTCGCAAAGGACATGGGAAGAATCCGAAAGATCAATGTGATGGAGCATCTTGCCAAGGACGGAGTGAAACTCTTTACGAAGACCTCCTGTGTGGAGATCAAAGAGAAGCATGTGGTGGTAAAGACGGAAAATGGTTTAGATGAGATTCCTGCAGACCATGTGATCATGGCTGTGGGCGCCGCATCGCGCTCAAGCGATGCCATTCAGAATGCCTGTGAGATGAGGAAAATCCCGTATTATACGATTGGAGATGCGGTGCAAGCTCGCCGTGTTCTCAATGCGACCGCAGAAGCGGCAGCGATTGCCCGCGCCATTTAGAAAAAAAGGAATAGAAATGAGAGCCCTTTCTGCTAAACAGGTAGAAAGGGTTTTCTTTTTGAAGAATGGGTGAAGAACTGATGGATCACTTGGGTACATATGCTAGCGTGAGCGACAGACTCTCTACTTATATAATGAAGGAGTACGACATGGACGCAGAACGATGCAGAAGCAAATTGACCCCATGGATGCTGCTCGTAGCCGCAGTGATCATCGCGACCGGCATGATCGTCAGTGCCTGGCTTTTTTCAAATGCGATTGCGCAGCGACCTATACAGGGCAGCTTTACCGGCACCATTAATTCAGGATCGGTCGAACAAGCAGAGATCATGGACATCAATGGGCTTCGCTACTATTTGGGCATCTTACCAGAGAAAGAAGAAGACTATGATGCCACTAGCAAGCAACTAGTGGAGACGCTAGAGGAAGATATCCTCTCCGGCAAATGGACAGGCTTTCCCTTTGTAAAACTTAAAGGGCAATTGTATTTTAGTAAACAAGCCGTTGATCAATGGTTTTTTGAGCAAAGCCGACAGCGTCGTATTATGGAGTAACTGAAATTGGATGAAGAAAATCTGCTCATGATTCAGTTGCAAACGGACTCCATGCATGGTACAATATCAACGTTCTGGCGGATGTGGCGGAATGGCAGACGCGCTAGATTCAGGTTCTAGTGTTCGCAAGGACGTGGGGGTTCAAATCCCTTCATCCGCACCAACGAAGGAGACGCACTATCAGTGTCTCCTTCTTTTGTGTTAAAACCTGTATACGCACCGTGGTCTGATCGACCGTAACTTTATTGCTAAGCATTTGGAGCGCAGCCTTCTGCGTTTTTTTCTACGACCTGAAGGTTCGTGTACTGGAAGAAGAACTCGAGGACCTGATCTCGGGAATAGCAATTCTTCTTTTCTTTCAGCTTAAGATCTTCTAATACGCGAAGAAGGTGTGCCTTTTGAGAATCTAGCTCGTTAAATTTATCCATCATGCTAGCATTAAAATTCCCAGACTCGATCAAGTCTAAATAAGCATCAATCATTTTTTGTGCATCCGAGAGCTGGGCGTTTAGATGGGCCGTTTCCGCAGGGATCTCAGACAAGACCTGCTGCAGCCATCTATAAACAAAGTCGTTGTTCTTCTATTTTTTCCGGGATTAGGATATCCGCTCGCATGATAGTTCTCCTTGTTTAGTCAACAAAGAGGACAGAGTCATTTATGTTTACACTAGGACAATATCATTTGTTAATCAGACTTGACACTGTCTCTGACCAACAACAACTGGGCACGGTCCTCAAGCGAAGAAAATATTGACATTAGGAAAAATACATGTTACTATTTTTTTGCAAAAAAATCTCTTTGAGCGAACTGAACCCGTTTTTTCTTTTTTCTATCTATCTCTCAGAACAAGAACTATTCGATCCGGCGACGGCTTCTTACACTCTTTTGAATAAAATGTGAGGAGATTAATCATGAAGCGATGGTTTGTCAAATTAAGTGCAACACTTCGTGTTGAAAAACCTCTAAAGGTGTTTTCCAGTCAAGACACTTTCTTGGCCTTCCAT
>DUVM01000080.1 GCA_012841045.1 Tissierellia bacterium | reverse complement strand
CGCCCATGAGCACTTGTGTCACGCTCATCGCGATATATCCGGGGATTAACCAGCTGATCATGCGCACGGAATAGTCGATCAGCTCTTCTGTCGAGGTGAATAGATTCATCAGTTGGCGGCCAAAGAGGACTACAAGCAGAGTGAAGGTGGCCGATACACTGATAGCCAGGATCAATCCCTGCTTTGTCCCTTCCTGAACGCGATCGAGTTTTCCGGCTCCGACATTTTGTCCGGTATATGTCGTCATGGCCATGCCAAAGCTGAAGTTTGGCAACATAATGAAGCCATCGATGCGGATGACGAGCAGGTTGGCAGCGATGTAAAATTCGCCGAAACTGTTGACAAGCGACTGCACGAACAGCTGAGAGGTCGAAAAGATCGCCTGGGTCATCCCCGTGGGAATACCTAATTTAAGCATCGGGTAGAGATACTCTTTGTGCAATTTCAGGTGATTAGGTCGCAGATGTGCGACATCGCGCATTTTGTAGAGCTTTCGGAGGCACAAGATGGCGCTACAAGCTTGCGCAATGACCGTAGCCAAGGCCACCCCCGGTACGCCGAGGCCTAAGCTGACGACAAAATAAATATCCAGTGCAATATTGATGGCTGTGGAGATGAGCAAGTACAAGAGCGGGGAGGCGGAGTCACCCATCCCGCGCAAAACACCGGACAAAATGTTGAAATACGCCATGCCCATGACACCGTACATCAAGATGGCAAGATAATTCTTGCTCCAAAGAAAGATGCTCTCCGGCACGTCAAGTAAGCGCAGTAGTGGCGCTGTGATAAATGGCGTGAGTGCCATGATGATTAACGAGGCGATAAAGGTGATGCTGATACAGTTGCCGATCGTGATCTCCAGATCTTCTTTTCGCTTTGCTCCGAAATACTGGGATACCATGATCCCGACGCCGGAGGAAATAGCGACAAAGAATACAATGAGCAGGTTGATGATCGGAAAACTGGTGCCGACGGCAGCCAGCGCATTGTCACCTATATATGTGCCCACGACCATGGAGTCGACCGCGCTGTACGCCTGCTGGGCTAAATTCCCTATAAGAAGAGGGATGGAAAAGGATAGGATACTTTTCCATGGCGTTCCGCTCGTCATGTCGCGGGGAGCAAATAGATTTGATAAGGCCCTCATATTACTCCTTCAAGTGAATGATGTTCTTTCTGTATATGGAATACATGTGTTTGAGTTCTTTTATGCGAGAAGCCGCCTCCAGCTGAAGCTTGCTGACAAGGGCGTAGTCCTGCTCTTCGACAGCTAAGAGAAGACGGGTGAAGAGACAATTTCTCAGATGGGTGTCTTTCATGAGATGCACCATCTCCTGATGGATCGCGTTCCAGCGAATCTTGTCGAGTTGGCTGAAAGGTTCTCTATCGTGGAGCATGTGGAGTTCTCGGATTTCGCGGACATACTCAGGAATGATTCTTCCGGTCAGTTCCGCCAGCCAGTTGTCGTGAATACTCTGCAGATAGCTCTCGATGATGGCATCGGTGAAGATATCTTCTGCCGTCAGAAAACCGTTGATGTTCTCCCGAAAAATCTCGATCACTTCAAAGACTGTGCGAGGTGCTTTTCCAAAGAGTTTCTCACGATCTTCTTCCGTATAATCTGTATAGATGTTGACTTCGCTTCGATACTTTCTGTCCTTTTTCAGGTACACAGCTTCTTCGCCATATTCTTTGTTCAGCTCTTTAAACAGTTCTTCTGATTTTTTATCTTTGGCATAGAGCATCCCGTCGATCATCGCCGCTGCCACCGCTGCGCTCAATAAGTAGGAATTGGATCCCACGTTAGGAGAGCGAAGCTCAAAACGGGTGGCGAGTTTGTTCTTCGTATCGCGAATCAGTCCCAGAAGAACGGTGCGATTTCTTGAGGGCGAGTCAGGCCCCATCCCCAAAGAGCAGACCGTGCTGACAGGTGCTTCAAAGCCGGGAGTGAGTCGGTTGAAGGCGTCGTTACTGTTGGAGACAAAGGGATTGATGGACTCATAGTGATTGAGGATGCCCATCAGCGCTCCAAATCCCAGCGGACTCAGAAAATCCTTCTGCATATTGTTTGGAGCAAAGACGTTTCTCTTTTCTCCTCGGGCGTCGGTGACCGTGATGCTCACATGGTGGTGTTCACCGCTTCCTGCCACGCCGTCGATGGGTTTGGCTTTAAACGTGACATCGAGTCCGTGTTTGGCAAAGATGTCAAAGACGATGTTTCTAGCAAAGAGTTCGTTGTCGGCAGCCTGCAGAGCGTGGTCGTATCTCCAGTCGATCTCGATCTGCTCCATGTGCACATACTCGTTGCTTCCGCGAAGCTTAGAGCCGACACCGCCCACTTCTTTATGCCCCATTTCCGGAGTGTAGCCGAGTTTCTCTAAAGCGATGAGCGTGTCTTCTAGTGCATCTCTGACAGCGCCCGTCGGACGCTTCCAGTACTGCTCCTTGAGTTTTTGCGAGACAAAGAGATCTTCATCGTCTTTTGAGACGGTCGGAGAGTGAACCCAGAACTCAAGTTCTGTAGCCAGTGAAAACTCCACATCTTTTATGGGTAGTTCGATGTCGAGTTCACGCTGCAAATCCTCCGATGCTTCGATCATTTCGCGCACATCCCGCTCTAGAGTCTCGGTGGCGCGCTTTAGGACACTTCGACTGCCTACGGGTTTGCCGCTGTGATAGAGAAAAGAAGGGATGACAAGCGTCCCGATCGAAAGATGCTCTTTCTCCGTGAAATGATGGCTGGAGTAGTCAATTAACCAGCGGACCTCTTTGTCGGGAATGATGTCCACTTTCGCATTATCTATATTGGCAATCCCGGGTAGCTCGACACTCGAGCCGTCTGTGGGAATTCCCCGCAACATAAACTCGTCATAGTTTTCTATAAATTCTCTGACGGGAATGCGCTCATCCGTGTGGTTGCCTCCCAAGTCAACGGTGGATAGGGAGACGAAAAGGACATTCGTCTGACTCTTGATCCGTTCGATGATCTCCTCTTTTGTGAGGCGAGGCGCATCAATATAATAGATCATTCAGGTAATTGCTCCTCTCTTTCTTTTGAAGCTTTATGGCCATTATACACGCTGACGCCAATCACGAGCAAAATGATTCCCAGAATGATGCCTACAATGCCGAGGAGGCGAAAGCCCGTATAGATCGTAATCAGCGTTATTAACGGATTGATTCCGATGTTCTGTCCGATGATCCTTGGCTCAATGAAGTTTCGGGTGATGATGATCAGCAGATAGAGCACGACGCTCAAAACCGTATGCGAGTAGTTCGCATAAATCAAATTGTAGACGGCGATCGGCCAGAGGACAGCGCCGGCGCCGAAGATGGGCAGTCCATCAAAGACGGCGAGAAAGATGCCGAAGAGGACAGGGTTTGAAAAGCCCATCAGCAAAAAGAAGATCGTGGCGATGATGGCGGCGACGGTCATGATGATCGCCTGTGCCTTGAGCCAAGAGAGAAGTCCGCTTCGCGTATAGTGCTTTATATTTACGAAGAAACTGTGGATGAGCGGTCTTTCGATCAGGCGCTTTCGCAGGTAGTTATAGACAGCCGTATACTCAAGCGAGATGTAGTAGCTTGAGATCAGCGTGATGATGAGAAACAGCAGGATCGACGGAAGGCTCTTTGCGAAGCTAAAGACAGTCGTGATGATGGGCGCAGGAGATAGTGACAAGATATTTCCGGGCGCGCGCATCTGCTCCATAAAGTCGTCGAAAGAAATGGTGATGAGATTCGGATAGCGGTATTGAAGGGTCCAGAAGAGATTTCTTGCGGACGTCAACAGATCCGCTCCGAGATTCTCAAAAAATGCTGTCAGCCCAGGAATAGAGTGTTGGATCCCTGTGAAGAGCCAGAAGAGAAGCCCTCCCACGACGCCGATGACCAGAAGCAGCGACACCAATGAAGCCAGAGTCTGCGGAAAGCGGAGCTTTTTGCGAAACAGATTGGTCAGCGGATAGGCGATGGATGCCAACACAAAGCCGATGAGAAACGGCATCATCAGGCCTAAAACCCAGAAGCCGAAACGCACCAGTAAGTAAGCGCCAAACAGGCCCAGCACAAAGATCAGTAGTTTGTTTACAAGCGGATTATTCATGATCCCCCCGGATGAGGTGGTTTTTCTATTCTACTATATTGTATGCTAAAATGAGCAACAAAGGGAGGTTATTTTGATCGATGTAAGAAGTGATACAGTCACCCGACCGACCCCGGCTATGCGTGAGGCGATGGCTCGCGCTCCGGTGGGAGACGACGTATATGGAGATGATCCGACCATCAATGCCTTGGAAGAAAAAGCCGCGCAGCTGTTGTCCAAAGAGGCTGCCCTATTTACTCCCAGCGGCACATTCGCCAACCAATGCGCTATCATGACTCATACCCGAAGAGGCGAAGAGATAATCCTGACAGAGGATGCGCATATCTTACAGCACGAAGCAGGTGCTCCCGCCCTTTTGAGTGGCGTCAACATGCGCACGGGAAGAAGTCTTTTGGGTAAGTTTGACCTCAGTGAACTCGAAGCCCTCTTTCGGGGAGAGGACATTCACTATCCTCGCACCGGTCTTGTCTGCATGGAAAATGCCCATGGATCCGGTGCCGTCATTGATTTAGAACACATGAAAGCGGTCTATGAGATGGCTAAGGAGCGGGGTGTGCCGGTTCACCTAGATGGGGCGCGTCTGTTCAACGCCGCCGTCAGTCTTGGCGTGGAGGCGTCGGAGATCGTCAAATATACCGACAGCGTCTGCTTCTGCCTGTCTAAGGGGCTGATGGCGCCGGTAGGGAGTCTTCTGGTGGGAACAAGTGAGTTTATTGACCTCGCCAGAAAGAATAGAAAGCTGATGGGAGGCGGGATGCGCCAAGCCGGTATTCTCGCCGCGGCAGGACTCCTTGCTCTGGATGAGCAGACGAAGAGACTCCACATCGACCATGAGCGAGCGAAGAAGCTGGCAACTGAGCTCGAAAAGCTTCCCCGTATTCAGGTTGAAAAGGATCGTTTAGATATCAACATGGTCTTCTTCCGATGGGACGATGAGCGTCCCCTAGAAGAAGAGCTATTAAAACGCGGTATTCTGATGAACGGCATCGAGTTTGGTGAGTATCGGATCGTGATGCACGGCGATATCGACGAAGATCAGTTTGAAACGCTTGTTCAAGCGCTCAAGGACATCTGTAGTTGATATGAGAAGACTCAAAACCATCGGAGAAAAACTCATAGAAATGGACCGGCTGGGAGAAGAAGTCGATCGCTCTCTTTTTGAAGCGCAACTTCAAGACATCATTGATGAACTTCTCCTTCATCGCTCGGAACTGACAGCGGGAGGCTTGAGCAAAGAGACACGCTATCTTTCAGAGGAGCGCTTCATCTATAAAAAAGGAGCGTTTCGTGAAAACGATACGGAGGTTCGCGAGGACCTCCATCGCTTTGCGCTTGATGAGGTGCTTGCGCATTTCATGGAACCTTATGAGCTGATTTACACCAACGTGCGAGCGGGCTTTCCCAGCGCCGGTCTCTCAGAAGAGGAAAAACGGCTGCTTCGGGAGAGGGGGTGGCGGGAAGTGCTGGTAAAAAAGTATGCCCTGCAACCCGAATCTCCGGGAGACGATGAAGAGTTGAAAGAGCGATACCGCAATGCGTATGCAGCTTTTATTCTCTTTCGGGAGCGACACACACGTGAATTGGTCATCTATCGTTTTTTTGTCGTCGGGGAGTGGACGTGATCCTACAAGAAAAGGCAAAACAACAAGAAACCCTGCGCCAGTTTCTGCGCAGACAATGGCGCTTTTCAAGTCGCCTGATAAAAGAGCTGGGACGCGAGAAGAAGGTCTTTGTCGAAGGGAAACGTCGCCGGATGAACTACCTCCTCTCACCCGGTGTCACGGTGAGCGTGGACTTGGGCTGGGAAAAAAACACGTATGCACCTTATCCTCGAGAGATCGATGTCTTATATGAAGATGAAGCGATGATGGTTCTGAATAAAGATCCACTCTTCAGTGTGCACCCTGTAGGAGGGTATCAGACGGACACGGTCCTCAACGCCATCGCTCACTATCAACTCAATAATGAATCGGATTTTAAGATCCGCTTTGCGCACCGCCTCGATCGAGACACCTCCGGGGCACTCATCGTCGCAAAAAACAAATGGATTCATGAAGAATTATCACGGCAGTTTCGCGAGGAGAGTGTTCAAAAGGTGTACCTTGCGCTCTGCCACGGGTCCTTCCAGGGCAGTTTCTCTGTGGAGGGAAAAATAGGATTGGCAGAAGATGGCATCCATCGGGAGTTTCGTGAAGACGGGAAAGACTCTCGCACGGACTTCACAGCATTGAAAACACGACCGGAAGTGACGTTGGTAGAGGCAAGACCGCTGACAGGCAGAACACATCAGATTCGGGTGCATCTTGCGTCGAAAGGGTATCCGATCGTTGGAGATACCTTATATGGGGTACAGAATAGAGCAAACAGGCAGATGCTTCACTGCCATCGCCTGGAGCTTTTGCACCCTTTGACGCGCGAACCCTTCACGGTAACGGCTCCGCTCAAAGAGGATTTTTTACAGGAAATGGAGAAATTTAAGATATGAAACGTGCAACACTCGGAATGATTTTGATCCTGCTGGGGACCCTACTGCTCCTCAACATCTTTGAGATCCTGACGCTTCCAAGCTGGGAACAATTCTGGAGTTACTGGCCGATCGTCCTGTTTGTTATCGGGATTTTCTTTCTCGTCCAGGGAGATACGAGCTTTATCAGTTTCTTCCTGATCTTGCTCGGTGCGATTTATTCGTTGCGACTCTTTGAAATCTATCCGTTCACGTTGCATGAGGTCATCTGGCCCTCCGTGCTCATTTCGGCAGGGATTTCGTTTGTCCTTTCAGGGTCGCTCTCGAGCACTCGCCGCAGAAGACATGGTTTCTCTTCGGATACTCCTTCTGAGCCGGGCAAGAAAGCGCAGAGGAATCCCCGCAATACGGATGTGGTTGATGAAAGCGTGGTCCTGAGCGGCAAAGAGTTTGCGGTGTTTAGCGACAACTTTCGAGGCGGAGAGCTGAGTGTGATGCTTGGCGGCATGGAGGTGGACCTTCGACACGTCAAGCTGACAGAGTCGGCCACATTGTTCCTTCGCTGTACGCTGGGCGGGCTGGAAGTCTATCTTCCCCCCGATATTCAGGTGCGAGTAAGTGGTTCGGAAATTCTCGGAGGTGCCGACACGCATCTGCGCCCTGAATCAGCGGAGATGACAGGACCCGTACTCACGATCGATTATCAAGTGACTCTTGGAGGCATTGAGATCATTCAATAAGAAAAGAGATCGAAGAAATTCAAGGGAGTGAATGTATGAAGGAACTCAGCATTGACGGAAAGCATCTGACGATCGAGGAAGTGGTCCAAGTATCGAGATTCGGTCGGCAGGTGACGCTTGATCCTGCGGCTGTTGAAAAAGTGGAGAAGTCCAGAGAGTTCGTGGATGCTTTTGTACGCGACGGAAGGAAGGTGTACGGCATCACCACAGGTTTTGGCAAATTCAGTGAAGTCACGATCTCCACAGAAGATCTGAAGACTTTGCAGAGAAATCTTATTTTGTCGCATGCAGCGGGGGTAGGCGATATCCTCCCTACACATATTGCGCGTGCGGTGATGCTGCTTCGCACCAATGCCCTCTTGCAGGGGAACTCCGGGATCCGAGCAGAAGTCTTGGAGCGTCTCGTGCTATTTCTCAATAAAGATATTACACCGGTGATCCCTGAACAGGGATCACTCGGCGCATCGGGAGATCTGGCGCCTCTGGCGCATATGGTGCTTCTACTGATAGGGGAAGGCGAATGCATCTGCCGTGGCAGCATCAGCCCAGTGAAGTCGGTGCTTAAAGACCTTGCACTTGAGCCGATCGAGCTGCAGGCCAAAGAAGGGCTGGCACTCATCAACGGTACGCAGGTGATGACAGCGATCGGACTCTTTGCCTATGCTGACGCGCGGGATCTCTTTGAACAGGCGCAGGTCGTATACGGCATGACGATGGAAGCGCTTCGAGGCATCGCAGATGTCTTCGACGAACGTCTCCATGCGCTGCGCCCTCATCCAGGACAGATCTACACTGCACAGACGATGCGGGAGATTCTCAGAGAATCTGAAAATGTCACGAGGCAGGGAGAATTACGGGTACAGGACGCGTACAGTCTGCGCTGCGCTCCGCAGGTTCATGGAGCCAGTTGGGAGGCGCTAGAGCATGTACGGCAGAAGCTAGAGATTGAGATCAATGCCGTCACCGATAATCCAATCCTTTTTCCGGAAGATCTCGATGCAATCAGTGGAGGCAACTTCCACGGACAGCCGATGGCTCTTGCATTTGATTATCTTTGCATCGCCGTCAGTGAAATGGCCAATATCTCAGAAAGACGCATTGAACACTTGGTCAATCCTGTGCTGAGCGAACTTCCAGCGTTCTTGACGCAGCATGGAGGACTACACTCTGGATTTATGATCGCCCAGTATACAGCGGCTGCCCTTGTCAGCGAAAACAAAGTGCTCTCGCATCCGGCAAGTGTAGACAGTATCCCCTCCAGCGCCAATCAGGAGGATCACGTATCCATGGGGACAATCGCAGCGAGAAAAGCGCTGAAAATTCTCCACAACACGCGAAGAGTCATCGCGATCGAATATTTGTGTGCGGCACAGGGAATCGATTTGCATGATGGGTATAATAGGATGGCCGGAAGAACAAGGGCGGCGTACGATATTCTGCGCGCCCGCATTCCTTTCCTCGATGAAGACCGCTATCTCTCGCCGGATATAGAGGGAGCAGCGGATGTTCTTGCCGCAGGGAGGCTTCTGGTTTAATTTAGAAAAAGGAGCACATAATTATGAAGAAGTTTTTAGGTGTTGTGCTTGTGCTACTGCTGATGTCCATCATCACGGGAGTGGTGTTTGCCTTTGTCTTTGATAGCTTGCAATCGGCAGATGTGCCCGCTCCTACAGTGGCCGAGCCGACTCCCACCACGGTCACGCAGACGCGCATCGTCTTTGAAGAGCGTTCGATTGCCGACGTGGTGCAGAGTGTAAAAGACAGTGTCGTCATTGTACGAAAAGAAGTCGTCAACTTCAATGAATCCCGCTTTGTCGGTGCCGGTTCCGGCGTCGTCTATCGAGAGGACGATGAAGCTTACTATGTCATCACCAATGCTCACGTCGTCAACGGTGGAAACAAATTCAACATCGGCTTTACGGAGTTGCAGCAGTATCCGGCTGAACTGTTAGGATTTGACAACGATGCAGATATCGCGACGCTCAAGATCCTTAAGAGTGATATCACAAACGGCGAAAAGTTGGTCGTCGCAAAGCTCGGAAATCCAAAGGATCTCTTCGTCGGCGAGACAGTGTTGGCAGTGGGGAATGCCTTGGGATACGGACAATCCGTGACAAAAGGCATCGTCAGTGCGGTGGATCGAGACTTAGGGGGCAGAAAGAACGCAGCGTATCGCCTCATTCAGACCGATGCGGCCATCAATCCCGGAAACTCTGGCGGAGCGCTTGTCAACGCCGCAGGGGAAGTTGTAGGAATCAACACGGTGAAGATTGCCTCGACGGAGGTAGAAGGGGTAGGCTTTGCCATCCCGATCAGCGCCGGGGAACATATCGCCGAGGCTATTAGGGAAAAAGGATACTTCCCCAGAAGTTTTTTAGGTGTCACTGTCAGAAATCTAGATCTCAATGCCTTGCTACAAAACAACTATCCTCTGGGTGTCTATGTACAGCAAGTCGTCCCCAATGGACCAGCTGCGAAAGCGGGCATCCAGTCCGGAGATTTGATTTTAAAAATTGGCGACACAGAGGTGACCGATTCTGCTGATTTGGTCTATGAGATCACCTCTCGCTCAGTCGGTGAAGTGGTGCCCATCACAATCTATCGTGACAGTGTCACGATGGAGGTACAGGCGACGCTGGAGAGCAACGAAAACTATCGAGGACAATAAAATACGATAGAAAGGGTGCATCCGATAGATGAATATGCCGACGAGAAAGAATGCTCAGACGTTTCACGTGGAAGCGGAGGAAGTCAGGACGCCGGGATCGCTGATCTATACGGGTGAGTACCGAGGGATCCAGACGGAACTTGAGGTCTATCAGTTCGATTCGAAGAGTCTGCGCGTAGAAAAATATCATCGCCCGGAAGACCTCCCTCAGACAAGCGAGGAGGGAGTGGTCACGTGGATCAATATCATTGGACTCAACGATCCCAAGGTCATAAGTTACTTTGGGCAGAGATTTGGCTTGCACGAAATGCATCTTGAAGACATCGTGCAAGTCAATCGCCACGCCAAAGCTATCCTCGCAGAAGATTATCTCATGAGCGAGCACTATATGATCTTTGGACAAAAAGAGATTCATCATGAGAGCGTCGTCTTGTTCCTCTTAAAAGGATTCATCCTCAGCTTTCAAGAATGCCCCGGCAATGTCTTTGATGGCATCCGCCGGAGGCTTCAAGATGCAAGTTCTCGCGTGAGGCAGAAAAAGGAAGATTATCTATACTATCTCATGATAGATGCCTTGGTCGATGAAGCCGTGGGGGTTCTAAAGAATCTCGTCTATCAGCTCGACGATATGGAGCGCCTGATGCTCGACGAGAGCCAGATCGATATGCGCAGGGCTTATGAGATCAAACGAGAGCTGTTGAATGTCAAATCCGCCCTCTATCCTCTTGATGGATTTGTCAGTGTTCTCACCGGAGAACAGAACCATGTACTGGGAGAAGAGATCCTCCCCTATGTGAAAGATGTTGAAGACCATGTCGCGCAAGCCATCAGAGAGATCGGACGGGCTGCTGACACGGTAGAAAATATGAACCAGTCAAATATGGCTAGGCTCAGCAATCAGATGAACAGCATCATGAAGGTGCTGACAATTTTTTCAGCGATTTTTATTCCTCTCAACTTTCTTACTGGCATGTATGGCATGAACTTTCTTCACATGCCATTTTTAAAACACCCCTATGCCTTTTACGGATTTCTTCTGGCAAGCATTGCCATCGTCACGATTTTAGTGAGTTACTTCAAAAGAAAGAATTGGTTTTAGTTTTTTCATAGCGAATATTTTTCTTGACCAGACCGGTCAACAAGTGTATACTGATCTTGACCACAGTGGTCAAAGGAGGTCGTTATGGAGATGTTTGAGAATCTAGAGGAAGAAAAGAAGAAGCGGATCATCAATGCTTCTTTAGCGGAGTTTTCGCGTAAAGGCTTCAAAGACTCCTCGACTAATGTGATCGTTTCCGAGGCAGGTATTTCGAAAGGAGCGTTGTTTCACTATTTTGGAAGCAAAGAAAATCTCTACCAATATCTGATGACATACTCTTCGGAGATGATCAAGAAGAAAGTACTAGAGAATCTGCCGGAGACGGACGACTTAATTGAACTGATTCGTTTTCTTACAAAGCGAAAGGCAATACTGACAAGCACGTATCCACTGATGTTTGAATTTTACTATTCGATCCTTCGAGAGCGGCCGGATGATCCCACCTTTCAACAGTTGGTGAGCCAGTCCATGGAAATCATGAACAGACTCATATCAGAACAGATCGACATGAGCAAGTTTCGTGAGGGAATCTCTCTTGAGCAAGTGGTGGAGGTGTGTGTCTGGGTCAGCGAAGGCTTTGCCAGAAAATACGCACAGATACATCCGCAGCTTGAAGTTGACACGATGTTGCAGTCGGCAGAAGAGTTGTTTGATACGTTGCGTGTCATGCTTTATAAGGAGGAGCACGTATGAATATTGTCGAAGTTCATCACTTGAAGAAGTACTACGGCAAACACCGCGGAGTGGAGGATGTTGATTTTCACATCAAAGAAGGGGAGATCTTCGGTTTCATCGGACCAAACGGAGCCGGAAAGAGCACCACCATTCGCTGTGCACTTTCTCTGATCTTTCCGACAGAAGGAAGCATCAGCATCTTTGGACTGGACAGCATCAAGGACAAGGTGGAGATTGCGCGCCATGTCGGATATTTACCGAGTGAAGTGGCCTATTACGAGAACATGAAGGTCAAGGATCTTCTGGCGTACTCCATGAGCTTCTATGGATCCACTGACCCGAAGCGTCTCAAAAACCTGACAGAACGAATGGATCTTGATATCAATCGAAAAATTGACGATCTGTCTCTTGGCAACAAGAAAAAAGTCGGGATCGTGCAGGGACTTCTTCAACGACCGAAGCTGATCATCCTAGACGAACCGACGAGCGGACTCGATCCACTAATGCAGCAGCGGTTCTTTGATCTGATTGAAGAAGAAAATGCGCAAGGTGCGACGGTCCTGTTCAGCTCCCATATCTTGAGTGAAGTGAAGCGCCTCAGCAGTCGGATTGCGCTCATTAAAGATGGACGCATTGAAGACATGAATCAGATTGCCAACCTTCAAAAAAACCACTATAAGAATGTCCGTTTGACAGCCGATCCCGCTGCACTGGATCAGTTTGAACAGTCATCCATGATTGACGTGAAGGATCGCTTCACCAACGAGCTTCACTTTCAGTATAGAGGAGAGATTAACCTACTGTTAAGAGAACTGGCGCAGTTTGACGTACACAACCTTTCCATGGAAGACCCGACGCTGGAAGAGTTGTTTATGGAATACTATGTGAGGCCGAGTGATGAACATCCTTCGTCATGAGAGCAGGTGGCATATAAGACTCCTTCGAGGCTGGATCCTAGCGGTTTTTCTCACGCTGGCTCTGTTTTTAAGCTTCTACACCTCATTTGAAGCAGAGGCGGAGAATCTCATCGACATGCTCGAAGGGTTCCCTCGGGAAGTGATGCAAGGGTTTGGATTAGATGTCACAAGCTTCGGGACATTTTCGGGTTACCTGGCATACATCTATACCTTTATCCAGCTACTTCTAGGCATTCTGGCTGTGCTCTGTGGAATGCAGCTTATCGGCAGGGAGAAACTGAATAAAACAAGTGATTTCCTGTTCTCGAAGCCGATCTCCAGAAGCAGTATGTGGGCACAAAAAATCCTCGTAGGGATTCTGGGTATGGTTCTGGTCAACGGACTGATTGCCCTTACCGTGTATGTGCTGGCCAGATTACAAGACCATCCGTTTGATGCACCGCTAAAGAGGGTTTTGATCGGCAGTCTCCTTGTCCAGTTGATCCTGTTTTTCCTGGGCGCCCTTCTCTCCAGCATGAAGAAGAGGATTAAGACAGTAACTGGGCCAGCTGCTTCGATCGGTATGGGATTCTACTTTCTCCTGATTATCGGCCGTCTTCTTGAAGAAGAGAAGCTGTTGAAGTTAAGTATCTACGGTCTGTTTGATGCCTCTGTGGTAGAGCGCCATCCCCTCGAAACGACAAATATCGTCATTGCATTTGTGCTTATTCTCGTATTTGCCGGTGTGGGGTATTGGCGCTACACGCAGGAAGATCTGGAGGTCTAGATGAACATCATAAAACGAGAACTGAGATCTTCTGTGATCAGCATCGTCGTCTGGTCTCTGGCGTTCTTTTTCATGGCGTATGCATCGATCATCAAATTTGACTCGATTCTTTCGACAGGACCGGAAGTCATGGCGCTTCTGGACCACATGCCGAGAATCATCTTGGCGCTCTTCAATATGGTAGATTTGGATCTGACGTCACTTCCTGGCTACTTTGCCGTCGTCGCAAATATCCTGCTCATCATGGCGTCGACGCATGGGCTCTTTCTAGGCATTCGTCTCTTTGCAAAAGAAGAACAGGAGAAGACGGCAGATTTCCTTTTGACAAAGCCGCGAAGCAGAAACTATATATATCTCAGCAAAATCATGGCTGGCGTCTTGATCGTCCTCATCCTCCAGCTTGTACTGTTTCTATGCAACTGGAACGCTCTTGGAAGTCATCTTCCCGATGCCTGGCATCTGCTGATCCATTACACAGCTGTATTTGCTGTCATTCATCTTCTGTTTTTGTCTCTCGGCATCCTGCTGATCAACGTCCTTCCAAGAGGAAAAGCGGAGAGCGTGGGTCTGATCATTCTTCTGGCAAACTACCTTATTCCGGTAATTGCCGACATGTCAGACACTCTATATGTCATCAAAGAGTTCTTTCCGTTCAATATGTTCCTCCACGAAGAAATGGCAAATGCAGGTGGGTTACAGCTCTTCAAACTGATGATCCTGATTCTTGCCTTAATAGGATTCTTAGTTTTGGGACAGAGGAAGTTCGAGAAAAAAGATATATATGTTTGATGAGAATTTTATCCATGGTGCTAAAGGAAAAACGGTGGTGAGCATAAGCCTTCCACCGTTTTTCCTTTGTAAATGAAGTAATTTCATCTACTATTAGTTTCAATCCACACAAAGCTGTGACAGTTTACTACACTTAATGTTACCACGACTCTCGATTGCATTCAACATAATTTAATATATTATTAGAATAATAGATTGACTTGCTCTGACTTCAATGCTAATCTTAAATCAATGGAATCTTTAAACATTTTCAGGCCAATCGATAAGCAATTATTTGATTTACTTTTAAGTGACTAGCATGTGAGTTTTCGATAAGAAACATCGTAATGATCGCACTGGAGGTTCGAAAATGAAAAACGACAGTAAAGGCCTTTTTTTTCATCTTTTTATTCTAAAACGAGCAAAGTCTCTGTTTATTTGGTTGCGATTATTCATAGCAAATTGCAATAACAAGTTGAACATTGACTGTTGAATAGCCCATCAGGCGACACGGGAATAGATCCGGTCCAACTCATCCTCAAAGAGATCATCCGGGGTGTGGTAGCCCAGGAGTTTTCTCGG
>DUVM01000079.1 GCA_012841045.1 Tissierellia bacterium | reverse complement strand
TCTCCGATCGGTCCAACCAAACTCTCTGAGCTTTATTGAAACTCGTCAGCAGGCTGATGTTCTTGACTTATCAGCCCATCCCCACAAATTCCACCAGAAGAGGAATGGTGAGTAACGCTAAGACGGTGGACACAAGGACCACCTTTGTCGCTGTCTGATAGTCCTTCCCGTACCCCTGAGCAAAAATGGCGGTATTTGCCGCCACCGGCATGCCGAAGATGACTGTTGGCACATACAGGAGAGGGCCTGAGAAATGCAAGCTCTTTAGAACAAAGTAGACAGCAAGCGGAAACAGAACATTTCTGTACAGCGCCAAAATCACCGGTTTCAAAGACATAAACAGTTCTTTGAATCGTATCTCTGTGAGCATCATCCCGATGATGAACATGGTCAGCGGAGAGGCGGTGTGGGACATGCTGGAGATGGTTCTCAATACGATATTGGGGAGTCTGATCGGCAGGAGAAAGAGGAGAAAGCCTAAAAAGAGCGACAGGATGCTCGGATTGATCAAATCTTTGAGCTTTACTTCACTTCCTTCGTCTCTTGTAAAGACATAGACTCCATACGTCCAGTTCAGTGCGATGAACACGAGATGGATCATCGTGCCGTAGAAGGCAGCTTCCGCTCCGTAGGTCACTCGCAAAAGCGGTAGACCGAGAAAGCCCGTATTCGGCAGGACCATCCCAAAATGATAGCTCGCCATGTGGCTTGGAGGCAGCTTCCATAGTCTTGGGCTCAGCTCAGAAATAAGGATAGCTACCGCGTACACGACGATCGCAATACCCAGAATTGTCATTGAGTTCTTCAGCATCTGCGGATCATAGTCAAACATCATACTGTCAAGGATCAAAAACGGCATCGCCACATTCAGGACGAATTGACTCAGCACGGGTCTTGCCTGATCCGACACCAGACGAGTTTTCTTGGCAAGAAAACCGATCAAGATGATCAGGAATAGGAAAAGTATGTTTTCGAGGTTGTTGTTCATTCTCTATCCATCAGTTCTTTCATCGATTTTTCAAGATCGCGGTAGTTCGCCTGCGCATCTGCTTCGCTGTTGCCTCTGGCTCCGATATAGATCTTTAGTTTCGGCTCCGTTCCGCTCGGTCGAACAGCGATCCATTGATCTCCTTTAAAGCTCCACTTGATGACGTCTTCTTTTGGAAGCGGCGTGTCTTCGAGATAATCGATCTGCGCTGTACGTCGTCCACTCTTCACGCGATCAAGGGGCTTGTCGCGAAAGTTCTGCATGATGGTTCGAATGCGTTCGGCTCCTTCTTCTCCCTCGAGCGTCAACACAATCTGTCCCTCTTTATAAAAGCCATATCTGTCGGCGAGTTCTTCCTTTTTATCCAAGAGCGATTTTCCCTGTGAGAGCGCTGAGAGCGCCATCTCGATGATGAGAGCGGCCGCATTGATTGCATCTTTGTCTCTGGCGTGCAGACCACTTAGGTAGCCGTAGCTTTCTTCAAAGCCCAAGACAAACTCCTCTTCACTGAGAGAATCCATCGCGTCTCCGATGTATTTAAAGCCTGTCAGCGTCCGTCGGACACTTCCTCTGTATCTCTGGGCAATCACATCGACAAGGGAGGTGGATACGACAGAAGTGATTACCACGCCGCCTCTTTCCTGTCTCTGAGAAAAGAGATATTCTGCCATCAGCGCCCCCATCTGATTCCCGTCGATCATCTCAAAGCCATCCTCTCCGCGCACCATCGCTCCGATACGGTCGACGTCCGGGTCTGTGGCGAGGATCAAATCGGCTCCTTTTTCTTCTGCGAGCTCGATGGCCTTTGCAAACACTTCAGGGTTTTCAGGGTTCGGCCCCTTCGCTTCAGGAAATGAGGCGTCCGGCTCCAACTGCGAGGCAACCGGATAGAGCTTGGTGAGACCGAAATTCTGTGCAAAGGATTGCATGGCACGCCAGCCGACTCCGTGAAGCGGCGTATAGACGACGCGAAGCTGTGAAGCCATGCCTCGGCAGTGAGGATTTCGTACGGATGCGAGAATCACACCGTCATAGGCTCCGAGGACTTTGTCGCCGATCATCTCAAGCAATCCCTCCTCGATCAGCTCTTCTTTTGGTCTAGAGGGAATATCTGCTTTGTCTTTATTCTCTTCGTACAGCGCTAAGATAGCTCCTGCTTCTTCCTGAAGGAGCTGACGTCCACTGTGGTGATACACTTTGTAGCCGTTGTATTCCGGAGGATTGTGACTGGCGGTGATGACGATCCCCCCGGTGGCTTCTAGATACCGCACGGCAAACGAGAGTTCGGGCGTCGAAGAATACTGGTCAAAGAGATACGTCTTCACGCCGTTTGACGCCAGTGTTCTGGCGGCTTCCTCTGCAAATTCAGGCGAGCTGTTTCTGGAGTCATAGGCGATGACAGCGCTGGCTTCTTCCGCCTGCTCCTTTAGGTACAGCGCATAGGCGTAGCTGATGCTCTGCACGAGATACTTGTTCATCCGGTTCGGGCCGGGTCCGAGCTTTCCTCTGAGTCCGGCGGTACCAAATGTCAATTCTCTGTAGAAGCTGTCACGCAGCTCCTCTTCACTGAGCGCCCGAAGTTGCGCTTTGTATTCTTCGTCGTATCTGGGATCTTCAAGTTGCGCTTGAACTTTCTCTTTGATATCCATTTAGTCACCTCCCATGGCAAGACGCCAAGCTCCTCTTAATAGAGCCGATTTTTCTACCGTGCTGAGGCCGGTCAACATCGCAATCGCCGCTTCAAACCGCCCCAGATTCTTCAGATCTTGTATTTCCGTTTCTTGTAGTCTGTCTTTTACTTCCTGTAGGAGTTCTTCTTCAGAGAGCACACGATACCTGGGGATCCCCAGATCATAGGCGACACGCTCTGTCCATTCGATGCCGATCTCCTGATAACTGCCCTCTTCTTTGATGCCAAGAAGACTCGCTAACAAGGGGATGGTCCGCTCAAAAAACCTTCTTCTGTGCTTTTGATCTTGTTCTCCAAACAACGCTCCGAGCGCTTCCATTCTCTTTCTATCGATGTTGACAAATCGCTGATAAAAACTGTCCGGATCACTTGCTTCGATACAGTACAGTTTTCCCTGGCAGCCTCTGAGCTGACGCGTGGCATCATAGTAGCCCATCAAAAGATTGTCCCGCACATGCTCATGACCCGCTTGCAGTGCCACACCCATCGGGCGGCTTGGCGCAATCACTTCAATGGTCTCTCCCTCCCGCTCAAGATTCGTCCAAAAATCTCTTCTTGTGCGAATGACATAGATTTTTTTAAACGGCCCTTTCTTTAAAAGGAGGTCGAGCGGCACCTGCTTATAAATGCCTCCATCGAGATACTTTGTCTCCGAAGGAAGGCGAAATCCCGGAAGCGCAGCGCTTGCCAGGATAAACTCCATCAGTTTTCCCTCGGGGATGTCCTCTTTAAATACCTCAATGACTTTCATATCCGTCAGATTGAAGCTGACGAGACCGAAGTCCACCGGCGACGATCGGACCTTTTCTTCGTCGATATTGGCCTTCAAAAGATTCATCAGAGGACTGATGTCCACGCCTCGATCTCGTAAAATGGCACTGAGCGCCGCAGATACAGTCGATAGATTGATTTCCTTTAGAGTATTAAAACTGAGAGCTTTGGCCACCTCTTTGCTCCCGAAGAAAACCTCTTCTGGGTCGAAATGATCATAGATCTCTACCATCTCATCTAATTTGCCGGATATTAGGGCGGCGCCGTTGATGGCGCCAATACTTGTCCCGGTGATGGCGTCGAAGGTAACGCCCTCTTCTTGCATCGCAAGCAGCGCTCCCGCATGGTAAGCGCCTCTTGTTCCGCCGCCTTCTAAAACCAGTCCAATACGGTCTGGTGGATTTCCGTTACGCCATGAATGTTGCATCGTTATATCTCACTAAGAAAAAAGGCAGCTGCGCCGCCTATTCTTTTACACGCCTGATGTTTGCGCCCACACCTCGAAGCTTGTCCTCAATGGCGACAAATCCTCGATCGATATGCTGCGGCTCAAAGACCTCAGTTGTGCCGGTGGCGACGAGCCCTGCAAGAATCAGAGCGGCTCCTGCGCGAAGATCGGTGGAGCGGACCTGCGCTCCTTCCAGATGATCGACACCGCTGATCATAGCCGACGAGCCGTCTACTTTGATCTTTGCGCCCATGCGCATCAGTTCGTTGACATAGAGGAAGCGGTTTTCAAACACCGTCTCCTTAATAGAGTGTATCCCTTCTGCTACGCAGAGCATCACCATGAACTGCGCCTGCATATCCGTGGGAAATCCAGGATATGGAAGGGTCGTGATATCCACGCCGCTAAATCCGGCGGAGGCGTCGACAAACAGCGCATCGCCTCGCTCTTCAATGATGACACCCGTTTCCTCCAGCTTGGAGATAACCGGGCGCAGATGTGTTGAGAGGACGTTTTTGATCAGCACCTGCCCTTTTGTGAGGGCCGCTGCCACCATATACGTTCCCGCTTCAATGCGATCGGGAATCACCTGATGGTGAACACCGATTAATTGTCTGACCCCTTTAATGCGGATGATCGAGGTGCCGGCGCCGCTGATGCTCGCTCCCATTTTCGTCAGGAAATTCGCCAGGTCGGTAATCTCCGGCTCCTGGGCAGCATTAAATATCGTGGTGGTTCCGTTGGCCATCACGGCGGCCATCATGATGTTTTCGGTGGCTCCAACACTGGGGAAGTCCAGGTACACCTGTCCTCCGCTGATCACTCCATCGACATACCCCTCGACATAGCCGTGGTCGGTTGTGACGGTATAGCCCATCGTGCGAAACCCCTTAATGTGCAGATCAATCGGTCGAGCGCCGATCGGGCAACCTCCTGGAAGGGAGACATTGGCGCGCTTTCTTCTGGCAAGGAGCGGTCCCAACACCACGATGCTCGCGCGCATCCTGTTGGTCAGCTCATACGGTGCAACAGTGATCGAGGGATCGACCACCTCCGTAATAATTTTGTTTTCCTCCGGATAGTAATCTACTTTACTTCCAAGCGCCCGGAGCAGGTCAATCATGGCCCGCACGTCGAGAAGGTCGGGGACATCTTCAATCACACAGGGACCTTCTGCAAGTAGAGATGCGGCTAATATTTTCAAAACAGAGTTTTTGGCTCCGCTGACACTGATTTCACCCTTTAGTCCGGGACTTTGTTCAACAACAATTTTTTCCATGTATGTGCCTCCATGTTCTACACAGAGTATAGCATATCACCGCCGTCTTGCGCGAAGGATGATGAAGAGTCGGCATGCACCCGTATGCCGGGCTGTTCCTTCTCCAATTCCCTTAGAAGCGCTAAAAACCCGAGTCCATAGTTGTCAAGTTCCTCGGAGTGCATGACAAAAATGTCAAGGGGTGTGCTCCATGTACTCAGAAGATCCCACACAGCATCGAGATTTCTCCCATAATAATCCGGAAATTGAAACGCCGTTTTCACCCGCTCATGAAGAGCGTCGCGGTCTTTCATTCTTCGTCCATCGAGCCAGACCCACGTCTTACTGGAGGGGTTCGAAGCTTTCATAATGATCTCCTGTATAAAAAATCAGTCCGTCGTTAGAGAAGACAAGGCGCTCAGGTCCTCGCCTCCCTCCTTCGTAGCCGATATCGCATTCATAGTAGAGGCGGCCTTCCTTCTCTGGAAGTAATTTCTCTCGATTGTAGAAGCGATCACCCCCGATGCTCATCCCCGGCGCAACGTCGTGGAGATTTCCCTGAGAAGCGACCCACCCAAGTTCCTGTGCTTCTTTTTTTGTCAGGAAGTTAGGAGGCAATTCGCCGTGTTCTCGCAGATACGCTGCCACCTCGTCTTTTGAGATCAAAGGTCTGTCAGATACTCCTTCTCCTGAGGAAATAACGGGTGGCTGTTCAGGGGGATTGAGAATGTCCGACTGACGCAAAAAGAAGGCGATCAGGATGACCGCCAGGATGAGAAGGATGTTTAGAATTCTTTTGTTTCTCACGCGCCTTCTTCCTTCGCAATAATGTCTTTGACTTTCATGAGTCGCGTAATGGTCGCACGCTCATTTTCGTCGAGTTTCATTCGGATGTAGCGGATCGTCTCTTCAAGGTCGGGGATCGTCCGGTATTCAAGGGCATTGACGCGGCGCCTCGTCTTTTCAATCTCCAGCGCCATAAGCTGGGTGGCTTTTTCCATCTGCGCCAGCTCCAGCAATCGCTCCGACACTTTCTCGAGTTTGCGGATTGCCTCGTCGAGCTGTGCGGAGGTTGCCCCGAAGCCATAAGGATAGAGATTGCCCTTGGTGCGCACAAAGCGCATCTGAGGGATCAATACACTCATGACGTTTTCCACCTCGATCTCCACCCCCAGTGTTGTACCGGGGATGGCCAGCGCCTCTTCAATCATCTGCGGACTCATCAGAGCCGACACGAGACGGAAGTCTGAAAAGGCTTCCATCAGCTCCGCTTCGACTTCCATTCGCAGACTCTTATTGGCGCGGATGCGCTCGATAAACTGACGCATCAGCTCATCTTGCTTATCCTTGAGCAGTTTGTGGCCGCGCTTGGCTGTTCTCAGTCGTGTCCTGAGGATGCTCAGCTGCATGCGGGTGGGATTGACATTTAACCTGGCCATGGATGATCCTGTCTATTCCTGGTCGAGATATTTCTCGAGGTATTCATCGCGGATACGTTTGAGTTCTGTTCTCGGGATGATGCGAAGAAGCTCCCATCCCAGATCGAGTGTCTCGGTAATCGTGCGATTGGTCATATAGCCCTGATTGACGTAGCGGGCGTCAAAAGCATCGGTGAACTTGCTAAATGCACGGTCAGCCGCTGAGAGAGCGGAGTCTCCCAAGATGACGGCCAGTTCTCTGGCTTCTCTTCCCGCTGTGTAGGCCGCATAGATCTGGTTCATGGTGTCGGCGTGGTCCTCTCGTGTCTTGCCGGCGCCAATGCCTTTGTCCTTTAGGCGCGACAGAGACGGCACGACGTTGATCGGTGGCTCGAGGCCACTGCGGTACAGGTCACGCGAGAGAATGATCTGTCCCTCGGTGATGTAGCCGGTGAGATCGGGGATCGGATGGGTGATGTCGTCTTCTGGCATGGTCAGAATCGGAATCTGCGTGATCGATCCGACACGGCCGCGAATTCGTCCGGCTCGCTCATAGAGGGAAGCAAGGTCCGTGTACAGATACCCCGGATACCCTCGGCGACCGGGAACTTCTTTACGGGCGGCGGAGACTTCGCGCAGCGCCTCGGCGTAGTTCGTCATATCCGTGAGGATGACAAGGACGTGCATATCCTTTTCATAGGCGAGGTATTCCGCTGCGGTCAGCGCCATTTTCGGCGTCGCCAGTCGCTCAATCGCCGGGTCGTCAGCGAGGTTGATAAAGAGCGTGGCGCGCTCAATCGCCCCTGATTCCGTGAAGTCATCGATAAAGAACTGGGCTTCTTCAAAGGTGATGCCCATCGCAGCAAAGACCACGGCAAATTTCTCATCCGTGCCGAGCACGTTTGCCTGCCTGGCAATCTGCGCCGCCACCTGATTGTGGGGAAGACCTGAAGCGGAGAAGATCGGCAGTTTCTGTCCGCGCACGAGGGTGTTGAGCCCGTCGATGCAGGAGATGCCGGTCTGAATAAATTCTTCCGGATAGTCTCTGGAAGAGGGATTCATCGCCGAACCGTTGATGTCAATGCGATCCTCTGCGATAATGGCAGGTCCTCCGTCCATCGGATTTCCAAGTCCATCAAAGATGCGCCCGATCATGTCGGTCGACACACCCAGTTCAAGCGGTCTTCCCAGAAAGCGCACACTCGTCTGTTCTAGGTTGATGCCGGCAGAACCTTCAAAGAGCTGCACCATCGCGCGGTCTCTGTCAATCTCGAGCACGCGTCCGCGGCGCTTCTCTCCGTTTTGAAGCTGCACTTCCACCAGTTCTTCGTATTTGACGCCATCTACCCCTTCGACGATGACGAGGGGTCCTACGACTTCTTTAAGAGATTTATATTCCTTTAACACTAGTTCCTCCTCTGAGCGATCAGGGCATCGATGCTCTCACGGATGTCCCTGCTGATGTCATCGAGCGCTCCCTCTTCTTCGTCTGAGAGATATTTGCTTCTGGCGATGCGCTCACGCACCGGCAGGTTTTCGATTTCATTCAGGTATACGCCCTCTTCCAGCGCTTTTTGCGCCTCATGATAGAACAGGAGAATCATGTCTAGCATCTTGTTTTGCTTCTCGAGCGAACAAAACGTGTCGACATCGTGGAAGGCGTTTTGCTGGAGGAAGTCTTCACGCAGGCTCTTGGCAACTTCGAGTTTGAGCTGATCGCCCTCACTTAATGTGTCTCGTCCGACCAGTCGCACGATTTCCTGAAGCCCGGACTCTTCTTGGAGAAGCGCCATGGCCGCTTTTCGATTTGCCGAGAATTTCTCGTCGACATGCGCATCAAAGTACTCGTCCATCTTCTCCTGATAGAGACTATAGGAGTTGAGCCAGTTGATGGCAGGGAAATGGCGCGCGTAGCTGAGCGCGTAGTCCAGTCCCCAGAAGACTTTGACGATTCGAAGCGTCGACTGACTGACCGGCTCCGAGATATCTCCGCCCGGAGGTGACACGGCGCCAATGACCGTCAATGCCCCTTCCCGCGGCTCGCTGGAGATCGATAGGACTTTTCCGGCTCGCTCGTAGAAGTCGGCGACGCGGCTTGATAGATATGCCGGGTAGCCCTCGTCTCCGGGCATCTCCTCAAGGCGTCCGCTCATCTCACGGAGCGCTTCGGCCCAGCGAGAAGTGGAGTCGGCCATCAGAGCGACTGAGTAGCCCATATCTCGGAAATACTCCGCAATGGTAATTCCCGTGTAGATCGACGCCTCACGCGCCGCCACGGGCATATTCGATGTATTGGCGATCAGCACCGTTCGCTTCATCAGCGATTCGCCACTGACCGGGTCGAGGAGTTCGGGGAACTCCATCAGAACGTCCGTCATCTCGTTGCCGCGCTCTCCGCAGCCGACGTAGACAATAATCTCTGCGTCGGCCCACTTGGCCAGCTGATGCTGAATGACGGTTTTTCCTGAGCCGAACGGTCCGGGAATGGCCGCCGCTCCGCCTTTTGCCACGGGAAAGAATGTGTCGATGACGCGCTGTCCGGTGACAAGCGGGACGCTGGGGTCGAGCTTTTTCAGATAGGGGCGCCCACGGCGCACAGGCCATCTCTGAAGGAGACTCAGTTCCTTCTCTCCGTCTTCTGTCTTTACGACAGCGACGGTGTCTTCAATCTTGAATTCACCCGCCTCAATGCGGAGCAGTTCACCCGAGACATCAGGCGGCACCATGATGCGATGCTCAATGACGGCGTTCTCCTGAACGACGCCTAGGATATCTCCTGCTTGCAGCGTATCTCCGACATTGCTTCTGGGTTGAAAGGTCCACACTTTCTCCCGATCAAGGGAAGGAAGTTGGCTGCCCTTTAGCAGAAAGTCCCCTTCCTCTTCCCGAAGAGACGCCAGCGGACGCTGTATGCCGTCAAAGATCTGCTCGAGCATGCCGGGGCCGAGTTCTACGGACAGAGGCGTCCCTGTCGTATACACTTCTTCCCCCGGGCCGATGCCCGTCGTCTCCTCATAGACCTGGATGGAGGCCCTGTCTTCACGCATTTCAATGATCTCGCCGATGAGGCGATTCTGGGAGACCTGGACGACGTCATAGACGTTCGCCTCTTCCATCCCTTCGGCCACGACAAGCGGGCCGGATACTTTGATAATCTTTCCTACTTTCATATATGCCTCACCTCTAGAGAATGTTGGATCCGATCGCTCTTTCTACATTTTTGTCGATCTTGGCCAGGCCATGGCCCAGACTCCCGCCGGCGGAGGGAATCAGGATGATGGCCGGTGTCAGTTGCTCATCATATCTCTCGATGGTCTCCGGGACCTGTTCGGCCAATTCTTCTGTGATGAAGATGACCCCTACGCCTTCTTTCGCGCAGGCATCGAGCTGGTTGCGGGTCCGGTTGGGATTCTCCGGGGTATAGACCGCCAGACCCAATGCTTTAAATGCTAGGACGCTCTGGGCGTCCCCAATTACGGCGACTTTATGCATAGCGGCGAATCCTTTCCCGAATGCGCGCGGGCTCAATCTGACTGATCTTGCTGACTAGGATCACCCGCAGGTTCCGCACTTCGTTTTCCAGTTGAATCATGAAATTAAACAGCACTTCCGGGCCAAACGTGATATGCGCTCCCTCCTGCATGGTTTTTAGCAGGTGAATATCGAAGGCTCTCTCCAGCGCCGACAAGCGCGGCTCAGCTTCATAGGCTTCTCGCAAGCCCCTCGCCAACTCGTCAGGAAGAGTAAATCTCGTCGCATCGAGGACGGAGGTTACGGAGGAAAAATACTGGGCTTTTAACGTCTCCAACGGGACACGTCCGCCTTCGACAAGCAGCTCATCAAGTGCCGCCAGCTCCATCTCTCTACCCTGAGCCCGAAGTAGCGTCATGACATTGTAATAGTCCACGCTCAAAGAAGCGTAGCTTTTCAAAAGGTCGCTGTCGAGCTTCTCAGCGATCTTCCCGAGCGAGGCCAGATAGTGGTGATCCGACGCATGCGCCAGCGCCTGAGGATCGTTCTCTTCCTCATACGCCTCGAGCGCCTTTTTCATATGCTCCGGAAGCTGGGACACCCCTTCAGTGCTTCGAAGAGCGGCTCGAGCAGCCGTGACATCGAATGTCCCTAGGGGCATGATCAGCTCATCCAGCGGCTCATCTAAGATGCGCTCTTTGAGGAGCACTTTTTCATTGTGGGCGTCATAGCGAAGCCGAAGGATGTCAAGGAGCTCAGGGTCTTTGACAAACCGCATCATCTCCTCATACTCTTCTTTCAGCCTCTCGCTGAGTACGCGCTCGAAATCTCTCGGGTCGTCGAGTTTTTGAAAGAGTGCTCCGTAGGAACTTTCCTGCAGAACTCTCAGGGCATCGTCAAGAGACGCCGATTCAATCAGCCTCTCCCACTGCTCCCGCGTCAAAAAGCTCTTTTCGCGCACTCGCACGAACGTCGACGCCTGGACATAATCCTGCGCACGCATGGTTATTGCTTCCCTTCAAGTAGCACCGAAAGGACTTCCTTCTCCATCTCGCTTCGGCGAAAATCGAGAAGCTCCGAAAAATCATAGTTGTATCTCGAAGGACCGGTATCGACGATGAAGCCGCTCTCCAGCGTCTCCCTCGCTTCTACCTGCATGGCAAGACCGAGGCTTTTTACTTGCTCCAGTCTGGCAGGGGGCACAAAGAGCACTGCTTCCGGCCCGCAGTCGAGCCGTCCGAGTGTCTTTTTAAGAAACGCCGCATACTCTTCCTCACTCAAATTCTTCAGTGTCTCACCCGCCGCCTCAAACGCGCGGTCGAGAAGCTCCTGACGAGCTTTGAGCTGTAGGTCGCGACTCTCCAGGGCCGCTCCGCTCACCAGCCTCTCCGCCATCGCAGAAGCTGACCGATCCGCTCGAGAGAGTTCTCTCTCCTGCTCGGCTTGCATCTCTTTGCGATGTAGAAGAAGTCGGCGGCTTGTTTCGTCCTTGGCTTCTTTTAAAATGGCCTCCGCCTGTTCTCTCGCCTCGGTTAAAATTTTCTCTGTAATCTTTTCAATAGTAGACAAGACGATCTCCTAGAAAGAGACACGGAAGACGAGAATGAGCGAGATAACGAATGCCAAAATGGCATACGTCTCGACCATGACTGCGTAGATAATTCCCTTCGTCTGATGTTCTTCATTCTTTGCAAGAATGTTGATGCCGGCAATGGAGACCTTGGCCTGTTCCCTGGCGCTGAAAAGTCCGACAAATGCGATCGGCAGGCAGGCGACAAATGTGTAAAAGCCCTGTTGCAGACTCATGGTCGGATCCAGTCTGAGCATGACGACCAGACCGATGGCAAAGCCGTACAATCCCTGCGTGCCCGGCAGCAACTGCAGAACGAGCGACTTTCCGAATTTTTCAGGTTCCTCGATAATAATCCCTGCGGCAGCCTGTCCGGCAATACCGACGCCGATGGCGGAGCCGATGCCCGCAAACAAGACGGCAAATGCCGCGCCAAGTCCTGCGAGAACGAGACCACCGTAGTTAATAAAGAACTCTGTAAATGTCATGTTTTCCTCCTAGTGATTTTCTGGAAATTGAGAATATTTGGGTTCTTTGACGAACGGACGGAAGGGCACCCCTCCGCCTTCATAGAATTTGCCGAAAAATTCCACATACGTCAGTCGCGACGTATGCACGTAGGCCGACAGCATACTTAAGAAAATATTAAAGAGGTGGAAGATAACAAAGACAACCGCCCCGGCAAGTATGCCCGGAATGCCCAGTCCTGAGAGCATTCCGACGATCAGGTTGACAGCCAGACCGATAAATCCGCCCGCCAGACCCAGCGCCATCAGGCGCGAGTACGATACAAAGTCTCCGATGTAACCGGTGATGTTGTAGAGAGAGTAGATGCCCATCGCAAGTTTCCCTCCGACGCTTTTTGCCTCTCTTCCCCCTGTGAGCACAATCCCCACCATCCCGGCGATCATCACCCATTTGGCGATGCTCACGAGAGTGGGAGACAGAGCCAGAAGGGCTCCGAGACCAAAGAGCACGGCGCCGATGAGGGCCATATACCAAAACAGCACATCAAAGACGGCTCCCTGCCAGTCTCCGTGTTTAAGTGACAGGTAGGCGCTCAGACCCAACCCGAAGAAGAGGTGGACTGCGCCAAAGGCAATCGACATGATGAGCATGGGAATAAAGTCCTGCTGCGTATCAAAGAGCGACGGCAGCGGGATCAGGTCTCCAAAGAAGGAGCCATAGACAAAGCCCCAAATGATCATAGAAATGGACAGATAACTGAAGAAACGGACAAACTTCTTCATCGAGGGCTTGAGATTAAACAGGCGAAGCACCAGTTGTGTCGCCACGAAAACAATGGCCCCGTAGGCAATATCCGCCGCCATCATGCCAAAGAAGACCCAGTAAAACGGCGCAAAAAACGGCGTCGGGTCTATCTCGTCATACGTTGGCAGGGTGTACATGGTGGTAATACTCGAGAAGCTGTCGACAAAGCGATTGTTCTTAAGCGCAATCGGCACCTGTGGATCTTCCGCCACGGCATCTTCGATCTCCAGATGGTATCCCTCAGGCAATGTCTCGTCGAGAGTTTTTCTCAGTTCGGCTTCTTTTTCGGCCGGCACATACCCTCGAATCCATTCGATTTTTTCCGTTCGCAGAAACTTTTTGGCCGTCTCGATCTTCAGATGCACATTCGATTCATAGTCGTATGCCGCTTCGTATTGAGGCAGATTCTCCACCATCGGCGCGATCTGATTTTCTATCTTCTCCGCCTCCGCTTTTAATCTCTGAATTTCTTCGCGAGACTCCTCTTGGAGGGAGGCAATCGTCTTCCCCTTTGGAAAACTCACCTCGGAAAATCCGTAGCGGCGCAGTGTGTCGCGAAACGCATCTCGTTCGGATTTGTGCGAGACGAAGAGATAGTGGTACGTAGGCCCTCGGTCACTGATCAACTCCCGATAGCTCAGTTCAAACCCTTCGAGCGCCTCATCGAGAGCGTCGGTCAGTTTCTTGGGAATCGTTCCGAGAAACATGTCCACGGAGTCTCCCGACGTCAGTGTCTCAAGAGGAATCGTCAGCGTTTCCCATTCCGCTCGATCCCGGATTTTCTCTTCCAATGAGTGAATCCGTACCTCAAGATCTTCTTTTTGTCTGTGGAGTCCGCTCAGGCGCTCAAAATCCGCCCGATAGTCGATCGACCGGGCTTTCTGCTCAAGCTCCTGGAGTGTGAGGACATCGAGCCCGTCTTTCATGGCTTTTAGTCCTTTGGGGCGTTGATCATAGGGAGAAAGAATCTTAAGCATCCAGCGCAGTTGACTCAGGAGCGTCTCTTTTTCTTCCAGCGCTTCCTGATCGACCGCTTCGTGTAAAGGAACGTCCTCCAGCTGTTCTTCCAGGCGCAAGTCATAAAAGTGGACATCTCGAAACAGCTGCAGCGCCCTATGTAACCTAGGAGCACTCTGAGAAAAGCTGAACAGCTCAAAGCGCTTCATCTGTACAATAGCCATTTACTCGAGGATCCTCTCAAGGATGAAACGCACCGTCTCATCCATCTTTTCGCGGGGGACGCGAAGCATCGATTCCGCTTTCATCTTCGCTTCTTCAAGAATAGGAGCCGACCTGCGCCTAGCGGCATCCCTTGCTTCCTGATTCTTGAGTTCGATTTCCTGCCGCGTTTTCTCTTTCATCGAAGCGGCAAGTTCCTCCACCTGCTTGTTTGCGCTCTCACGCAGTGCAGCAGCTTCTTTTCTGGCTTCTTCAACGATAGTTCTGGCTTTTTCTTCTGTTTCCGTAATGGCCAGCACCGACGGTTGCGACATAGAGACCTCCTATCGTTCGATTTTGTCCACTCGGCGGGCATGGCGTCCGCCTTCAAATTCCGTGGACAGGAATGCATTGACAATACTCTCGGCAAGCCCGATTCCCACAACTCGAGCTCCCATACAAAGGACATTGGCATTATTGTGGGCTCGTGCCATACGGGCGCCGAATTCGGTTTGACATAGCGCGGCGCGGACGCCAGGATGCCGATTGGCGGCGATGCTGACACCGATGCCGGTTCCGCAGATGAGAATCCCCAAGATGTTTTCTCCGAGTACCGCCTCAGACACTTTTTTTGCAAAGTCGGGATAATCGACACTCTCGAGTGAGTAGGCGCCCTTATCCTCCACTTCTACCCCTTTTTCCACGAGGTAATTTTTAACAAATTCTTTCAGTTCATATCCGGCATGATCACTGCCGATGACGATTTTCATATTTCCTCCAGCGTTAAGATATTGTATTGTGCGGCACGAAGCACGCGGTCCATCAGCGCTTCACCGATTCCCTCCAAAGGAAATTCCGCAATATAGATTTCTTTCATCCCTGCCTTGTCGGCGTCGCGCAACAGCGCATAGAGTCTTGCCGCCGCTTCTTCGAGAAGCCCCTGCGGTGTAAACGCAATCGTCCGCACGCCATCAAACGCTATATCAAGCCTGCTTGGAAGCAGAAAACAACTTGTTTTTGGTGCCGATGCGATAAACGTCTTCAGCGCCCGGTCGCTTCCTCGCAGCATCGTCACCTGCGCATCCGGCGCATAGTGACGGTGGCGAAGACCCGGTGAAGGAGCCCCCTCGGGATCGCCTTCGTATCTTCTGACGTCGGGCAAGAACCTGCGAAGCTGCTGTGTGGTCACAGCCCCCGGACGAAGCACCAGCGGAACGTCGGTGCTCAGGTCGAGCACGGTCGACTCCAGTCCGACTTCACAGTCGCCTCCAAGAAGAATGCCAGCCACCTTCCCCACCATCTCCATCACATCGATCTCTCGCGTGGGTGAAGGTCTTCCCGAAGGATTGGCGCTGGGCGCCGCCACGGGTAGACCGACGGCCTGAATCAGCTGATGTGCCAGCTCATGGGAAGGGCAGCGGACGGCCACGCTTGAAAGGCCTGCGCTGATCAGGGAAGAGACATGATCTTTCTTTTTTAGCACTAGGCTTAGCGGACCCGGCCAAAACGCCTCCATCAGTTCAAAGGCCTGTGGAGGGATATCCTGCGCCAACTGCTCCACCCACGATGCGTTCGCGACATGGAGAATCAGCGGATTGTCAGCGGGTCTGCCTTTAGCTCGAAAGACTTTTTGAAGCGCTTCATCGCTGTCAAAGCGGGCTCCAAGGCCATACACTGTTTCCGTTGGAAAAATAAGCGTGTCCCCACGCAATAAGATGTCCGCCGCTTCCTGCAAGTTCTCTTTTCGAAGAATCTTTGTTATCAGAATGTTTTCTTCATCCATATCAAGGAATATACCCGACCTATGGGCAATTACATTAATTTTCTGCCATCTTTTGTATTCTCTTAATAATTATCCTACACGCAAAACACAAGAAATACCACAAAAATCATACAAATAAGATCTTTAATATATAAAATTCCTGTTGATCGAACACGCTAAAAGAGCCCCCTTATCGAGAAGGGACTTCACACAAGACAAAATGATCCGGGTTGACCTGAAAGATCCCCGATTGATCGGAGCAAATCGAGCGATATGCCTCCGGTTTGATTAACTTTGCTTTTTGATCCTCCATTCCCGGCACAGAGGTCATCAGCGTCTGTGTATACGGATGAATGGGCTGATGGACGATGACGGACGTCGGCGCCATCTCCACCATGTGGCCATTTTTTAGCACGCCAATCCGGTCACTCATGTACTCGACGACCTGAAGGTCGTGGGAAATGAAAAGATATGCGACGTCAAACGTCTTTTGAAGGTCTTTTAGAAGATTTAAAATCTGCGCCTGCACGGAGACATCCAGAGACGACACCGGCTCATCGAGGATCACCAACTTCGGCCGAAGAATCAAGGCGATGAGAATGACGACCCTCTGGCGCTGACCGCCGGAGAGCTCATGTGGATATCGTCGCAGATAGGATTCATCCATCCCGACGATCTCGAGCATCTTGATCACTTCCTGCTTTCTGGTTTTTTTCGTCCCTATGCGATGCACCCGAAGAGGCTCTTCAAGCTGCCAGCCGATGCGCTTGACAGGATTGAGTGAAGCATATGGGTTTTGAAAGACCATCTGGATCTCCCGCCCGACTTCACGCGCACGCTCTTTGTCGCGAATGTTTACCCCATCCAAAAACGCCTCTCCCGAGGTGGGGCGGATAATGCCCGCAATCATATTTGCAATGGTCGACTTGCCCGAGCCGCTCTCTCCTACCAGCCCGAACGTCTCCCCCGACGCAATGTGAAACTCCACCGGATGAACCGCAGTAAAATACTCCGTCTTATCAAACGGCGACCTCTTTGTCTTTCGATACTGTTTGCTAAGCCCTTTGACCTCAAGTAGATTCATCGCTCATCGTCCTTTACCGGATAGAAACATCGAAGCTGAAAGTCTCCCGTCTCCACTAGAGGCGGAAGTTCTGTAGAGCATCGTTTCTCAGCCTTGTAGCAGCGCGGGTGAAAAGGGCACCCAGCCGGTCTTTCACTTAAGGGGGGAACACGTCCCGGGATATTGTACAGAGGCTGATCCTTCATCTTCGGCTGGGGAATGCTCTTTAGCAAGCCGAGCGTATAGGGATTCATCGGCCGAGAAATCACCTCTTCCACAGGTCCCGCTTCCATGATATAGCCTAGGTAGAGCACCATGACGCGCTGACAGATGCTGCGGATCACGCTGACGTTGTGAGAGATGAAGAGGATGGCCGTCTCATATTGGGTGTTCAGCCTTCTCATCAGGCGCAGAATCTGCGCCTGCACCGTGACATCAAGCGCTGTGGTCGGCTCGTCGGCGATCAAAAGTTTTGGCTGCAGGATCATCGCCATGGCGATGAGGATTCTCTGAAGCATTCCACCGGAGAGCTCGTGAGGCATCTGATGATACAGCTCCTCCGCTCTTGGAAGCCCGACCTCTTTCATCATGCGAATCACTCGGTCTTTTCGCCCCGGCTCCTGCGAGTGCCTGACAAGAACTTCCTCGATCTGCCGCCCTACCGGAAGGAGAGGATTGAGCGCACTCATCGGCTCCTGAAAGATAATGGACATGGTGCAGCCTCGGATCTTTTGAAACTCTCTTTCTGAAAGGGACAGGAGCGGTATGCCATTAAAGGTGAGTGTCTCGGCCTCGATTTTCGTCTTCGCGCTGGTCAATCCCATGATAGAGAGGGCCGTCATGCTTTTTCCCGAGCCGCTCTCTCCGACGATGCCTAGAATCTCGCCCTCTTTCATTGAAAAATTCAGCTCACTGACCGCCACCTGCGTTCCCGTGGGCTCTGAAAAACTGATGCTTAAATCTCTGACTTCGAGCAGATTCATTTCACTTCCTTTATGTCGCGAATGCCGTCTCCCAGCAAGTTGAATCCAAGGACCGTCAGGGTAATCATCAAGCC
>DUVM01000078.1 GCA_012841045.1 Tissierellia bacterium | reverse complement strand
GGTTCACTCGTGAAGACAGGATACTCGTAGAAACTCTTGACATCGTCTTCTTCCGGTGAGCCGGACAGCTTCTCGGGATGAATCAAAAAGACAGGACCTTCTTTTTTCATCTCCCAGGAAATCTCTGTTATCGGACGCACCACGTGGATCGTCTTCGTATATTCTTTCGTTTTCCCGTTTTTGCTAATTGTGATGACCAGTTCCTGCTCTCCGGCCACACTGGTGTCGATGGAAGAGAAATTAATGTCGTCATAGTTGCCGCTTTCAATCAGCGAGACGGCGTCAAAAATCGAGCCCTGGATGACTTCCACATTCCCTTCTTTTAATACAAGGCTCGGTTCCTCTTCCTCAGCGGGTGTTTCCACAGGTGTTTCCACAGGGGTCACAGCGGGCGGAGGCGAGGAAGGGACTTTTGGCTGAGAGGGTGTCTCCCCTACCTGATCACAGGAGACCAGAAGAAGGGCGAGACACAGCAGGAACATGAATATTTTTTTCATAAGAAGCTCCCTTCGATTGCATGAACTTAGCACAATCTATCTTTTTCTATGTCACTTCGCGTCAAAAAAATCCTCGTACATTTCTTTTTTATAGCCGACAATAACCTCTCCCTGATACTCTAGAATCGGTCGTTTGACGAGCATTCCTTCACTGCTGAGTAGCTCTACCAGCTCCTCTTCAGAGAGTTCTTTTCGCTTGGTCTTCATGTCGAGCTCCCTATAGAGGATGCCGGAGGTATTGAAAAAGGCGGCGATCCCCCTCGGATGCTGTTTTATCCAGCGTGTGAGCTCTTCTTTTGTCGGCGGATCCGTCTTCAAGTCGATCGAATCGTACGCCACGCCTCTTTCCTTCAAGTCTTTCTTTGCCGCTTGGCAGGTCGTACACCTATCAATACAAAATAGTCGGGTCATTTGTCCTCCAATCGGAGCGCTGCCTGGTATACTTCTCTTTTTGGCACTCCTTTTTCTGATGTCACAAGATCAATCGCTTCTCTTTTATCAAACCCCATCTCCAGAAGCTCGTTCAGAGCTTCCTCGATGGTACTTTCGCTTTTGTTTTCTCCGGCGCCTTTTACCACCAGGACCAACTCGCCCTTGGGGGTCTCCTTCTTCCATTTGATTACTGCTTCAGAGAGGGGGAGCCGTACCACCTCCTCATGGAGTTTTGTCAGTTCGCGGCAGAGAGCCATCTGACGCTCTCCGAAGATCTCCCACATGTCCTCGAGCATAGCACCGAGCCTTGTCGGTGCCTCATAGAAGACGAGAGTCGAATCCAGCGCTCGAAGAGAAGCCAGTTTTCTTCGGCGCTCAGTCTTCTTTCTCGGGAGAAATCCCTCAAAATAAAATGAATGCACAGGCAGTCCGCTGAGGACCAATGCGTTGATCAGAGCGACGGGTCCCGAGACCACTTCCCAAGATATCCCTTCTTCTATCAGGCGCTGCGTCAACTCGTAACCGGGATCACTGATGAGAGGCATGCCCGCATCACTGACAAGGGCGACATCTTTTCCTTCTTTCAACAGACGAATGATCTCTTCAAGTCCCTTCACCTCGTGATGGTCACTGTAATGCATCAAACGGGTGCGAATATCATAGTGATTTAGAAGCTTTCTCGTATGACGTGTATCCTCTGCTGCGATGACATCGACACTTTTTAGCACATCGATCAGTCGGTAACTCGCCTCTGAGAGATTGCCGATGGGGGTGGCGCAAATGTACAGACTCATGCTCCCTCCCTTTCATAGCCAAGGGAGCGATAGATGTCCTTCATCTGTTTCGTCTCCTCACCCCCCTGTCGCATGACAAATGTCGATCTTATTGTTTTATCTATTTGCATCTTTGTCCACGATGTAATCACTCTTGAAGGGGGCATATCCTCTTTTGGTTGAATGTCTATCGTCATTTTTAGATGCATGTTCATCTTTTTCATTGCGTCCATCAATTCATCTCTTCTTTCCGCTGGATAAATCATGGTAAAATGCCCCTCTGGGTGTAAAAACCTGTCGACTGCTTGCGCCAGTTCTTTGAGCGCCAAAAACTGCTCCGTTCGGGCGGCAGCCCTCCCCGGATCCATGGTTAGTCTTCGCGATCTTTCAGCGGGATAAAAGGGCGGATTGCAGACGATATGATCAAATGTCTCACCTTCTAAATTCAGTAGGCGGATATCGCCTTCAATGACATGAATTCTACCAGTTAGCCCGTTCAACTGAACCGATTGCTCTGCCAGCCTAGCATACTCCTTTTGAATCTCGACCGCCGTAACACGCGCTTTTTTCACATATGCAAGGAGCAAGGCGATGACGCCGGTACCGGTGCCGATATCGAGCACACGCTCTTCTTCCTTCACATCGGCAAACGCACTGAGAAGCACCGCGTCGGTCGTGAAACGGGCGCCTTTTTTCTTCTGCCAGATCGTCAGTTTTCCCGGAAGTAGGTCTTCAAGGATATCCATATGTAAAAAAGCACAGGGGCATGCCCTATGCTGTCGGCTTTCTTCGTCGTCGGGGACGAGATCGTCGCTTGGATTTGGGTTTTCTCTTCTTTTCCGGCTCTTCCTGAGGAAGCAGTTCTCTGTGATCAATCCACTCAAACTCAAAGCTGTCTTCTTGATCTTTGTTGATGCGAAGGCGCAGCTTGCCTACCAGATGATTGCACTCGACGACGGTTGCTTCTTCTCCTTTGTAGGTCAGTTTGGAGCCCACCTTCGGCATGAGCTTGCGCATGTGGACGTAATGCTCCTCCTCATAGTTGAGGCAGCACATCAGACGTCCGCACAGGCCGGAGATCTTCGTCGGATTGAGCGAGAGGTTTTGATCCTTGGCCATCTTGATCGAAACAGGGGAGAAATCGGCCATCCAGCTATTGCAGCAGATCACTCTGCCACAGTTCCCCAGTCCCCCGAGCGTCTTGGCTTCGTCTCTGACACCGACCTGTCGAAGCTCAATACGCGTATGGAAGACCGAAGCCAGCTCACGCACCAACTCCCGGAAGTCCACGCGCTCCTCCGAGGCAAAGTAAAACAGGATTTTATTTGCCTCAAACGTGTACTCGACATTCAGCAGTTTCATCTCCAAGCCGTGGGAGGCGATTTTTTCCTTCGCTATCTCAAACGCCCGCAGTTCTTTCAGGCGATTTTCTTCATAGGTCAATCTGTCATCCGGTGTGGCGATACGGAGGACTTTCTTCAGATCCGGCGGCAGTTGCTCTTCTTCGCGCGAAAAGACATCCGTCAGCGCCGTGCCAAACTCGATGCCTCGAGCCGTCTCGACGATCACAGCGTCGCCTTTTTCAATGGGCAGATCCTGTGCCCAAAAGTGATAAATCTTGCCCGCTTTTCGGAAGCGGACGCCGACAATATTCTTCACGTTCTCTCTCCTTACGAAAGACGCCCGGCAAGTTGGAAAAACACAGCCAGTAATACGGCGCCGGCGGGCGCATTGGCTTCGAGTCTTTCCTTTGCCAACCCAATGAGCGATGTGCTCTTGGCGCTGTCGGAGCCGACCCAGCGACTCTGCCGGGCGAGTTCATGTGTTTTATCAGGATAGTATAGATGAACCGGAGCGCTGTGCTTGCGAAAGAGCGACAGATCCCTTAGCCACATCAGGCAATGCTCCAAAAGGAGCGCTGCTTGACGGCGGTCTTTCTGGTATTCCCTAGAGATGCGCACAAGAGCCGTCAGGTCATTTAGATACAGCGCTTCAAAGATCTCTTCTGGTTTATGAAACAGGGCGCGAAGTTCCTCATCTTCTAAAATCTCTACTGCTCTTCGAAGACTTCCTCCGCTAAACCTAGCGGCGAGTTTCCTCTCCGCCTCTGCATGGGACGTAGGCAGACCGGAGTATACTTCCTCCTCGCTGAGGATCTCAAAAGTATATGAGAGCACACGAGAGCGCACCGTCTCCAGTAGGCCCGAGACATTGGAGCTGATCAGGATGATGGTCAAAAAAGAAGGCGGCTCTTCTAAAGTTTTTAGCAGCTTGTTCTGCGCTTGAGGATTCATCTTGTGGGCGTCGTCGATCACAAGGACTTTCTTTTGTGAATACAGGGGACGCTCCTGAGCAAAATGCACTGCCTCCCGGATGGCATCGACTTTGATCGTCGTCTCAGCTTCGATCAGAAGAAAATCCGGAAGCACTCGTCTGCGGCAAAGCTCCGCCGCTTCCTCCGACGTGCGCAGAAAGATATGCTCTGCCAAAAGAAGTGCCGTTTTCTTCTTTCCGATCCCCTCAGGACCCGAAAAAAGAAGGGCGTGGGAAAGCTTGCCGGAGTCTGCCTGTTTCTTCAGGTGATCCAGAAGTTTTCCATGGCCCAAAAGTGTCAGAGAATCCATCAGAATTTTTGGAATTCTTCGACATCAAGTTGAAAATAGATCGCTCCGCCGACGCGCACTTCAAGCGGCTCGCTGGCGGTGATAATTCCCTGAGCAATCACGGGGATGGAGGGCATCATCTCGACGCGTGAGCGACACTTCTCGCGGATGATATCCTTGACAATGTCCACCTGTTCTTCTTCCACCCCGACGATGATCGTGGTGTTGCCGCGTTTTAGGAAGCCTCCGGAGCTGGCCAACTTAGTGGCGCCTATCTTCTCTCTGGTAAGAGAGCTCATCACGCCGGCGACGTCGTCATCTTGTACAATGATAATGAGCAGTTTCATGATTACCTCTTTCAAAAAATCTGTATCTTGGAGAACGGCCAGTAGCGAAGGAGCGCCTTTCCAATGATGTCTGCCTTCGGGACCGGACCGATCTGTGGGTGTCTTGAATCCAAACTGTTCTGGCGATTGTCCCCGAGGAGCACGTACATCCCTTCGGGAATCTCCAGGTAAAAGTCTCCCAGCGTCCCTTCTTCAGGCACATAGTTCTCTTCGAGAACCTGCCCGTCAATAAATACCTTCCCCTCTCGCACTTCTATGGTCTCGCCCGGGAGCCCGATGATACGCTTCACCAGCGTTTTTTTGTTCGAAAACATGCTGAAGATTCGTTGAATGGGACCTAGGAGCGCGCGCTCCGCTTCTGTAATGGGCTGATTGGTCCGAAAAGTGACGATATCTCCGCGCGAGAGCGTTCCGTGGCGCCAGATGAGAAGATGATCTCCTTCGAGAAGAGTAGGTTTCATGGAGTAGCTATAGACTTGTGTATTTGAAAAGAGCGCATAAAAGATGGCGACGAGCGCCAACGCCCACAGGAGCGACTCCAGCCATTCCCGCAGCGAACTTTTCTGCGGCTTCATGTTCGGTTGTTTCATGCATTATGTCCTTTTGACGATTATACCATACTTCCCAAAAGGAAAAGCAGCCCCCGAAGGAGCTGCTCTGTCAGCAAAGTGATGATAATGAGATTATGCTACGGCGTGGTGTTTGGACGCCTCGTAGGCAGCAACCTCTTCCGGTGTCATCGGCGTCTGGAAGATTCCGAGATAGGCCAGAACAACGGCGACAATCGGATTGATGATATTGAGTAGGGCCCACGGCGCATACGTCAAGGTTGGCACTTTGAGCGCCTGCGACATGAAGGCTCCGCAGGTGTTCCACGGAATGAGTGGGGATGTCAAAGTACCTGCGTCTTCCAGCGTTCTTGAGAGGTTTTTGGGTGCCAGATGCCTTTCAGCATAGGCGTCCTTAAACATGCGGCCGGGAATGACGATCGCAAGGTACTGGTCAGCAGAGACCAGGTTGACGAAGAAACAGGAAAGGACGGTGACCAGCACCAACGAGCCGGTTCCCTTTGCCAGTTTAAGCATCGACTCGGCCAATACGGCGAGCATCCCTGTCGCTTCCAAAATCCCTCCGAAGGTCAAGGCGCAGATGATCAGGGAGACGGTCCACATCATGGACTGCAGTCCCCCGGAGCTGAGGAGTTCTGCCACCATCTCTTGCGCGGACGTCGCATTCTCAAATTCGATGGAGAAGCCCTCCTGTCCGATGTACATGACATCTTCAAAGGATACACCTTGAAGGATGAGCGCAAAGAGAACACCTAAGATAACACCGCCTAAAAGACCCGGAATCGCCGGGACTCTAAAAGCCACCATGACGATAACCAATAGCGGCGGGATCAGGAGCAGTGGCGTGATCTTGAAGTTTGCACTCAATGTGTCGAGGATTCCTTGAATGTTTTGGGTATCGAGCTGCGACCCTGAGAAGCGCAGTCCCAAAACGACGAATATAATGAATACGATGACATAGCTGATACCGGTCGTATAGATCATGTGGCGGATGTGATCGAAGAGCGTCGCGCCCGCCATGGCCGGAGCCAAGTTCGTCGTATCGGAAAGAGGCGACATTTTATCGCCGAAGTACGCCCCCGAAATGACCGCACCAGCCGCCATCTCAGCGGGAATCCCCAGACCGTAGGCGATCCCGATCAAGGCAACACCGATCGTTCCGGCTGTTGACCAGGAAGAACCGGTGGAGATCGATACGATCGAGCAGATGATCATCGAGACCGCTAGGAAAATTCCGGGCGAGATCATCTTCAGACCATAGTAGATCAGGGTAGGTACGACACCAGCGGCGATCCATGTACCGATGAGGATACCGATGATCATCAAAATGATGACCGCCTGCATGCCCATATTGATGGTAGCGAGGATGCCTTTTTCGAGTTCATCCCATTTCGTGCCCAGAGCAACGCGTGCGACGCCTGCGGCAATAATGGAACCGATGATTAACGGGATATGCACATCTTGTTCAAAAACAACGACAAAGAAGTAAAGGATGACGACCAATGAAATAATAGGTATTAAAGCGATAAGTAGTGAAGGTTTCTTGGGTTCGTTCTTCTTAATATCACTCGACATTTAACCCTCCTTAAGGTTTTGTTACGGTCAATAAGTGATCGGGCATTTGAAGAAGTCACTCTGCTTGTACATTATACTTTAGCAGAATAATGACAAAGTCGCAACGCCTGCAATTGTTACATTAAAACCCCTTTTCTATAATTTATTAATCTTCTGAGACTCTCTATTCTGCTAAATTTTGTGCTACTATGTTGGTAACTTTATTTGAGAGGAGATGCCATTGTTTACTCCCCCGAGTGAGACATCCACGACGATGTACTTTGTCTATGCGCTGAGTTTTTTTCTGCTGATCTATGCTGTGTATCGCGGACTTTTTACGCGGCTGAGAACACCCGAAGATTATCTCATCCGCGCCAAAAACTATGTCTCGTACTTTCGATCGCATAAAAAAGCCATCCGCACGTTGGAAAACGGCCTGCAACTGCCCGAACTCACCGAGGCACAAAAACAGGAATTCTACTTCCGCCTAGGAATCGAGCACTACCGCTTAAGAGACTATGCGACGGCGGTGACGCATTTCGATCACGTAATTCCACGCCTCAAGAAAAGAAAATTAGAATACGACAGCGGCTATCTGTCGATGATCATGAGTTACTATAATGACGGACAGGAGGCTACAGCCCGAAAGATCTATCATCAGCTCCTGTCAAAACAGCATACCGATGTGCGGTTTTCCTTTGTCACCTCGCTTGATAAACGCATCTTTAAAGACACAGAAAGAAAAAAATAAGCGGAACCGTTTGGCTCCGCCTAAAAGAGAGAATGTCTCTCTTTTTTTCTTTACTCTATGAGACTCTCATCGAGGATATTGATATAGCCTTCATGCTCGAGCCCAAGAATGTGTCCTTCAAATCTCTCCATATACGCTGCCAGTTCTTCTGAAAGAACCTCTCCCGGAACAATGACGGGGCTTCCCGGAGGATAGGGAATGATATACTCCGTGACGATGCCGCCTACGGCTTCACGGTAGCTCTTGTTGATCGAAGGCTGCAAGAAAGCGTTTCGAATCTCCAGCGCTCTTTCAGGCCGGAAGATCTTGTAGCTGATCTGATCCGCCGGCACGATGTCCACTTCTTTAAGTGCGGCGAGCAAGCGGTCAAAGTCTTCTTGAATGCTCATGATCGTGGGAATCAGCAGAAGCCCCAGCTGGCTCTGAAACTCTGTCTGAACACCCATCGTTCGAAGCTGCCTGTCAATATACGCGTAGTCCACGCTCTCTTTGTGACGGATCAACAGACGCGTCTTGTCCTGTTTTCCATCTTTGTATACGATGAAGAAATCCGTCTGTTCTTCCAGTTTTTCTTTAAAGTCGGCGCACATCGCAAGGAGTTTTTCCATCAGCTCGACCCCTTGATTGATATAGATATCCATCGCCAAGTCCACTGAGCGCATCAACACATAGTTGGGGGAGGTGCTCTGAAAGAGCTTGATGTTCTTCTGCGCAAAGCTCCTTGTAAATCGATTGGTGCACAGGTGCATGACGGCTGTCTGCGTCATACTGGGAAGGGTCTTATGGAAACTGTGAACGACGATGTCTGCCCAGCGCATGCTCGAGAGTTCCTCGTCAATCAGCTTTAGATGTGAGCCGTGGGCTTCGTCGACAATGATGATGAGGTCTCGGTTAAACAGATATTCAAAGACATCGTCTTCAATGATCTCACCGTAAAAGCTCGGACTCGTCAGTATGACGCCGCGGATATGGTCTCCGTCGAGCTCCTTAATCTGCTCCAGAAGATCCTGATCGGAATACACATAATGGGGAACCAAACCCAGAAGGAAGATGCCGTCATAGACTGAGATATGAGAGTTTCTCATGACGATGATCTCGTCGCCTTTATTAAAAGCCGTGCTCATGGCACCTAGAACCGCTCCGGTCGCTCCATTGATGGAGATGAACGAATGCGAGGCGCCGAATGTGTCGGAGATCAGATGGAGCGTCTCCAGAATAATGTCTTTTGGATTGGATAGATTGTCGGTTCCCTCAATCTCTGTTAAGTCATATTTATAGATGTCTTGTTCAATGCGCCCTTTATGTCCGGGCATCTGAAACGGTGCAAGGTCTTCTGCGATTACTTTGTCGATTCCTTTTACAAGCTGCATGTGTCTCCTCCGTCTGGATAATGTAAGGCTTATTATATATCAAAACGGTTCTCGTAAATCAACGATTTTTTATTATTCTACGCACGTATGTCTTTCATGCATTTTCTTTGCTTGTAGAAAAGGAGATTCCCTCCCGAAACAAAGACATTTTAAGAATTATTCGTTATAATCATAGAATGAACAAGGAGGTAACAGTATGATTTCAAAACGCGCCCGCAACATGGCACCATCCATGACGCTTGGTATCAACGCAAAAGTAAAAAGTCTCGAAGCAGAGGGAAAAAAGATCATCGATCTATCCATCGGTGAGCCTGACTTTCTGACGCCCGACGTTGCCAAAGAAGCAGGAAAAGCAGCCATCGACAACAACATGACCCGATACGGTCCTGCTGCAGGCTCCCTTCCCCTCCGACAGGCCATCGCCAAAAAGCTAAAAGAGGAAAACCAGGTGGAGTATGCTCCAACAGATATCGTTGTCACCAGCGGAGCAAAGCATGCGCTGACCATCGCCCTCACCGCTCTACTGGATCCGGGGGACGAAGTCATCATCCCCGTACCCTACTGGGTGAGCTACCCGGAGATCGTCAAACTGGTCGAAGGCGTTCCCGTCTTTGTGGAAGGAAAAAAAGAAAACGACTTCAAACTGACCTTTGAAGAAGTAGCACCCTACCTTACCTCCAGAACCAAAGCCATCATCCTAACAAATCCGTCAAACCCCACAGGCGCCGTCTATTTCAAAGATGAGCTCGATGCCCTCGTGACCCCTCTGGTAGAAAAGGGTCTGATGGTTCTCTCAGATGAAATCTATGAACGCCAAGTGTACGGAGGGGACTTTGTCAGCGTCGCCTCATTGAGCCCGAAGGTCAAGGAACACACCATCTTGATCAACGGACTGAGTAAGTCCGCCGCGATGACGGGTTGGCGCATCGGCTATACCGCCAGCGAGTCCAAACTTGCCAAAGTCATTGGCGACATCTCCTCACATCTTGTCAGCCACCCCAGCACCGTTTCACAGGAAGCTGCCCGAGCGGCTCTAGAGCACGCCCAAGGCGACATGGAGGAAAGAAGAGAGCAATATAAGCAGAGAAGAGACTATATCCTTGACTTCTTAAAAGATGTCCCCGGCATCGCCTCTGTAGCACCCGAAGGCGCTTTCTACGTCTTTCTCGACATCAGTTCTCTAAGAGACAAAGTCAAAGGGGACTCTCTCTCCCTTGAGGTCTGTGAAGCCCTCTTAGATCAACATCAAGTGGCGCTGGTGCCGGGCATCGGCTTTGGAGCAGACGATTTCCTTCGTCTCAGCTACGCTGCCAGCATGGAAGACATCAAAGAAGCACTCCATCGCATAAAAGTATATATGGAGCAGTGGCAGTGAAGGTACTCCGCATAGAAGAAGCGCCCCTTCAATACCTAAAGACATTTCGGCTCCACTATGAAGACCGAAGCGGCAGGCTGCGCATCTGGGAGATGGTCTCGCGCTCTGGAAGAGAGCGACTTGAAAAGGACCTCGCCGGAGGCAATCACTCTGATGGGCCGATGATCGTAGCATGGAACGAAGAAAAAACCCATGTTGTCATGATCCGGGAATACCGCGTGGTGGCAGGAAGAGAAATTGTCACCTTTCCCGCCGGTCTCTGCGATAAAGGAGAGTCCGTCCTAGACGCAGCGGTGCGAGAATTCAAGGAAGAAACCGGGATGGACTTTCACTACATTGCGCAGGAAGGTCCTCGCTACACCAGCGTGGGACTGAGTGATGAGAAAGTCCACACAGTATACGGGACCTTTACAGGAGAGCTGAGCCAAAAATACCAAGAGGATTCCGAGAGGATTGTGCCCTTTCTTGTCGACCGAGAGGAGGCGATCCGCCTGGTGAACGAAGCGGAGATGACCGTGCGAAGCGCTTTTTGTCTGCAGATGTTCTTTCGCATCGGTCCCCTCTTTGATCTGCTCTCAGAGGAGTAGACTTCGATCCGTTTAGAACCGGCCAAAGGAATGACACTCGCGGGCTTTAAGCCCTCAAGTAGCTCTTGACAGAAATAAAAAACCGGCAGGGATAATGACCTGTCGGCTTTTTTTGCTATATTGAAAAGATTTCCCACAGAGGGCAAGAGATCCCCTCAGCGGATACGCGAAGTAACACTGGTTTTATGACTTCTCCTATGAAAGACGCCTTTCTTCTAAAGGGGGTCTTTTCTCTTTTGAGAGACTCAAGATAACGACGCTTCCAAGGACAAGGATGAGGCCGATCACACTCTGAAACGAGAGTCTTTCTGAGAAGATCAACACACCGACGATAATGCTTGTCACCGGCTCCAGAGTCGAGAGGATCGAGGCGCGCGGCGCGCTGATGTAGCGAAGCCCGGTCTGCAGCAGCATGACCGCCCCAATGGCTACAATAAACGTCATACCCACCACCGCTCCCCAGCCTTTTGCCGAAGGCGGTAACGCCAAGCCTTCCTGAAACGGAAGGGCAGCGGCGATGAGCAGAAAAGCAAACAGATGGGTGTAGAAATTGAGCACCAGCGCAGGAATCTTCATAAG
>DUVM01000077.1 GCA_012841045.1 Tissierellia bacterium | reverse complement strand
CAAATATTGACGAATTTGAAGAATTGGAAGAAATACACCCCGAAGCTTTTCTAGGTGAGTGGCGGTTTGATTCCATTTCAATTTCCACGCAAGGCTTTAACTTTACGTTTTCTGCTGAAGAAATCTTGTCAGATTCCGGTGGCGAGGAGGAGATTGTTCTCAGCTTAAAAGATGGCATCATCAGCCAGCTTTCTGTGGAACATAAGCTCCGAGCCCCCATTGCAAGATATCGCTGGATCAGTAAAGACACCTTCATATTTAAAAATCCCATAAAAATGGACATCTTCCAAATCTATACGGGCCTCATTGTCGATCCGACCTTCATGGTGATGATGGCACATCCCGAACCAGAAGATACAAGCACCATGCTATTTTTCTCGCGCATTGAAGGCGTCAGTTGGGAAGAGGAAGTGGAGGATTAGAGTATCATGAAAAAGTTTTTACACCTCATCTTAATATTCGCCTTGGTTCTTCTTTCTGTATCGTGCTCTTCATCAGGTAATAACGAGGCACCCAAAACCCCTGTGGAAGAGGAAGTAGAAACCACAGTAGAGAGCGGAGGAGATCCTGTCGACACACCAACAGAGACGCCCTCTCAGGAAACAGAAGAAGTCGCAGTAGAAGAGGAAGACGATCCCGTCGACTTTCAAAGAGGGATTCCTCCAGAGTATAGACTCAAGCAAAATGTCACAACGAACTTAGATGAGCCACTCCCGCCCCCGCCGGAAGGAGCCCCTGAATCAACCTTCTTCTCCGTTATGAGTTCAGGTGGGCAAGCTGGCGGCTCAAATGTAGATGTCAGTCCGCTGCTTACCTACGAAGAGATAGAAAAATACTTTGGAATGTCGCTCGATAAGGAGAGCTCCTTTGTGATCGCATCTCCCAACGGCAACATCATGGCAAGTTATGACTTTTTGCCAACTGAAGGTGTCAAGTATCCTCCCAACTTCACCGTCTCATATTCATCTTTTGCAACTGAGGGGGAGGCAGAAGAAGCATACAATATATGGGGAGGAGAAGAGATGGAAGAAGTTCTTGGAAAAACGTCTCGTATGAGTAGCGACTGGGGTGTGACAAGATTTACTATTTTAACGGACAAAAACGAGGTCATAGTCATTGGCGGCTCTCTGTTTGAAGAACAGGAAGAAACACTCTTGAACTACACAAAAAACTTCTTTAAAAGATTCTCTGATCTTTCGAATCAATAGCTCAAGCGAGATCAACACTCGATTTGCCCCCTGGCTAGTTGAAACTTAGTCTGTGGGGTTTTTTCTTACTTGAGCCTTATAGAGTGAGGGGTGTCCGTGTCTTTCTACAGAGTATACGTTTGCATTATCACATCGCTACTCCATTAGATTTTGAAGGGTGAATCGTCTTGCTGAACAAGGCTGTAGACATGAGAGATTCTTTAAAGCAAATAAGGGAAAAGCTGATATTTCAACGTTTCTGAGTCAAATGCTGATAGAGTGGGTATATAATAATATTAGATAATGAATGAAAGAGGTGGAATATGGACAAGTATGTCATCTACGCCATGCGCGGCGATGAGATGTGTTTTATGCACGTATTACTTAATGCGCTTGATCTAAACGAAAAAGGCGATGAGGTAAAGATTGTCTTTGAAGGCGCCTCTGTGAAGTTGGTGCCGGTGTTCGAGCAGAAAAAGCAACCATTGTATATGAAGGCAAAAGAGCTAGGTTTGGTCGCCGGCGTCTGCCGTGCATGCTCAGCTTCGCTGGGCGTCTTGGAAGAAGTACAGAAAACAGACCTTAAGATTCTCGATGATATGAAAGGTCACGCAGGACTTAGACCGTTTGTGGAAGAAGGTTATGCTGTCATAACGTTTTAATCCTTTAAGAAACCACAGGCTCTAGGTGGTTTCTTTTCTTTTATTGAGAAGAGTGTGCGTAAGAGTACGTTCTCAGGGCATACTTTATATAATATTACCTTGGATTCTCTGTCGACATCCGACAGGGAAAGGAGGACTGTATGCGTTCAAATCTTGACCGTTATCTTGCACTTGAGCATAAAGAGGGAAGCCCTAAGATTTCTCTATATCAGCCAACTTCCCGTTCGATGCCTGATGCGAAGGCGGATCCGATCTTATTTAAGAATCTGCTTCAAGAGGCAAAGATACAGTTAGAGGAAAAGTATAATCGTAGAGTGTGGGAGCCCTTGATCAAGGAACTAGAAGCGCTGCAAGTAGATGCGGATTTCTGGACATACAGTAAAGAAGGTCTGGCCGTCCTCATCGATGAGAGCGGTATGGAGGTGTTCCGAGTAGATCAGAGCTTCGAGCCGAGTGTGACGGTAGAAGAACACTTTTATCTGTTGCCACTATTAGAAGTGTACGAGAGCCTAGATGCCGTGTATCTTCTGGATCTGAGTAAAGACCGAGTATCTCTGTATCTGGTCAATCAGTTTACGGCCGAACCGGTGCAGCAAGACAAGATCATTACGGCGTTTTCTGAACTGTTTGATGACTTTGATGCTCATGCGGATTTGAACTTTGGCTCGTACTCCGGCGACGGAAGTGGCTATCACGGTCATCGCTCAAAGCCAGAGGAAGAAGAAAAAGAACGAGACAAATATTTCCGTTATATTGACCAGGCGCTCGGTGAGTTCATTAAGGGAGAGGACGTGCCTGTTCTCCTTGCGGGAACGCGCGACAATCTTGCCCATTATCGAGACCTTGCAAAGGGAAATTTCTATCTGCAACGACAACTTGAAAAGCCTTTTGCCTCTGTGGATCTCAAAGAGAGAAGAGCCTTGTTACAGGAGATCCTTAAGCCGCGCTATCAAGAACGCGTCAATAAATTGTTGGAAGACTACTCAAAGAAGGCGGCGGACGGGCTTCTTGTAGGAGGCGTCGAGAACGCTCTTCCGATGGCAGAGCATGGGAGGGTTGAGACACTCTTCGTGCAAGGGGACAAAGGGCCCGAGGAGCGGATGAAGGTCAATGAACTGACGGAAAAAGTGCTGCTTTCCGGAGGAGAGGTCGTTATTTTGCAACATGATAAGCTGAGAGGGACCGTATCGGCGACTCTACGCTACTAAGTGCTTCAAAAAGTATGATATCAGGGGGAAGTGCGCTCAGAATCGAGCGCATTTCCACTGTGGTTCGCACATTTTGCGAAAAATCGGGTATAATTAAAGAGTCATGGAGGGAGGTAGATATGAAAGTTGGGTCGAGAATCGTTTACCCTATGCACGGTGCAGGGATCGTTATCGAGATCCAAGAAGAGGATTTCTATGGAGAAAATATCCTTTTTTGCACGCTAAAGACTTGTAATAAGCAGATGCTTCTGAAATTCCCGCTGAATAGAGCAGAAGAGATGAACATACGAAAAATCTCCGATAAGGAGACGATTTTAGGTGCCATGGATCACAGTGAGATTGAGGACTACTCCACGATCTCAAACTGGAGCAAACGATACCAGACGTCGTTAGATAAAATGAAAATCGGAACGCCGGAGCAGATGGCGAATGTCCTTGTCAACTTAAAACTCATCGACTCCTCAAGAGGGCTGTCTTCAGGAGAAAGACAACTGTATCATAATGCGCTGGAAATCTTATCCAGTGAGATGATGTTGATCGAAGACCTGCCGTATGAAGAGTCGTCCGGACTAATTGAAGAAAAATTGGAGGAGGTTATCGAGTGCAGAGACTCCTAGTAGCCTTGCGATGGCTACTGGCCCTGACTCTGGGATTCCTCGGTTCGCAGTTTTTACTGGCGAACTCGAGTGTTTTGGAGGCTTGGCCATGGCTCGCACAGCTTCGGGGACTGCAGAGCATCATTACCTTAGCATTTCTTACTATTGTTTTTGGAATTATTTTTTATTATTTTCTAGGAATGCTGTGGAAATACGGTTATGTGCTCGTGAAGTCACTGGCTGAAGGCATTAATTCCCGCCCGCCTGCACAAGTTGTAGGGGGCACTGTTGGTTTTTTACTTTCGCTTATTTTGGCTCTATTTATCAGCAATCTATATAGCTTTATCGACAGCCGATTTATCTCTGTCCTATTGGCTGTCCCCACTTATGTGATTCTGGGTTACCTGGGTATATATATCGGAGGAAAGATGATGTCTGAATCCTCCGGCATTTCCGATACGATTTCGCGCATGACCATCCCCACGCGAGGAAAAGGACCCGTTCCGAAAGTGCTTGACACCTCCGCCATCATCGACGGCCGAATTGTAGAGGTGGCGGCGACAGGCTTTTTAGAAGGAGAGCTGTTTGTTCCTGAATTTGTCCTAAAAGAACTTCGTCATATTGCTGACTCGTCGGTTGATTTGACAAGGGCCAAAGGGCGAAGGGGACTGGATTATATTCAGACGCTGCAGGAACTGCCAAATATGCAGGTGACCATCACCTCAAAAGATTATAAGGACATCGACGAAGTGGATCTAAAGCTCCTCAAGCTTGCTCAGGAATTAAAAGGAGCGGTCATCACAGGAGATTACAATCTCAATAAAGTGGCGATCCTCCAAAAGATTCCGGTCCTTAACGTCAATGATCTGTCCAACGCCGTCAAGCCGAATGCGATCCCCGGGGAAGTATTTGATGTAGAAATTCTTCGGAAGGGGAAAGAAGCTGATCAAGGGGTCGGCTTCCTCGATGATGGGACCATGATCGTCGTCGACAAAGCAAAAGAACGAATCGGAGAAGAGCTGAGAGTGGAAGTAACCAGTGTGCTTCAGACCCCGGCGGGGCGGATGATATTTGCAAAAATCAAGGAGTAGAATGATGAGAAACGAACTGGAGACAATTCGTCAGGAGATCGTATCAGGAATAGAGCTCGATCGCATTTTGAAGTTGCCGGTGGCGGAGAAGTTTCGCATCCTTGAGTATGTGAAGCTGATCGCCCAAGAGGCAGCTTATGCTGAGGAGTTCACGGCCTTTCGTCTGAAAGAATCTCCGAATTATGAGAAAGATCAGACCTATCGTCTGTTGGTGCCTCTTTTGGTGCACGACGTATCCTTTGATGACATGAAGAGGATTATCCTCAACTATCTCTATAAATTCGAGCAGAGCGATGCCTACTATTCTAAGTTTGCCATTTTAGCGATGGGCATCCTGTTTATCAAAAGAGGGGTGGACAGCTACACGATCTTCCACACGCTCTTGTGTATGCTCGGCGTGAACTTCCTGACGGAAAACCTACGCCTCGTGGGATATAGACAGGCATTTGAAAAAGAAATCGAAATTGATTCGATTATTCGATATAAGGAATACGAGAGCACCTACAGAAAGACGAAGTACGATCTCCTAGCGATGGGTCTTCTTCATATAGAAGAGGGAAAAGAAGCACTGGATGAGTACATCCTACATCACTATAAAAGAGAGAAAGTCGTCCTCTTGTACAGCATTTTGTCGGAACTTCCTCCGGGAGGTTTCCGTCTAGCTATCTTTAACAGCCTCCTTTACGGAGGAGATGACTTTGATAAGATGGTACTGGCAGGTCTCTATACTGTCATTCGAAAGAGCACGTTGTTGGTATCGCACTACATGATGAATTCGATGATCGGAAAGTATTCTCACTTCGATCTTCGACCGGAAAAAGTAGAAGCGGAGGTCAGGGAAATCCTCGCCTCCATGAAGGCAGAACTTGGCCTGGAATAGGGGGAAATGATGGCTAAACGAAAGACTATGTTAAATACGGCGCTCATCGTCGGCGGAGTAGCAGTCGGTGCTGCGATCGGCTACTGCGCATACACGATCGCCAAACTTAAGGAAGATTCCGACTTCTTCTTCATGCTCGATGCAGAAGAACTTGATTTTGAAGGTGAAATTTTTGAAGATACTTGTGCAGCGTCGTTGATGAGTAATCTCGTCGTCGATCTCTCAAAGGCAAAACCATCACCGCAGCCCATGAACCTGTGCATCAAATCAAAGATGAGCCAGGTCGATGTGATTCTTCCTGAAGGATGGAATGTCAAAGTACAGGGCGTCAACACGAACAGCGTCGTAGAAAATGAGACGACCTTTAATCGGGAAGACTTTGAAGCCCCGCTGCTGTTTGTCAATTACCAACTCGACAAAAGTGTGCTGAGCGTCCACAGTCTCTATGAACTGGTCGATGGGGAGCAAGAACTTCCTCAGCTGGAAACCGGTGTCGGGGCACTAGAGCAAGAGGGAGTATAGGCATCCTCAGGGATGCCTTTTATCATGAACAGAGAAGAAGCGGCTGAGCGACTGAAAAAGGCAAGAAGGATTGTGTTTTTCGGAGGGGCCGGCACATCTACTGAAAGTGGAATCCCCGATTTCCGCTCACCGGGCGGGGTGTACGATCAGATTCCAGAATATGTATTGAGTCATCAGTGCATGATGCGAGAGCCCGAGAGATTCTTTTCCTTTTATCGCGAGAACCTGTTGTTTCCTGATGCGAAGCCGAACCAAGGACATCATGTCTTGGCAAAGTGGGAAAGAGAAGGCAGACTAAGCGGAGTCATTACACAGAACATCGACGGACTCCATCAAGCAGCGGGATCCGTCAACGTCTTTGAACTCCATGGAAGTGTCAGGAAAAACACCTGCATGCACTGCAAGAAAACATATGCTCCGGAGGATATACCGCAAAAGCCCATTGTGCCAAGATGCACATGTGGCGCTATCATACGACCCGACGTCGTTCTCTTTGGAGAACCGCTAGATGAAGCCGTCGTCGATGGAGCGATCCATCTCTTGTCACAAGCGGATGCACTTCTCGTCGCAGGAACCAGCTTGTCCGTCTATCCCGCGGCCGGTTTTTTGCGCTACTTCCGCGGAGACATGATGATCATCAACAACAAAACCGCCACAAATATGGACCGAAAAGCAGACCTTGTACTTCGGGAAGGCTTCAGCGAATCCATGAAGTGGCTGGACAGTGAATGGGAAAAATGAGTAATAGAACAAGAGGAAAAACTCAGAGAATTATCGCCTGGATCATCGTCTCACTTTTGATTCTGGGACTTGTCATTCCCACTATTGTGTCACTCTTTCTATGAAAGTCGACAAAGTAGAACGGGGAAAAAAGAAAGTGACTATTTTGGTGGAGGGAGAAGAATATGCCCTCCACCCGATTATCTGGGCAGATCATGCTGTCTTTGAAGGCGAAGAGATCGACCTAGAGAACGTCTTGGCATTAAGTGAAAGAGAATGGGCGCTGGAAGCAGGGCTCAGCTATGCCACGCGCTTTCTTCGCACGCGCGCTCAAGTAGCAGAGTATCTTCGACGAAAAGAGCTTGATCCAACGCAAGAGGTTCTCGACAAGCTTGAGGAGTGGGGCGCTATCAATGATCGGGAGTTTGCCAGAAGCTATGCGCAGAGTCTTGCCCATAAGAACGGCCCCTATCATATCCGGGCAAAGCTACAGGAGAAGGGCATCTCTTCGGAGATCATTCGAGAACTTGTCTTGGAGGAAGATCCTGCCGTTCTGAAAGATATTTTACAAAAAAAGTATAGAGATTGGGAAGATATCAGCCTGCAAGAGGCCATGAAAAGGCAAAATTTCCTCGTCAGAAGAGGATTTTCCTTTGAATCTGCCAGAAAAGCAGTCGATTCTATGAAAAAATGACGAAATTTAAGGCGTAGTGTTTACTCTTTTTGGGTAATACTGTAAAATGTCTTCGGTAACATTCTATTTCGGAGGAAGAATATGGAATATAAAGAAAGAAGTCGAGAAAAAAACAACGTAGTGATAGAATATCGTTTCTCCCTGGAGGAGCTGGAACCTTTTTTACAAAAAGCCTATCAGAAACAGAGGGGGCAGTTTACAATCCCCGGGTTTAGAAAAGGCAAGGCTCCCAGAAAATTGCTGGAGATGCACTATGGAGAAGACCTTTTCTATGATGAGGCACTAAATCAGATGATCCCTGACATGTATGACAAGTCGATTGAAGAGCTTGATCTGCATCCTGTCAGCCAGCCTCATTTTGAAATGGAGCAGCTGGATAAAGAAGAAGGCGTCGTGCTCACGGGGTCAGTCGATCTGTATCCGGAAGTCACTTTGGGAGAATATAAAGGACTCAAAGTAGCCGTGAAGCCTGTTGAGGTGACGGATGAAGAAGTCGACGCAGCGGTAGAGGACGAGCGCGAGAAGAATGCTCGTATCATCCCTGTCGAAGGAAGAAAAACGAAAGAAGGCGACATCGTCATCTTTGACTTCGAAGGCTCAATGGACGGAGAGCTCTTTGAGGGAGGAAGCGCCGAGGATTTCGAGCTGACGCTGGGAAGCGGTCACTTCATTCCGGGGTTTGAAGAGCAGATGATCGATATGGACGCCGGTGAAGAGCGTGATGTCGTCGTGAGCTTCCCCGAAGATTATACCGAAGAGCTTGCTGGAAAAGAAGCGACATTCAAGGTGAAGGTCAAAGAGATTAAGGAGAAGGAACTGCCTGAACTCGATGACGAGTTTGCCAAAGACGTTTCCGAAGAAGATACGCTGGAAGCCTACAGAGAATCCCTCAAGAAGAACCTGCTAGAAGAAAAAGAGAAGTACGCTGCTTCTGAGAGGGAAAACGCGGCGTTGGAAAAAGCAATAGAGAATATGGAGGTCGATATTCCTCAGTCTATGATTGATCATGAAGTGGAACATCTGACCATGATGATGGATTACCAACTTCGCATGCAGGGAATGGATCTGCAGAGTTACTCCAAGATGATGGGCCTTGATGAAGACAAGGTCAAAGAGCCGTTTATTCCTCAAGCCGAGAAGAATATCCGTGAGACCCTGCTTCTGAGCGAAATCGCCAAAAAAGAAGAGTTTGAGATCACGCAGGAGGACATTGACAAGCGCTTAGAAGAACTGAGCGCAGGAGATGAGAAGAGACTGGAGAATCTCAAAAAGCAACACGAGGGAGACGAGTACAAATCTCTCAAAGAAGATATTTCTCTGCGAAAAGCCAAAGAGCTGATTACAGAGACCATGGAGGACGAGTCTTGAGTCTAGTTCCGTATGTGATAGAAAGCACCCCGACAGGTGAGAGAAGCTACGATATCTACTCTCGCCTGTTGAAGGACCGCATCATCTTCTTAGGGGGACCGGTGAGCGATGAGGTGGCAAACAGTATCGTCGCACAACTCCTCTTTTTAGAGATGGAAGACCCGAGTGCAGATATTCACATGTATATCAATAGTCCCGGCGGAACGATTACAGCTGGCCTTGCGATCCACGACACGATGCAGTTTATTCACTGCGATGTGTCCACCATCTGCCTTGGGATGGCTGCGAGCATGGGAGCTTTTCTTCTAGCCAGCGGGACAAAGGGCAAGCGTTTTGCTCTTAATAACAGTGAGATAATGATTCATCAGCCTCTTGGCGGTGTCGAGGGGCAGGCAGAAGACATCAAGATTCGTGCAGAGAGAATCATTCGCATGAGAGAAAAACTCAACAAACTTTTCAGCCGGTATACCGGAAAAACCTTGCGTACCATTACAAAAGATACGGATCGAGACCACTTCATGAGCGCCGAAGAGGCACTGAAATATGGCATCATCGATGAAGTGATCCAAAAAAGGAAGAAGATTGAGTAATAAAAGAGAACCCCAGAGATGTTCCTTCTGCGGGAAAAAAGCACACGAGGTAGCGCAGTTGATTGCCGGAAACGGCGCCAATATCTGCTCCGATTGTGTTGCGATCTGCGCAGAGATCATCGACACCCCTAAAAAACCCAAGGAGGCAGCTCCTCCCGTGTTCGCCGAGGTTCCCAAACCCAAGGAAATCAAAGCGTTTCTCGATGATTATGTCATTGGGCAGGAGCGCGCCAAAAAGATCCTGAGCGTGGCAGTATACAACCACTATAAGAGGTTGGCAAATGTCAGTGAGGTGGAGATCGACAAGAGCAATGTCTTGCTTCTCGGTCCCACAGGTAGTGGAAAGACCTTTCTCGCTCAGACGCTCGCGAAGAAACTTCAGGTACCTTTTGCCATGGCCGATGCCACGAGTTTGACAGAAGCTGGCTATGTGGGAGAGGATGTGGAGAATGTGCTCCTCAAACTCCTTCACGCGGCTGACTTTGACATCGCCAGAGCAGAGCAGGGTATCATTTATATTGATGAGATCGACAAAATCGCAAGAAAAAGCGAGAATACGTCGATCACGCGCGATGTCAGCGGAGAAGGCGTGCAACAGGCACTCCTCAAATTGATTGAAGGCACCGTTGCCAGCGTGCCGCCACAGGGCGGAAGAAAACACCCAATGCAGGAAATGATCCGCATTGATACCAACAATATTCTCTTTATTCTAGGGGGCGCTTTTGAGGGCATGGCGGATATTGTCCGCCGCCGCATCAGCAAAAAAAGCATGGGATTTCAGGCTCGCGTGGAACCCAAGAGTGCAGAAGAAGAAACCAAACTCTTGGAACAGGTCGAAGGGCGCGATTTATTGCACTTTGGGCTGATTCCCGAATTTGTCGGACGCGTACCGGTCATTGCTCCCCTGCATCCTCTTGATACAGAGACACTCAAGGCCATTTTGACCCAACCGAAAAATGCCCTGCTGAGGCAATATGAAACCCTCTTGGCATTTGATCAGGTGGATCTGGATGTGGACGAGGAGGCACTCGAATTGATTGCCAAACTCGCTCAGTCCAAAAAGACCGGTGCTCGCGGTCTCAAAAGCGTCATTGAAACACTGATGCTCGAGCCGATGTTTGAACTTCCGGGGAAACAACAGCGGTATAGTTTCCGAGTGACCAAAGAGATGGTCAGCGACCGCTTTCCGGAAGAACTAAAGAAGATATCCTAAGGAGAAAGACATGGAGAACAAGAGATTACTGCCTCTGATACCTCTTCGGGGGCTCATCATTTTCCCTTACATGGTTCTCTATTTTGACGTAGGTCGCGACAAGTCGATAGAAGCGCTTGAAGAAGCGATGCTTCGCGACCAGCAGATCTTCCTGACCACGCAGAAAGAAATGGAAGTAGAAGACCCTCTGGAAGGTGATTTTTACCGGGTAGGCACGATCGCCAAGATCAAACAGATGCTCAAACTCCCCGGAGACAATATCCGCGTTCTCGTAGAAGGCCAGCAGCGCGCTCGTTATTCGGAGTTAGTGCGCATGGATCCTTATTTCGAGGTGAGTGTGGAACCCTATGTAGAAGAAGCCGTAGATGAAAACAACGTAGAGTTAGAAGCTCTCTCGCGAGGCATCCGCGATGCCTTTGAGCGATATATGGCCATATCCAATCGCATCCCGCAGGAATTGGCTGGATCGATCACCGGAATGGAAGATATTGTTCGATTTGCCGACTTGATCATTCCGCAGCTTGGCATCTCTCTTGAACAGAAGCAAGAGCTTCTTGAAGAGAACAGTCTCATCAAGAGACTCCGCCTTCTTCATACCTTGCTCATTCGTGAGATTGAAGTGGTGGAGATGGAGCGCGACCTAGGAGAGAAAGTCAAAGAACAGCTCAATCGCATGCAGAAGGAGTACTTCCTTCGCGAGCAGATGCGCGTCATTCAACAGGAGCTGGGAGAAGACGAAGATGCCCGCTCTGAGGCGGACAAGCTGATGGAGCGACTCGACAAACTCCGACTAAAGAAAAGCATCCATGAGAAGATGGAAAAGGAGATTAAGAAACTCTCCCGCATGAACCCGTCTTCCCCCGATGCCTCTGTGACCCTTAACTATATCGAGTGGATTCTCGATCTGCCGTGGAATAAGCAGACAAAAGAAGAGATCGATTTAGGTAAAGCCAGGGTCATCCTAGATGAAGACCACTATGGCATGGAGCGAGTCAAAGAGCGTGTGCTTGAATACCTCGCCGTGCGCAAACTCACCAACAGCCTTAAAGGACCGATCGTGTGTCTTGTAGGGCCTCCGGGAGTGGGTAAGACGTCGATTGCCTCGAGCATTGCTCGCAGTATTAATCGCAAATTTGTGCGCATGAGCTTGGGTGGAGTACGCGATGAAGCCGAGATCCGAGGACACAGACGTACGTATGTCGGCGCGATTCCCGGTCGCATCATGACGCTCATTAAAGAAAGCAAAACGAAAAACCCGCTCTTCTTGTTTGACGAGATTGATAAATTGGCAAGCGACTTCCGCGGAGATCCCGCGTCTGCCCTTTTAGAAGTCCTTGACCCCGAGCAGAACAAGAGCTTTGTCGATCATTACCTCGAAGTGCCCTTTGACCTGAGTAAGGTGATGTTCCTGACGACGGCAAATACGACAACGACCATCCCGCGGCCGCTTCTTGACCGCATGGAAGTCATTGAACTGACAGGCTACACGCTGTATGAGAAGGAAGAGATCGCCAAACGCTATCTCATCTCGAAACAACAGAAAGAAAATGGCTTAGAAGACGTACAAGTCAAGTTTTCAAAAGACGCTCTGCGTGACATCATCGAAGAACATACTCGTGAGTCAGGCGTGCGTGAACTGGAGCGAAAGATCGCCACCGTTCTTCGAAAGGTAGCCACCATCGTCGTCGAGAAAGATCGAAAGCGCTTCTCCGTCACGAAAAAAGGCGTCACGAAATTCCTCGGTCAACCGAAATATCAGCGCACGCAGCGTGAAGAAGAAGATCGCGTAGGCATGGCGACAGGACTTGCCTGGACCAATGTCGGGGGAGATACCTTGGACATCGAGGTCAGTCTGATGAGCGGCACCGGAAAACTAAAGCTCACCGGTCAGCTCGGCGAAGTCATGAAAGAATCAGCAGAAGCCGGACTCAGCTATATCCGCAGCATTGCTGAGGATCTGGGCATTGAAGACAGCGTGTTTAAAAACACGGATATTCATGTCCATGTGCCTGCTGGAGCCATTCCAAAAGACGGTCCTTCTGCCGGCATCACGATGGCAACGGCGATGGCCTCTGCCTTCACGCAAAAGAAAGTCCATGCAGACTTAGCGATGACGGGGGAAGTCACCCTTCGAGGAAGAGTCCTACCGATCGGAGGGTTGAAAGAAAAACTCCTAGCTGCCAACCGATACGGGATTAAAAAAGTCCTCGTACCTGAGGCAAACCGTGGAGACGTCAGCGAGATCCCTCAGGAAGTGGTCAAGGGCCTCACCGTTAAATATGTCAAAGAGATGAATGAGGTTCTGAAAGAGTCCCTGGTAGAACAATGAAAATAAAAGAGCTCTCACTTCGCATAAGTGCCGCTCGTCCAGAGCAGTTTCCTCCGGAAGATATGCCAGAAATTGCTTTTGCCGGACGCAGCAACGTAGGGAAAAGCTCACTCATTAACCTGATGCTCGGGCGAAGAAATTTCGCCCGAACTTCTTCTACGCCTGGAAAAACTCGAACCATCAATTTCTACGAGATCAATCAGGCATTTCGCTTTGCGGATTTGCCTGGATACGGATATGCAAAAGTATCCAAAGCCATGCGCGAATCTTGGGCACCGCTGATGGAAACGTATCTTCTTACTCGCCCCAACTTATTAGCTACCCTGCTCCTTGTCGACGTCCGAAGAACGCCTCAGGACATAGACATCGAGATGGCGCGACTCATCAGCCACTTGCACCGTCATCCGATCATCGTATTGACAAAGACAGACAAGCTCAATCAATCCCAGCTGCAAAAAAATAAGCGAGTGTATCAGGAAGTGGCGGAGCTTCAGGGCATTCCCTTCATTTCCACCAGCACCCTGAAATCGAGAGGGAAATATCCTCTTTGGGATGCCATCAATGAGATCTTCAAGCAGGAAGGGTTAGATATCTTTGTGGAGCGCCAACGTGACTGAGACGACCTTAGCGTATATAATTGATGAGGATCGTGTGCTATTTCTCGAGCGAAATAAGCGAGAGAAGGACATCCACAGAGGAAAGTTCGTGGTCCCAGGTGGGAAATTTCTGCCGGGCGAAACACCGGAAGAATGTATGCAGAGAGAAATCTTTGAAGAGACGGGACTGCACGTGGAGTCGTTTAACTTGATGGGAGAGATCGATTTTCCGGAATTCAGTATCGGAGAAGATATTTACTGCTACATTTACAGGGTGGAAGCATTTTCGGGAACCCTCCAAGAGAATGAAGAAGGATATCTTCACTGGGTTCACATGGACGAGATATATGACTTGCCACAATGGGAAGGAGACCGCATTTTCCTGCCCTGGGTAATACATGGAAAGAGACCGTTTCAAGCAACATTTCCATATGTTGACGGAAAACTCAAAGAATTCACAGTAACGTGGAGGTAATATGAATCCAAAAGTACGCTTTGTCCTTGAAGATGGGCAAATCATGGAAGCAGAGCTCTATCCGCAGATCGCCCCTCTGACGGTCGAGAACTTTTTAAAGCTCGTCAATGACGGGTTTTATAACGGCCTGACGTTTCACCGCATTATTGAAGGATTTATGATTCAAGGTGGGTGTCCCGAAGGAACCGGTACCGGCGGACCGGGCTGGAATATCAAAGGCGAGTTCCGCCAAAACGGGATAGAAAACGATCTGAAGCATGAACCCGGTGTCCTATCTATGGCGCGATCGATGCAACCCGATTCTGCAGGAAGTCAGTTCTTCATTATGCACAAGAGTTCACCGCATCTCGACGGTGCGTATGCCGCGTTTGGAAAGGTCACCAAAGGCCTTGAAGTGGTAGACCAGCTCGCCAAAGTGGCAACTGGCTCGATGGACAGACCGCTTGTTCCTGTCGTGATGAAAGAAGTGGTTGTCATAGAGTAAGCCATTTATCCCTCGAAAGGGGAGTTGTACTGGAGCGCATGAAGAAAGCTGTCTCTCATGAAGGGAGACAGCTTTTTTGCTTCGATCATTATCTAGAGGATTCGTTGCCGGGAGGGCTCTTTCTGTCCGCTCGCTTTTGGATCGTACAGGGCTGACCTGACTCACAGGTGGGATCCACACATCCGCTGCATCCTGCGCAGCTATGTTTGCCTTCTTTTTTGTCCTTTCGCAGCTTGTATGCGATGCCGATAACCAAAGCTAGCACCGCCAGAGCAACAAGTAAAGTGGGGAGATTGGGAAGAATCGATTCAAGCATGGCTTCGTTTTCTCACTTTCTGAAGATCTGCGGGAGGTTTTCTTATTAATAGATACAGGAGAACGGCAAGAGTGAAAAAGGCAACAAAGGTCCAGACGTTAAAGCCTTCTCCCTTGATTAAACTCCCAATCTGGTAAATGTTTAGCGAAACGACATAGGCAAAGGCTGTCATATATAACAGGGCGAAGAAGGTCCAGCGCCCGCTGTTCATCTCTTTTCGTATGGTTCCCATGGCAGCAAAGCAGGGGGCACACAGGAGGTTGAAAATCAGGAAGGAGAGTGCCGACAGAGCGGAGAACTCATTTGCAAACTGATTCCAGTGCTGTGTCCCGCCTTCTGTGACTTCACTGAAATTGTAAAGCACGCCAAGCGTTCCCACTACATTTTCTTTGGCAATGAGCCCGGAGAAAGTGCCGACGGTGGCTTGCCATGTTCCAAAGCCAAGGGGGGCAAAAAACGGTGCAGCGACTCTTCCAATCGAAGCGAGGAGAGAGTCTGCGTTATGATCAACCAAATGAATCGCTCCGTCTTCAAAGCCAAATGCCTGAAGAAACCATAAAATGATCGATGTCAAGAGGATCACTGTACCGGCTCGTTTTACAAAGCTAAAACCTCGCTCCCACGTTGCCAACCAAATGTTTTTGGGGGACGGCCAGTGATAAGGAGGCAACTCCAAAACAAAAGGAGATGGGATGCCCCCAAAAGCGCGGAATTTCTTGAGGATGATTCCGGAGATGATCACGGCGGTGACACCCACAAAATAAGCCAAAGGGGCCACCCACCATGCACCTCCAAAGAGTGCACCGGCAATCAGTGCAATAATTGGCATCTTCGCACCGCAGGGGATAAAGGAAGTAGTCATAATGGTCATGCGCCGATCAGACTCTTGTTCGATGGTGCGGCTTGCCATAATCCCCGGCACGGAGCAGCCTGAACCGATCAGCATGGGGATAAAACTCTTGCCGGAGAGTCCAAATCTTCGGAAGATGCGGTCGAGAATAAAGGCAATGCGCGCCATATAACCGCCTTCTTCAAGAAGCGAGAGCATCAAAAAAAGCACAAACATCTGCGGGACAAAACCCAAAACGGATCCGACCCCGCCGATGATCCCCTGACTGATAAGAGAGATCAGCCATGGGGCAACATCGTATGCTGCCAAGCTATTTTTGACGGAGGGAACAATCCACTCGCCAAAAAGTGTTTCGTTGGTGAATTCAGTGACGAAATGACCAACGGTGGTGACGCTGACGAAATAGACCAAGAACATGACGACGGCAAAGATGGGAAGCGCAAAGATTCGATGGGTGACGATCGAGTCAATTCGATCAGAAAAGGTCATAGCGTGAAGAGGAAGCGCTCGATCTACGGCGTGATTTACAAGCTCCGTAATATAAGTATATCTCGCTGCGGTGATGAGGCTTTGCGCGTCATCGTCTAGCAGTTTTTCTGTTTTTTCTGCGATGCGTTCGGCTTCATCGAGTACTTCATCGGCAAACGAGCTGCACGTCAGCAAGACTTCGTCTCCCTCAAAGAGTTTGATGGCAGTCCAGGGGAGAAGCCGCTCTTCTGTACAGTCAGTGATGATGTTTTTGATCTTGTCTATGGATTCTTCGAGCGGACCCGAAAGAAGTGGAGCAGGTGTAGGCACAGCTTTTGAGCGAGCCAGTAAAATGGCTTTCTCAGCAATAAAGAATGAGCCTTCACTTTTAAGGGCACTCAATTCAAAGACAGGGCAACCGAGAGATTCAGAGAGCTTTTGAATGTCGATGACATCCCCTCGTTTACGCACTAGATCCATCATGTTGATAGCTATGAGCATGGGAATTCCCAGCTCAAGAAGCTGTGTAGTTAAATAGAGGTTTCGCTCGAGATTTGTACCGTCAACAATATTGATGATCGCATCAGGGCGATCATCAACGAGATAATTTCTTGCGACGATTTCTTCTTGTGTATAGGGAGAAAGTGAGTAGATGCCGGGCAGGTCTTGGATGATGACATCCCGATGGCCTTTTAGCATCCCTTCTTTTTTCTCGACGGTAACCCCGGGCCAATTCCCTACGTATTGTGCTGAACCCGTCAGGGAATTAAAGAGCGTGGTTTTTCCGCTATTGGGGTTCCCCGCCAGTGCAATGTGTATTTTCATAATGGCCTTCCATGGTAGAAATAATCAACTGCAAAAGAAAAAATTAGTACACTTCAATACAAGCGGCATCATTTTTACGAAGGCTCAGAGCGTAGCCACGCAGATTGATTTCCATCGGATCTCCGAGTGGGGCATATTTACGAACGTGAATGGAGACACCTTTTGTGATGCCCATATCCATAATGCGCCTCTTGAGAGGACCTTCTCCATGGATCTTTTTTACTTCCACTGTCTGGCCGATTCGGACGTCTTTTAAGGTTTTCATATTTATTTCCTAGGAGACAATGATTTGCGAAGCAACAGCATGATCGATGGCAACGCGTGTGTCTTTTAGCTGTACGATGAGTGATCCATTGTGCGCCGAGAGGATCTTAACACTTGCAGACGGCACAAATCCGAACCCCGTAAGGCGCTCGCGCATCTCTTTTTTTCCTTGGATTGCTGAAATGTGAACTGTCTGCCCTATCGCTGCAAATATCAGCGGCACGTGACCCTCCCCTTAAGGTTAGCATGAGCTAACTATATTAAGGATAGTGTACGCTAACTTGGTTTTTACGTCAACCGTTTTTCGTGCGATTGACTCGTTTCGTCTAACTGAAAAATGATGCGAAAATGAGGGTTCTCCAGGCGATACAGCATCGCTTCGCGCAAGACTCTCTCTAACGTTTGAAGCCGCCCTCCGACAATAAGAACATCGACTTTTCGACTAAGCGATGAGGCAATCTCAAAAGACTCCTCACGAGATGAGAGAAACTCTTCTGCAGAGCATCCGATGAATCGGCCACACGTCGCAACGACTTTTCCTTCAAGAGATTCCCAAGCGTCGTAAGGGCGAATAAGGGACTGGATGGCTTCAGAGCTTTCCTGAGATCCCGGATCATGTTGAAGATGCCTAAAAACTGGGGCTAAAAGGGGATCGTGCTGAAGTTCTTGATGATAATCAAGCCAAGGCTGAAGGTCGTTGGGACGCATCTGTAAGAGCCCTTGATCCTCCCGGAGGATTTGAAGACTGAGTAAAATACCTTTGAACCCTGAGGAAGGAAAGAATGTATCCCATAGTAGAGTAAGTTGGGGAATAAGGGATGAAAAGACAAAACCCTCATGGAGTAATTGATCGATTAGGTGTGTAAGCTCACGAAGTGCAAGGTGCTGGGAGTCATGCATAGATCTTCTTTCATCTGCTAAGGCTTGAAGGTCATGATCTGAGATGAACTGGGCACTCTGCAGCCTAAACAGGATATCGCGAATGCGAAGAGCCTGAAGAAACTCTGTAGCTTTTAAAATCGAAACATCACGATATATTGAATAACGGCGCAAATGATGGGTTTTCAGGGGCATCTCTTTTTTGATTCTCTCAAAGAGGGCTTGCGCGGCATGCGCATCTGCGAGCGCATGGTGATGATCAAAATAAGACAAGTGAAGTTGGTAGGTGAGTCTCCCTAAGCTATAGCTTTGCTGACCCGGAAAAGCTCTTCTTGCCAGACTCACCGTATCGAGATAATAAAAAGAGGGAATAGTGGAGCCTATCCGTTTTAAACTGTAAGCAAGCTGACTCAAATCGAAAGTGGCATTATGCGCCACGACGATGTTACCGACAAAGTAATGTTTGATTTCTTCCCATACTTGAGAGAAAACAGGGGCATCTTTGACCATCTCAGGTGTAATCCCGTGGACAGCAATAGTGCCGACGTCAAAATCGGTCTGTGGGTTGATCAGGCGGTAATAGCGATCCTCCACCTTTCCATTGATAACATGAACGATACCGATCGAGCAGATCGAAGGCGCTCTTCCGGTAGCTGTCTCCACGTCTAGGGCGATGTAGTCATCAAACATAAGGGTCTCCAAATTTGACAAAAGGTTGAAATACTGGTATTATTTACTGTCCGGAGGGTATCATGAAACTGCTGAGCAATAACCGTAAAGCTTATCACGAATACTTCATTGAAGAGACATTTGAAGCAGGTATCGTGCTGATTGGCACAGAAGTTAAATCTGTTAAAGACGGCAAACTCAGCATTCGAGAGAGTTATGTAGAGATCCGTTCCGGTGAAGCCTTTGTAGAGGGGATGAATGTCACTCCATATGGCCATGCCAGCGTCTTTAATGTGGATCCTGTTCGCTCTCGAAAGCTTCTTCTGAATAAGAGAGAGATCAACACACTCTACGAAAAAGTAACCCAATCCGGATATACGATTATACCCCTCAAAGTGTATGTCAATGACCACGGCCTTGTAAAGATGGAGATCGGGCTTGCCAGGGGTAAAAAACTATATGACAAGCGAGAAGCATCCAAGCGAAGGGATGCCAAACGCGAAATGGAACGAGCACTTCGCGAAAGACAATAGGGGGCTGTTCAGGTTTCGACAGGGATAGAGACCGGAAGGAAGCGAGCCGTGTTTACGCCTGGGGTACACGAAAAAGAACTGGGTAACTAAAATTAAAGGCAAACAATAACGTTGCTTACGCTGCTTAATTAAGCAGCATCGCCACTCAAGCCTTTCGCACTTGACGCAGAGTGTGCGATCAATTATCAAGTGCAAGATCAGGATCATTCTCCGGGGTCCTGTGGTAATTTAGGAGAACGCCGCTGTGATATTTGATGCTTTGACAACAGCGGTAATGAAAAGCATCTGCGCTCGGAGAAGCTTCCGCAATTTATTTTTGGACGCGGGTTCGATTCCCGCCAGCTCCACCATAGACTTAAGAAACCTTGAAATATCAAGGTTTCTTTTTGTAGTAGTATTTTGATCCACTATTGACTCACTTTATTCATAAAGTTGTTGAGTATTTGGGTTCAGTGAGGGAACTAACGTTTCTGATTCTCTTCACACAATGGCTCATATACTTTTTGACTTTATGTAAATCTCTAACTGTGATCTCGGTTTTGTCGGTGCCTATACAGTTCGAGCTTTCTCGGGATATTCAGATGACTTGAATCAGTTTTATCTCTGTGAGGCTCTTAGTTCAAGAAATCCATTAATCAACAGCATCATACTTGAGTTTTTGCGTTAGTCTAAGTATTGGATTCGTGGAGTGGATGAATAACAAGATTCCGCTTATTAAACGTGTTTAATAGGAGAATCGATTGGTTGTAGCTTATACCATGATCTGATTTGTTTCAACAAAAATGGCCTAACCCTTCTCTAGGCTAGGTCATTTTGAACCTCATTTGAGCAGGCATTCAAAATGCTGGACCATTAAGCATGATCGTCAGGGTAGTAATAAGATTTACTCAAAGTCGTATTTACTTCTTATTCTAGCTTGGTCCTCTTCAGATGAGTTTTCATCCATCTATAGGAGAAAATCTTCTTCCGTCATGCCCATGCCATCGGCAAAGATTTTTGTCAGTCTCTCTTCCCAGTCGCCGTCGATCTCCATTATGCTGTCTTTCTTAATATCATTCATAGTGCTCCTCCACAATTTCATTCTAGCATGAAAATCTGCCTTAAAT
>DUVM01000076.1 GCA_012841045.1 Tissierellia bacterium | reverse complement strand
TCATACTGCGGAAACGTAGTGGCGACAATTTTTAGTCGACGATCTTCTTGATCTGCCTTAGGATCACTCGGCTGAGTGCATCCTCCTATGAACAAACTAAGCATCAAAAAAATTACAAATATTCTTTTCATATTTTGTCTCCTATTTTTTTCTTTTTTTCTAAACTATCTCTGCCGAACTAATTGTCCATTCGAATGTGTAGACTGACGAGAGAAAAAGGATAGAATATGCTCATAAAAGCCGGAACAAAACCGCCATTTTCCCTCATCATGAAATAGGTGACACGTATAAAAAGAAGCGCCATGCAACTCTTAAACAACGAAAAAAACAGCTGAAATCCCTCACATACATGACAGTTTTTTGCATCACTGTGATTGGCATGTATATGTGTAATCATCTGATATGAGGTGAGTATCATGACGACACAGATAATAAGTGCAGTAACAAGAGCAAGAAAACGTAAAAATCTTTTCATTTTTTAGCCGTCTTCATGCAGGATTCACACAGGCCATAAAAAATCGACTTTTCAGGTTTAAGTATAAACGAGTGTTCACTAGCCATATGTTGACTTAGTTTCTCTACAAAACGGCACTCCAGATGTATTAATTCGCCACAGTTCTCACAAATGAGATGAAGGTGTTCATCTCTATTCATCTCTTTATCTAAAAACTGAAAACACGCCTTACTGATTCCTTCTATGTTAAACTTCTTTACTAAACCTTCATCCACCATCCTGTCAAGGTTTCTGTAGATCGTCGTCAGACCGACAGAAATTCTGCGTTGTTGAAAGTACTGATAGATTTCATCTGCTGTTACATGTTCGCCTTTTAGCGATAGTAAGTACTCCATAATAGCTTCTCTCTGTCTGGTTTTGTACATCCTATTGTTTCTCATCTCGACTCCAATATGATAATGATTCCTATTTTCATATTAACATGTCAAATACGTCGAGGCAAACAAATTGGCTCCTGTAACTATGTTGGATAGAGAAATTCATGCACTCTGATGAGTCCAGATAAAACACTTTCACCATGCTATGGTATGCAGATCGCGTGAGATAAAAGATAGATGGACAAAAATGTATCGCAGTTAATTCTTTTGTCGCTTACCGCCGATATATCAACTCATTTTCAGCGAAGAACAAATTATATGAGTAAAACAAAAAGCGTTGAAATATCAACGCTTTTCTTGGTGTTGGTGAGTGGACTCGAACCACCGACCCCCTGCATGTCAAGCAGGTACTCTAACCGGCTGAGCTACACCAACTTATTGTGGTCGGAGTGACAGGAGTCGAACCTGCGGCCTCTTGAACCCCATTCAAGCACTCTACCAAACTGAGCTACACCCCGAAGTGACATATGCTATTGTACCCTAAGGATAATCTTCGTGCAAGTGCGATTTTACGCCCGGAAAAACAGGTGGGTGCTTGTCAGAATATTATAGCATCCAGAATCTGTTTCTATCAATATGCAGATAGCACTCATCCATATAGTCTTCGCAAAATGCTGTTCGAAATTCTCGGTAGGAGCAGACGATAGAGACCACTGAGGAAGGAATACTTGATGCCGTGTGTCCATTTGGGCGGGGGATTAGTAGAGAGAGCTTTCTTGAGAATTTTCGGAGCCACCTCTTCGGGCCGTTCACCGGTACGCTCATCCTTTTCCATCATTAAGACAGAGCGCTCACATCTCTCTTTGTATTTTTCGCTACAGATCATTTTTAGCCGATGATCTGTAAATGTCGTGGAAATATCACCGAGCTCTACGCAAAGACTTCTCATGCCCAGCGGAATAAGTTCATTGTCAAGACAGAGGCTCATATGCGTGATAGCGGCTTTACTGACGGAATAAAAGCTCTGAAAGGGAATGGGAATGGTGGCGGCGACGGAGCTGACAAAAAGAATCCTACCTCTTTTCTTTTCCAAAAGAGGTATCAGCTGCCTTGTCAATTCCCAAGCGCCAAAGACATTGACGTCAAACTGCTTTCGTATATCTCGTAAAGATGTTTCTTCAAACGGTCCGCTGATGCCAAACCCGGCGCAGTTCACTAACAGATCGATTCCCTCTCCCCAGTTTTTTTCGACCTGCGAAGCTGCTTCTAGGATACTGGCTTGATCAGCCAAATCAAGTGCATAAAAAACGTGTTGCTCATCACCGGGATCTGTCCGACTCATCGAAATCACTTTGTATCCGAGTCGTACCAGCTCTTTTTGAATGGCATAGCCCAATCCTCGGCTCGCACCGGTAACTGCCGCTACTTTCAACGCATCCTCCTATTACATGTAGTTATACAAACAAAATAGGGGTCAAAGAGTATTCTGTCAAAAAGCCGCTCCCTTTACACAAGACCTTAGCGTCTTAGACCATCACTTCTTTTGCAGAAGACCCAGAAGATGCTCTCTGACAATCTGCAATGCCCGTTCATTCTGTGCCCCTTCGGGAATAATCAGATCTGCATATTTTTTTGTAGGGAGAATAAACTGTTCATGCATCGGCTTCACCGTCTGCTTATACTGCTCGATAATTGACTCCAGAGATCGACCGCGCTTATTCATATCACGGTGGATACGTCGAATCAACCGTTCGTCAGAATCAGTGTCGACAAAGAGCTTCAGGTCCATCAAGTCCCGAAGAGGCTCATACCAGAGTGTCAATAGACCTTCAATTAAAATAATCGGAGATGCGGCGATATGC
>DUVM01000075.1 GCA_012841045.1 Tissierellia bacterium | reverse complement strand
TCCCGATTTCTTCAGGTCGACCTTTATTGAGCAGAATAATCTCATCACATAACCCAGCAAGTTCTTTCCATTGATACGATAATGTTCTCTCAGATTATATCCATCCAGTGTTTTCTCATTTATCCGGAAGTTGCCTTTCCATATATAGATAATTTCCCACGCCTTCTTGTTCTATAATAACCTCGGGAATTTCTGTCTGTTCAAAACCCAATCTTTTATATAATTCTATCGCTTTTGCATTTTTCTCAGTCGGATTTACCCAAACCTTTTTTGCACCTTGAAGCCTCGCTTGTTCTATTGTAAAACGTAGAGCTTTACTCGCAATACCTTTTCCTCTGAATCTTTCAAAGAGCTTTATATCAAGGCTTGTCAGACAGTCATGTTCAAAATCTATACTATAGAATGTTTCGCCACAATACTCATCTCCTTCAAGAATGGAGTAGTTAATACTACCTGGACGTTGCTGAACCCCCCACTCATACCAGCGTAGTATTTGGTCATCCGTTACATGTAAGCCGTCAGGAAATCCAACGAATTTCATAACTTCACCATCAGCCCACAATTCTTGAACATATGGCAAATCTCTTTTTTCAATAGGCCTAATGACTATGTCCATCTATTATTCTTCTCCATCAATCGAATTCATCTGTTTGTCTACTAACTATTTAGTGCCACTATCACGTAATCTGAATGTCCGGTATTGACTCAACCCCGTGGTCGTTTTCCTTTTGAACACTCTGGCTTTTGTAGTTTACTACTTTTTCCTTACAGCCTTATGATGGCATCCTCCGCTACACAGAACAAATATAAACCGACATTCCGTTGTCGGTTTATATTATCCTAATTGATCGTCGTTTCCCTTGAGGTAAAGAGTTTGATGTTTCTCATACTTGTCATTCGTTGATCAAATCTTCTTTGTATACTTATGATACGTTCTCAGAGGATCAATCATAAGAAGAGTAGTAAGATTGTATATCGGGATAAGTTTATGCACCCGAAGATGTTACTTCTTTTGCTATACCTCAGCATCAAACTTTTTTGTGTTGATTTCCTCGTGTAGATTTTCCATCAGTTCTTTTTCACTCCATGAGAATTGACGGTTCTTCCCTTCTTCATCGACACTGAAGTGACGCACGGCATAGATGCCTTCTTCGATCTCGCGGTCTCCGATGACAAGCATGTAGGGAATTTTCTGAACTTGTGCTTCTCGAATCTTATAACCAATTTTTTCTGATCGACTGTCAAGATGGACACGGAAGCCTTCGGCCGCCAAGCGCTCTTTTAGTTTGCCTGCCGCTTCATGGTGTCTTTGCGCGATCGGCAGTACCCGTACTTGCTCCGGGGCAAGCCACAGTGGAAACTTCCCTGCAAATTGCTCGATCAATATCCCGAGAAATCGTTCCATGCTGCCCAGTACCGTGCGGTGTACCATGACGGGTCTCGTCTTCTCACCTTGTTCATTGATGTAGGTGATGTCAAAGCGTTCCGGCATCTGGAAGTCTAGCTGCACGGTTCCGCACTGCCAGGTGCGACCGATGGCATCAGCTAGGTGAAAGTCAATCTTCGGACCGTAGAAAGCGCCGTCTCCCTCATTTAAGATATACTCGCGCCCCATTTCTTCCAGAGCTTCTTTCAGCTGACTTTCTGCATAATCCCATTGCTCTTTCTCGCCCATCGAATTTTCAGGGCGTGTGGAGAGTTCCATATGATAGGAGAAGCCGAACGTCTTGTATATGTCATCGCATAAATTGATGACACCTTTGATTTCGTCTTTAATCATCGATTCGGTCATGAACAGATGAGCATCATCCTGAGTAAACGCTCGCACTCTCATCAATCCGTGAAGGGCGCCGGAGAGTTCATGGCGATGCACCAAACCCAGTTCCGCCCATCGCATCGGAAAATCTCGATAGCTGTACATGCTGTTTTTGTAAACAAGAATCGAGCCCGGGCAGTTCATCGGCTTGATAGCATAGCCTTCATCATCAATCGTCGTAAAATACATATTCTCTTTGTAGTGATCCCAGTGTCCGGACTGATGCCAGAGTTCTTCATTGAGAATCATGGGTGTGCGGATCTCTCCATACCCGGCTTCCTTATGCTTTTGACGCCAGAAATGCTCTAATTCATTTCGGATAATCATCCCCTTTTCGTGGAAGAAGGGAAATCCGGGCGCTTCTTCATGCATGCTGAAAAGATCGAGCTCTCTGCCAAGCTTTCGATGATCGCGTTTTTTGGCTTCTTCTAGCAGACGAAGATGTTCTTCTAGGTCTTTTGCTTTTTCGTATGTCGTGCCATAGATGCGCTGGAGCATCTTGTTTTTTTCATCTCCGCGCCAATAAGCCCCGGCGATACTTAAAAGCTTGATCGCTTTGACCTTGCTGATATCTCTCAGATGTGGGCCTCTGCACAGATCGACAAATTCTCCCAGCTGATAAAAACTGATGACCTCATCTTCTGGAAAATGCTCGATCAGATCTACCTTGTAGACTTCACCCATCGGCTCAAAGCGTTTGATGGCGTCTTCTCTTTGCATCTCAAAGCGCTTCAGCTCGTGGTTCTCTTTTACGATCTTCTTCATTTCCTCTTCGATCTCTTCGAGATCTTCAGGCGAAAAGCGATGCTCTGTATCGAAGTCATAATAAAAGCCGTCGTCAATGGCCGGACCAATAGCAAAAAGCACGTCGGGATAGAGCCTTTGCACAGCCAGAGCCATGATATGGGCACTTGTATGCCAGAAGATCGCCTTCCCTTCCGGGTCCTCAAAACGGACAAAACGAACGTCTGCGTCTTCTTCGAGCGTCTCTTGCAGCCCTTTCGTCTCGCCGTTGACAACGGCGCCTAAGACATTGCGCGCAAGCCCCTCCGATATGCCTCTAGCCACTTCATATAAGCTGATTCCTTTTTCTGCTTCTTTCACAGCGCCGTCAGGAAAGGTAATTTTGATCATGATTCCTCCTAAAAAAAATTCGCCCCTTATAGGGCGAGTATTCGCGGTTCCACCTAATTTCATCCGTAGATCTCAAAGGGGTTAACGCCCCCATACGTCAGTCATTACCTGAAACTCCGCAGTGGTTTAGTTCTCGTCGGATGAAAGTCTCGCAGCGCCGACTTCTCTCTGTACATCCTCGTGAGACTACATGTCTGCATCTCGGTCGTATGAAACTATGCTCATTCTATACCTTCAATAAGAGAGTGTCAAACACCATCGCACCAGCTTTTTTCATCTGAATGCTACTCTTAGGAGGTTTTTCTTCAGTACAAGATGTCTTTAAAGACCGGACTCTTTGCCTCTGCAAACCACCTGACTTCCTTCAAGAATCCTTTGACGGTACTTGATGGAGACAAACACTCGCTGATTTTTCAGCTTCCTTCTTTATTCTTTTAGAAATGCCATCAGCAGTTTTTTTGTGTTTTCAAGTCCTTCTACATGTGTTCGCTCGTATCCATGACTTGCTGCCACGCCGGGACCAATCAGTGCATGGCGATAATCATACCCCGCACCTAAAGCTGCTGCCGTATCTGACCCGTAATAAGGATAGATATCCACAGCATATTGAAGTCCATTCTCTTTGGCTACCTTCACAAGTGCATCTGTCAGAGCATAATTGTAGGGGCCGGTGGAATCCTTTGCACAGATGGAGACTTTCGTTTCATCGGTTGTAAGATCATCTCCCACGACACCCATGTCTACTGCGATCATCTCTATAACCCCTTCAGGATGCGCCGCACTGGCACCATGGCCTACTTCTTCATAGTTTGTAAACATCAAAAACAGAGGTCTTGACGTCTGCCACTTTTTCTCTGCATAGGATTTTGCAAGCGAAAGCAGCACGCTGGCACTCGCCTTGTCATCGAGGTGACGGCTTTTGATATATCCACTCTTTGTCTTTCGAAAGCGAGGATCCAAGGTGACATAATCACCTGCCATAATACCCAAAGCCTCTGTCTCTTCTTTCGTGTTCACTTTCTCATCGATGACGACTTCCATGTTCTCATCGGATCGTTCGGCCTTTGCAATATCTCGGGAAGCGTGGACAGCTGGTTCATTGAGACGAAGTGTTCCTTCAAAGACCTTTCCATCCCGTGTATGAATTTGCACGCACTCCTGCTCGGCATAGTTGAGGGGAAAACCGCCTACGGTCGTCACTCGCAGCCTGCCATTGCTCTTAATACTGCGCACCATCAACCCGATCGTGTCGATATGAGCGCTGAGTATGCGTCCCTCTCCCTCCGCCAAAGGATTGAGCTGGACATATACCGTGCCCTTGTTTGACTGCCAAGGTGCATAGCCCAATTTTTTGAGTTCCTCCATAAGATAAGCTTCCGCTTTCGCTGTATAGCCGGTGGGAGAAGGAATGTGTACCAGTGCCTCCAGTGTTTCCAGTAGATAGTTCATAGATCCTCCTGTTGGATGATAGTTCTTTTGTTATCTTATCACTCTACGCTCTTTCTGGCACTCTTTGAGTGAAAATCGACCGTGTCAAGTTGTTGTAGGTCAAAAAAGGCAGCTCTTCCTGTGTAGAGGTTGTATTCCTTTCT
>DUVM01000014.1 GCA_012841045.1 Tissierellia bacterium | reverse complement strand
GACAAATTTGGTAGAATTCAGCTTATTAGACAAAAAAGAGGTGTTGATGGACGCGAGCATTTCTATCGACTTGACATGGAGAAAACATCAATTAGAAATAAGATTAGAGGTATTACCTCAAATGAGGAGCTTGATCGTATTTTTGATGAGGATGCTGTGAGAGAGGATTAATCTCTGCATATTTGCTGTTGACTTACGCCTTTGGCTGTATAGTGATTGATATACTCTTTCGGATAAAAAGGGTTTCTGATATTAACATCTTGATAGAAATAATCGAGCAAAAGATGCAATGTCAGAAACCCTTTATTTTATTATTATCTTTCTTAGGAAAGTTACTTCGAATTCTTTTCACCAACGACACCTATGCTGATTTCGTTAGTCATCTTATCAACTCACCACGTCTTTGCCAGCAATCGTGTCAACTCACCACATCAATATCCATATCATCTTCTTGATCATCTAACCTGCCTACCTTGGATAACTTCCCTCATAGCAAAAATCCGCGATTATTCTTCCGGCTTAGAACCAAACCTCAAATCACGGAAAGCTCTTATTTACTCACATTTCTACACTTTTACTTTTCCACCCTTGACATCAATACTACCGTCTCAACGTGCATCGTATGCGGGAAGAAATCGATAGGCTGCACATGCACTATTTTGTATCCACCTGCCACAAAGTCCTTCAGGTCTCTAGCAAGAGTGGACGGCTTACACGACATATAGAAGATCTGATCGGCAGACACATTGAGAATAGATTTTCTCAGTTTCTCGTCCAGTCCTTTTCTTGGAGGATCGACAATAATAAGGTCAGGATGGATCCCTTGTTTGATTAAGGAGTCCATTTCGATTTCACTTCTGCCCTCAATAAAATGTATCTTTATACCGTTTGCTTCTGCAGAGACCTTCCCATCTTCAATAGAAGAGGAAGAGACTTCAATGCAGTAGATGTCTTTTGCTTTTTTGCCGAGGATGCTTCCAAGCACACCCATTCCTCCGTAGAGATCGAAAATGACGGCATCCTTCTTTAGTTTGATGTGCTCCTGCATCCAATCAGAGACCTTGTTGAGCTGCTCGAGATTGATCTGGAAAAAGGAAGAGGCGGAGACATAAAATGTGAGATCCCCCACGGAGAGCGTCACTTTGCCATCACCTTGGAGGACACGATCTTCTGAACCCATCAGGGTATTTCCCTTACGGTGATGGACATTTTCGACCAATGTCACATCCGAAAACTCATCTTGCATTCTCTGTGGATCGATTTCGTCCTTTCTTGCAAAGGCGAGAAGAAGATCTTCTTCTCCTCGGCGAAGAAGGAGGCTTCGGAGCCCTCCCTTGTGGGTCGTTTCATCGTAGGTATCGTACTCTTTCAACAGGGAACGAAAGCGGCGGAGCACGTCGTTCATCTGATCATCTTGCAGGAGACAGTTTTCTACTTCGAGGATGTCATGGCTTCTCTTTTTATAGATGCCGACTTTTCCGTTTTGTACTGGAAAACTCATCTTGTTGCGATAAGCATAAGGGTACTCCATGCCGATGGTGCTTTCCACTTCAGTTCGGATCCCGCCAATTCTTTCAAGTGCATCACGGAGGTGTTTTTGTTTCCACTGTAGCTGGAAGGCATACTCCATCTCCATCATGGCGCACCCTCCGCAGATCGGAACGTAAGGACAAGGCGGCGTGATGCGGTGCTTTGAAGGAGTAATAATGCGTTGACACTCCCCGATATCGTAGTTCTTCTTCTGCTTAACGATGCGCACCTCTACCGTGTCTTCGGGAAATACGCCGTCGACAAAGACGGTCTTGCCCTCATGATGGGCAACACCTTCTCCTGTGCTGGTCAGATCTGTGATCTTAAGTTTCGGCAAGTTTGCACTCCTCCATATACTCAAGGTATCTTTTTGCTTCACTCGGGCGATACGCTTTCAAATTCAAGATGTTCAGATCTGCATCCGTGATGGCATGCTCTGTCGATCCTCGGGCGAGGAGCTCTCCAGATTCTTTTTCATGAACCTCATATTCATAGACAATGCGCACCCCACTAAATTTCACTATTTTTACGGACACACGAACCATCCTGCCGTATCTTGCAGGCCGCAGATACTCACAGCTGACGCGCCGCACGGGAAAGAGCACATCTCCTTTCGAGAGGTCTTGAGCACTAAAGCCTAAGTGCTCGTAGAGAATGCCTCGAGCGTATTCAAACCATACAAAGTAGTTCGAGTGATAGATCACCCCCATCTGATCCGTCTCCGCATAACGCGGGAAAATGTCAGTGGAAAAGATCGCCATGTTCCTGCACCCACCTTTCTATTTCCTCACGAGTGGCCTTCACGCCTCCGCGTACCACTTCAGGCTTTCCTCCGCCTTTTCCATCCAAAGCGGCATTCATTGCTTTTGCTATCTCACGGGTATCGACGGTTTTGGCCGTCAGAATGTAAGAATATCCCGCTTCATCGTTTCCGCTCAAAAGCAGAAAGAGTTCCTTATCATGAGCAAGCGTCGCGCTAAGTTTGGCAAGATCCCTTCCTTGAAGACTCTCCTCAAAGTGTATCCACGCATCTGCCTGCACTAGGGTCTCTAGTCGAAGGCGAAGGATTTCTCTTTCCAGCTCCACTATGCGTCTGATGTCTTCCTGGCGCAGCTCCTGCTGATGCGTAAATGCCTCCGTCAGTTGTCTTGATGGCGCGCTGAGGCCTATGGAGAGCTCTCGGCTCTGATCATTTAGTGCCCTGTAGTCCTCTAGCGCCCGCTTCCCACACAGTACCGTCAGACGAGTGCCTCCGCGATGATGCATATCGTCAATGATTTTTATAATTCCTACTTGAGCCGTAGAATCTACATGTGTCCCACAGCAAGCGCATACATCAACGCCCTGCACATCGACAATGCGTACGTCGTTTTCAAGAGGTTTTTTGCTGCGATAATCCAGTGTAGAGATGATATCTTCTCCGGGAATAAACGCAACAACGCTTCGGTTTTCAAGGACACATTGATTCGCTTCATCCTCAAATGCATCGAGTTGTTCCTTGCTAAACATACCATCATAATCGACGCGCATAAATTCCTCATTGATCTCGAAGCCGACGTTTTTATATCCCAATTTGTTTTCAATCACCCCTGAGAGGATGTGTTCTCCCGTATGCTGCTGCATAAAGTCAAAACGCCTCTCCCAGTCGATCTGACAGCGCACTTTCTGTCCTTTTTCAAAAGATGGCTCTCTCTCGAATACGTGATAGATGATCTCTTCTTCTTCCTGTACATCGATGACGGGGACGCCGTCAATGGTGCCTGTGTCGGGAAGCTGTCCTCCGCCCAGCGGATAAAAGATTGTCTCCTCCAAGACAAGTGCAGGTTTTCCTTGCCACTTAGTCATCTCCCTGACGGTACAATCTTGTGTTGTAAGATAACTGTCGATTTCATATAGCTTGAGGGTTTTCATCTGCTTCGATCTCCTTGGTTGTGTTTTACTCTTTTTGCTGATTACCTTGAGTAATATCCTATCACAATTTCACATCTGTCTTCATAGATAAAAAAAGAGAGAACCTCTGATGTTCTCTCGAAGCGAGCGACAAAAGAATCTATGCTTTGGGAGCCGGAGCTTTGACGACGATCAACTCCAATGTCTCATCATGCTCACAGCGCACATTCATCTTTGTCCCTTCCGGGATCTTTAACAGCGTCTTTGCCGGATAGACATGAACTTCTTGCTCTCCCAAGCCGATCGAGAGCTTTCCTCGAACGACGGTCATGTACACGTTGGAATTGGAGTAATGCTCCGGCAGGCCATCTCCTTTGTTAAACACCATGTGCAGGTAGTGAACGTTTTCATCGAAAATCACGCGTTCGACCGCTTTTTCATCTTTCATGCTCAATTCGAAAACCTGTTCAATCATATGCGCCTCCTGATTGATTCTTACCCTCTATAGAGCGCTCATTTTCAGATGGAATGGTAGATTTCTAATAGTTCGTCATCTAGGTAGCCAAGCGCTCGTTCTTTCATTTCTTCAGGGATACCGTAATACGCCTCAGCGATTCCCCCGACAATGGCGGCGATGGTATCGGTGTCCCCGCCTAGCGATACCGCGATTCGGATGGCGTCCTCGAAGGACGTGGACTCAAAAAAGCACTGGAGAGCTTGAGGGACGGTCTCTTGCGACGTTTCATTGAAACGATATGTCGGCCGGAGCTCATCGATGGTAAAATCAAGCAGATAGTAATCTCGCTCTATCCTCCGTTTGATCTGCTCCATCGGTGTCTTTTTTCTTGCCATATATACAGCCAGTGCAGTGGCACGCGCTCCCTTTATTCCCTCGGGATGATTGTGCGAGACCGCCGTGATCACATCGGAGAGCGTGATGACGTCTTTTTCTGAGCGGGCGAAGAAGCCGACAGGTGAAATGCGCATCGCTGCGCCGTTACCAAAGCTATCGTAAGGCTTCGGGTCATCAGAGAAGATCCAGCCGTTAAAGCGCAAGCCATATCCGCAGTCAGGATATTTTCTTCCAACCGTCTGCATGTAGTGAATGGTGTTTTTTCTCAGCAGGACCAGGTACTCTTCATCAAAAGACGTCAGGCCCAGTTTGGCCGCTTTGAGTTCTGTTTCTTTCAGCGCCTTTGCAACCGCCAGTGTCATGATCGAGTCATCCGTGACAAAAGACTCTGCGGTAAAAAAATCAAATTCTTTTCTGCGATGATTGTCGAATTCAAACCGAGAACCGACTATATCGCCGATGATGGCTCCAAGCACACTCTCCTCCTTATCAGCTATTTTCTCTATTATAGCCCTAATAGAGTCCATGAAGATGGTCTCTGAGAAAAAATCTCGCGATATGAGAAAAAAACAGGGAAGAAATGCTTCTTCCCTGCATGAACTGTCGTTCGATTTGCTACTTCATCCCTCTGGCAACCATCTCCTCTACAGCAAACGTTGCCACGTCATCAGCATACTGACCGGGACCAAATCCCGCGTCATATCCGAGTTCTTTGGCTAACTCATGACTGATGCGAGGTCCGCCGGCAACAAGGATTACCTTGTCCCGGAGATTTTCCGCTTCCATCAATTCCACGAGTTCCCCGAGGTTTTGAATGTGCACGTCTTTTTGCGTGACGGTCTGAGACACAAGAAGGATATCGGCGTTTAATTCCACTGCCTTTGCGATAAACTCTTCATTGGTGACTTGGCTTCCCAGGTTGTAGGCGTCGATCATCTCATAGCGTTCGAGACCGAAGTGACCGGCATATCCCTTCATGTTCATGATCGCGTCGATCCCCACGGTATGGGCATCTGTGCCGGTGCTGGCGCCTATGACCACAAGCTTTCTTCCGAAGTTTTCACGGATAAAGGCGTCCGTCTCATCCATCGTCATCGTCTCAATCTCTACCGCGTCGACCTGAATATCTTCATAGTTGACCGAGTGGGTGAGCTTTCCGTAGACGACAAAGAATGTAAACTCTTCATCAAGTGTTTTTCTCTCGGCAACCAAGGGTTCGACAAGGCCCATCTTTCTGGCCAAAACGCGGGCGGCCTCAGCTGCTTTTTCATCGTTTTTAACCGGAAGCGTGAAGCTCATCTGCACCTTGCCGTCGTTCATCGTGTCGCCATAAGGGCGAAGCGCTTTGAGATCAAGCGTTGAGTCAAATGTCTTTGCTTCCATGCTGTATGCGCCGCTGCTCATTGGACACCTCCTGTGGGATGAAGAAGAGCAATGAAGGGATTGAAATAATCCTTCTGCTTCTCGTACACACCGGCAAGTCCTTTGCCTCCGTCCTGAGGACGTTTGATGTTGGCGAAGGTTCCCATCTCAAGGGAGCGGAATAGGCCCTGGCCGTGCATCTCTTCTAGGAGCTCTGTGGCTTTATCCAGTGTGTAGTCTGCGCGCTCTTGAATGATCCCGCCTTTTTTGAATTCAATCTCATCGCCCAGATCCGCCATGGCTCTGAAAATGTACTCCGCATTTTCAATCGCCAGTGCGCGGTCGCTCATAAAGGGCGTGTGAATGGCCTCGGTCATCATACCCAAGAGGCAGAGCTTCTGATTGGTGATCACCGTCACCGCGTTAAACAGAGCATCCTGGATATGCCCTTTAAAGATGTTTCCAGTCATAAACTTTGTGGGGGGCATGTACTTCAGGGGCTCTTTGGGGAAGATCTCGCGCGCCATCTGAGCCTGTGCCAATTCGTAGACGAAAGAGTTTTTCATCTCCGGATCAATTTCATAGGCGTGACCTAGTCCGATCTGCTCTTCCGGAAGTCCGGCGATCAGGGCAAACTGCTCATTGATGAACTGGCTGGCGAGCACTGTGTGCGCTTCTTCAAAGGCGTCGGCGGTGGTCAGGTAGTTGTCTTCACCTGTGTTGATGATGACGCCGGCAAAGCCGTTGATCATACGAGAAAAGTACTGGTCCACCATCGTTCTCTTCATGTTGATGTCGCGAAAGAGTATGCCGTAGAGCGCATCATTGAGCATGACATCAAGTCGCTCAATGGCTCCCATGGCGGCAATCTCGGGCATGCACAGTCCGCTGCAATAGTTGCACAGACGGATATAGCGACCCAATTCCTCTCCTACCTCATCAAGCGCTTTACGCATGAGGCGGAAGTTCTCCTGGGTGGCCATCGTTCCTCCGAACCCTTCTGTCGTGGGGCCATAGGGAACATAGTCGAGCAGGCTTTGGCCGGTTGTGCGGATGACGGCGATGATATCGGCGCCCTGCTTGGCGGCTGCTTTGGCCTGCGTGATGTCCTCATAGATGTTTCCTGTCGCGACGATGACATAGATATAAGGCGTCGTCTTGTCGCCAAAGCGAGACAGATACTCTTCTCGGTCCTGGCGGTTTTTTCGGATTTTTTCCGCCATGGTGGAGGCCAACGCCGAGATGGATTCTTTGATGCGAAAATCATCTGCCTGCGGGAGTTTGACAAGATCAAGTTCTCCCTTGCTGACTGCTTCTGCGATCTCCTGAGGGTTTTTCCCTGTCTGAATGATGGCGTTTCCTATAAAGTGTGCCACGCCGATTCCTACCGCTTCTTGCTCTTTGAGATGATCGACGACGACATTTGGCAGCGGTACGTCGAGGTCATTGACGCCGTCAATACCCAGCAGTCTGCAGATGGTGCGTTCCACCGCTACGGTGGTGTGCGTGTCTACAAAACTCTGAGTATCTTCAGCAATACCCCGCGCCAGATCTCTGGCTCGCTGCACTTTTAGCGGGTCCAAATGTAATTTGCTCAAGCTTCCCTCCCTTATAATAGCTCTTTGATTTCTTCGACCAGCGTGGCGTCGAGCCCCAGGAGCTCGCTGATTCGAAGAGCGTCCCTGGGAACGTCTTCTCCCGCTTCCACCTCTTCTAGGCGAAAGTTCATACTTTTTCGGATGCGGCTGAGGGACGCCTCGCGATCCACTTCGATCGCTGAAGCTAATTCTTCAAAATCCACATCCTTCAGTCCCCGGACTTGATAGTGTGTCATCCCCTCCTCCACCAGACTCTCAAAGTGCGTCGAGACGATGAGGAGATGATCCGTTTCTACAAAGCGTCTGACAAGACCCAACAAAATAGCCCGTCCCTCTCGGGGATTTGTCCCTCTGAGCGGTTCATCTAGGAGGATCATGCCGCGCTGACGCTGTGATTTTTGAAAGACATCGGAGAGTTTTATGATTTCTGCGCCGAAACTGGAAAGTCCTGCGCTGATATCTTCAAAGTCGTCTCCGAGATAAAAGAAAAAGTCAAACAGTGAGATGTGTGCCTCTTTGGCAAACGGGAACATCCCCAGATGAGCCACCATGGCATTTAAGAGGATGGTCTTCAAAGACACACTCTTTCCGCCCATATTGGCTCCGGTGACAATCGAAGTGCCGGTGGAAACGCTGATGCTAAGGCGCTGAAAATCCTCTCCCTTTTTACTGAGGATGTCGCTTAATAGCGGGTTGATGGCCTCCACCAGCTTCACGCCTCCCGCCTCCGTGATCTGCGGCATACATCCGCCGTATTCTTTGGCGAGAACCGCCTTGGCAATGCGGTGATCCAATCGGCCAAGAGCATCCATGTTTTCAAGAATCGTGTCGGCATGCTTTTGTACCATCGAAGATAGTTCGATACGGATTTCGCGCTCTTCTTTTTCCTGTGCGATGAGTAAGGAAGCTCTCTCCCGAAGGAGTTCCTCTTTCTTTGTCTCGTCCTCTTCCCGAGAGATCTTTGCTTCGAGGTCCCGCTGATGCTTACGAAGAAGTGTCAGTCTTTTAGAGTATGCATCATAAATGTAAAAGGTCATGCGACCGGTCGCTTCCGGATCCAGTCGATTGCGGATCGCATCAAGCGGCACCAATTCATTCTCTCTCGAGGCTTGCATCAGAGGATATTTCGCGATCACCTGATCGATGGCATCTAGAAAGATTTTGAGCTCAAAGAATTCCAGATCATCGAGGATCCCGCCTTTTTTCACTCTTTCAATGGAGCGGCGGATGTCTTTGACCCGACAAAATTCATATTGAAGATAGTGGATGGCCGATGGACGCTCCGTAAGCGCCTGGTAGTACGCCTCTACCGCCTGAAGTTCCTCCATCAGCTCTTCTTTTTGATTCGGCCGATATAACTTCCTCTGCTGCTTGCGCTGCGTCCCATACGGCGTCATGGTATTGAGTTGTTCAAAGACGAATTCGCCTCCGATGTCTCTCCATTCTTTTTGAGAGATATCCATTACATCCTCCTGACGTCGTAGACTGGCACAGGGAGAGCTTGTCGCATTTCTTCCAGAAATGCTTGCGCTTGAAAATCAACGCCCCTCGGTGAAAAGGGGTTTAGACACACCGCTCGAAGTTCAATCGGTTGGAATACCTCAAGGATGATCTCTTGACGTTTCAGTCGATCGAGGTAACCTTCTGAGACGAAAAGGCGCGTAGCATCTTCGATGACGACCTGGACTCCCTTCAGAGATACTTTTTGAAGGAGATTCTTAAAGAAGCTCTCCGTAATCACGCCTCGAAGAAGTAGCGCTTCACTGTCTTCGGTCCATTTCTGCGCAATGTCCGATGCCATGGTAAAGGCAAGATCTCCTTCGATTTCCACCAGCTCACCGCTTCGGCAGATGGCAGCTTTTGCTTCCGTCTTCGAAAAAACATCTATGACCGATGTTGGCGCACCGGGCAGAAGAAATTGCTCTACCATAGCCGCCGTCTTTTTTACGACGACGCCCATGGAAGAATCAAGGCTTGCACCAGTGCACAGTATGGCGCCTTCTGTCAGAAAGTGACCTGCCGTGGATTTTCTAGAGATCGCTCCGTCGACAAGATAAAAACAATCCGGATCAATGGCCAAGAAGGCTTCCTTGATGCGACGGACACCTTCTACACTGGAAGGCCCTGCAATCTCTACAAACCCGTCGCTGAGCGCCCGAAAAAGAACGACTTCCCCAAGCGCCGTGCGCACCTGCGTCGACGCCAAAATCTCTTTTGTCAGCTTACAGCGTGAGAGAAACGACGACGCCGTTGCGACGAGAGTTCCTCTCTCGATGTAGATCTTTGGCTTCACTGTGGATGTGACGACATCCTTTTCCTCTCCATCTCTACCGATGGATGTGATAGCCAGAGGGCGGGGAAAATCCCCGCCCCGTCTGGCTTCTTCGAGAATTCGATTGAGGACGGTCGTTTTTCCGGCATTCTTTTGCATGCCGATGATGGCAAGTGAGTGGAGACCTTTTAGTTCATCACTCAGCATGTCTTTTCTTGCGAGCAAGATCTTTTGGCTCCAGGGCCATCTGTCTTCCTTCAAGAAGACCCGCCACACCTTCCATCTCCATCTCCTTCTTGCCGGTGCAGTAGTCGCAGTGGCAATCGGGGACATAGTTTTCAGGCTCGGTGTAGGTGGTGATGACGCCTTCGTAGTTTCTCAGTACAACGCGGTTGTGCGACTGACTGATGACGTATTGAGGCATGACAGGGGTCTTTCCTCCGCCACCGGGGGCATCAACGACAAAGGTCGGGATGCAGTAGCCGGATGTATGTCCGCGGAGACCTTCAATGATCTCAATGCCCTTTGAAACGCTCGTGCGGAAATGCTCGAGGCCAAAGCTCAGGTCACACTGATAGATGTAATAGGGTTTGACGCGAATGGCTGCCAGTTGCTGTACGAGTTGACGCTGCGTGTAGACACAGTCGTTGACGCCGCGAAGAAGTACACTCTGGTTTCCAAGAGGAATTCCCGCATTGGCCATGCGCTCACAAGCTTCCTTGCTTTCCTTTGTGATTTCAAGCGGATGGTTGAAGTGCGTGTTCAGGTAGATCGGATGATATTTCTTGAGCATATCGCAGAGTTCCTGGGTGATGCGCTGAGGCATAACAACAGGTGTTCTTGATCCGATGCGAATGATTTCCACGTGTTCGATCTCTCGCAGACGGCTGATAATGTCCTCGAGTCGATCATCGCTCATAAGAAGTGCGTCTCCACCAGAGAGCAGCACGTCTCTGACGGTGGGGGTATTGCGGATGTACTCGATGCATCCGTCAATTTGTTTTTTGTTGACGGCGGCATCGTGCTGACCGGCAAAACGGCGACGCGTGCAGTGACGGCAGTACATTGAGCACTGGTCCGTGATCAGGAATAAAACGCGGTCGGGATAGCGATGGGTCAGCCCCGGTACCGGTGAGTCTTCGTCTTCGCTCAGGGGATCGAGAAGATCCGCAGAGGATTGACGGACTTCCAGTTCCAAAGGAACCGCCTGACGTCTGACAGGATCATGGGGATTGTCCGGATCGATCAGGGACAGGTAGTAAGGGGTGATGGCCATGCGAAGGGTTTCAAGTGTCTTCTTGACCCCTTCTTCTTCCTCTTCGGTCAGCGGAAGATATTTTTTCAGTTCATCGAGTGTCTCAATGCGATTGCGAACCTGCCACTGCCAACTCGACCATTCTTCGTCGGTGGCTTGAGGGAACAGTTCTTTTCGCCTTTTTTCATAATCTGTATTCAAGGTTCCTCCTTTTATAAATCAATGCGATTTATTGATAGCTTTTTTCAAAGAGTTCACGAAGGATGGGAGACTCGCGAAGCACTTCGAGTGTGATATCTGCGTGACCTTTTGTGTAGCCATTTCCGATGATCATATCCACGTCTTTGCCGACGCCTTCTGCTCCAAGGGCCGCTTTCGTGAAGCTTGTGGCCATGCTGAAGAAGTAAACGGTGCCGCCGTCTTTGACGGGAAGGATCGTGCTCATCTCGGTGTTGGGGATGTTGACGACGTTGATGGCGAGGTCGTACTCTTCTCCGTTGTTGGCGGCAAGAGCTTTTTCAAGGACCTCCATCGGATTGTTGGCGTCCGCTACGATCACTTCGTGGCAGAAACCGGTGTCGCGAACTTTTTGTGCGGTGACTTCTCTAGACGCCATGCCGACGACGCGGCCTGTGGGGCCGACTCTCTTGCGGGCTTCATAGGCACACATGATGCCGCTCTTGCCCGAAGCGCCGAGAATCAGCACTGACATGCCCGGACGAGCCAGTTTTGCCGCCTGTGCGGGGGCACCGGCCACATCGAGAGCTGCCATGGCGAGTGTCTCTACCATATCGTCGGGCAGTACAGCGTAGATTCCGCTTTCAAAGACGATCGCTTTTCCTTTGACTTCGACTTTGTCGATGTCCTGATGGACTTTGTTGATCTCTTCGAGTTTCAGAGGTGTAAGAGACAGGCTGACAAGCGTGGCTACTTTGTCGCCGACTTTGATGTCGCCGGGGAAATCAGGTCCCACTTCAGCGACTGTGCCAATGAGGATACCGCCTGAGCCGGTCACGGGATTTTGCATTTTTCCGCGCTCATTGACGATGCCCATGATCATCTCTTTGATCTTGTCTTCATTGCCTTCACAAGCCGTGACAATCTGGTGAAAACTGGCTGAGTCTATGTTGAGGGCTGTGACGTCGATCAGCATTTCGTTATTGTAGATCTCGGGTGTGTTGTCAATCTTCTGCGCAGCCTGGGGCAAAGTGCCTTTTGGCTCAATGACGCGGTGTGTTCCGTATTTGTTGCCTGTTTTCATTTTCGTGCCTCCAAAGATAGAATTTCTCTTGCCTCATCCGGCGTAGCGATTTCTCTGCCTAGTTCTTTTGCGATACGGACGACTTTTTCGACGAGCTCACCATTGCTCTTGGCAAGAACACCTTTTTCCAGGTAAATGTTGTCTTCGAAGCCGACGCGGACGTGTCCACCGGCGGCGATGGTCATCGCGGCAATCGGAAACTGATGGCGACCCATGCCCGCTGCTGTCCAAGTGCTTCCTTCAGGAATGCTGTGGACCATAAAGGCGAGGTCTCTTAAAGAAGCGGCCATCTGGACCCCCAGCACAAAGTCAAAGTGCATGGGCGCTTTAATATAGCCCTGCTTGTGGAAACGAATCGCGTAGTCGATCATGCCTTTATCGAACACCTCGATTTCGGGCTTGATACCGCGCTCGATCATGATTTTTCCAAAGTTTTTAATGGTGTTTTCAGAGTTGACGAAAATTTCATCTCCCCCGAAGTTTAAGGTACCGCAGTCCAACGTGGCCATTTCGGTTCCCTCTAACTCCGTGGGCTGCAGGCGCTCGAGGTCCGTCATACCGACGGCTCCGCCTGTGGAGGGTTGAATAATAACATCGGGGCAACGCTCTCGAATGGCGTCGATGCACGCCTTAAAGCGTCCTTTGTCCTGCGTGGGCGTTCCATCATCCCAGCGAACATGAAGGTGAATAATACTGGCGCCGGCTTTCACGGCAGATTCGGCTTCTCTAGCAATTTCTTCGACTGTGTAGGGGACGGCGGGATTATGTTCTTTCGTTACTTCTGCTCCGCTGATAGCGGCTGTAATAATTAATTTCTCCATCTCATCTCCTTTGCTTGTCCGAGGGAACCACACAAGTTCCGGTTGCTCTGCATACGACAATGGGTTCATCCAGTTTGTCGGCGGCTGAATCACTGATATCTGTGCGAGGCACGATCACTTTTCTCGCTTCAAATTCCATCTTGCGAGATGATTTGCCTTCAGAAGTGATGCGGCCGACCGCTTCGATAAATTCTCCGGAATAGACAGGAGCGCGAAACTCTACCATGTCATAGGCTACAAAGAGCCCTTCATCTCCGTCACGAAGGATCAACAATTCTGTCGCCACGTCTCCAAACAACTGGAGCATTTTCGCTCCGTCGACGAGGTTTCCTCCATAGTGTGCATCCGCCTGGCTCATGCGCAATCGGATCATTGCTTCCATTCCATTTCCTCCCTTTTTTCTTGTTAGAGACTCTATAACAAAAAAAGCCCCATTATGTTTGAGAAACATAAATAGCGCTCCATGGATTCCATGACAGTGGAAGACCTTAGGGCCTTTCACCAAGGCAACTGTCAAGACGATACAGGCACCTTTCGGCGTCCAGTCCTTCTCCCTTGCCAGGATCGTCTTCTCCTATCGGGTCGGGATACCCTCTGAACGCGCCTCTATCTATTCGTTCTATTGATAATATTATACCTTGCAACAAGGCCCTAAGCAAGAAAAGAAAGAAACAGCAATATTATTTTTTTTATATAATCTCATGCTTTCTAACGATTTCAATAAACACAAACACATTCCTAAACAGAGTCTTGCGTGGACGTATTTCTACATCAAAAAGGCAAGCAATCCACTGTCAAATTTCTGTTTTTTTACACTGATGCTATCACTCCTGCGTGACATGAAGACGCTCTTGCATCTGAGTGCGTTTTGAAATGCGAAAAGCACCCGGTTTCCCGGGTGCTCCGTTTCTTCATTTCTATTGAACCAATGGTTCTTCTAGTATTCGTAGAAACCTTTTTTGGTCTTTCTTCCGAGTTGACCACCGCGGACCATCTTACGTAGAAGAGGATGTGCGCGGTATTTCGAGTCGCCGAACTCTGTATAGAGAACATCCATGATGCTCAGGCAGACGTCATTTCCGATGAGGTCTGAAAGCGCGAGCGGTCCAATCGGGTGATTGGCGCCCAGTTTCATCGCTTCGTCGATATCTTCGGCTTTGGCAACGCCTTCAGCGAGGATGCCGACCGCTTCGTTGATCATCGGGATCAGGATGCGGTTGACGACAAATCCGGGGGCTTCTTCGACGAGGACGGGTGTTTTGCCGAGCTCTTTGGCGAGATTCGTCACAAATTCTTCGGTCTCTTTTGCCGTCCCTACGCCGTTAATGACTTCGACAAGCTTCATCACCGGAACGGGGTTGAAAAAGTGCATTCCGACGACTTTGTCAGGACGATTGGTGGCCGCGGCAATTTCTGTAATAGACAGAGAAGAGGTGTTGGTGGCGATGATGACATCGTCACGCAGCATATCATCAAGACGCTTGAAGAGGTCTTTTTTCGATTCCATCTCTTCGGCAGCCGCTTCGATAATCAGATCGACGTCTTTGAGTTCTTCCAGGACAGTCGTTCCACTTACGAGCGCCATGACCTTGTCTTTGTCTTCCTGTGTCATACGCTCACGATCGACGGCGCGAGAGAGTTGTTTGTCAATCGTGCTGATGCCTCTGTCGACAGAGGTCTGACGACGGGCGTTCATGACGACTTCGTGTCCTAATTGTGCTAAGACTTGGGCAATGCCGGCTCCCATGGTGCCAGATCCGATGACTCCTACTTTCATTCTTTCCTCCTAGTATAATTGAATTGTGCAGGTCGTTTTTCAACGAAGGCACTCATGCCTTCTTTTTGGTCAGGTGATTTAAACCCTTCGCCAAAGAGCTTCGCTTCGAGCTCCAGGGCATCTTCTATCTCCAGTTGGAGGCCGTCATTAATCGCTTTTTTACCAAGCGCCACGGCGTTCCAGCTGTTTTTCAAGATGGACTGCGCCAGTTCTTTGGCTACATCCATCAGTTCCTCAGGAGCCACAACACGGCTGACAAGCCCGAGCTCTTTGGCTTCCTGCGCTCCGATGATCTTTCCTGTGTAAATGAGTTCTTTTGCGGCAGCAGGACCTATCAAACGCGGCAGGCGCTGCGTTCCTGCAAAACCTGGGATAATGCCCAGACCGACTTCGGGCTGTCCGAACTTTGCTTTCTCCGAAGCAATGCGAATGTCGCAGGAGATGGCCAGTTCATTTCCTCCTCCCAGCGCAAAGCCATTGACCGCGGCGATAACAGGTAGCGGTAACGTCTCAATCTTTCGGAAAATGCCACTGCCGTATGCGCCCCAATCTTCTCCCTGTTTGTGGTCGAGGGGAAGCATCTCTTTAATGTCAGCGCCGGCAACAAAAGCCTTTCCTTCTCCGGTGATAATCAACGCGCCAATGCTTTCATCCTTCAATACTTCGTCAATGCATGTGTCCAGTTCTTTAAGAACCTGGCTGTTCAACGCATTGAGTGTCGCTGGAGAGTTGATCGTGAGGATCCCGATGGGACCTTCTTTCTCCCACTTAATCAGCTGGTACAATGTATAACTCCTTTCCCGATGCCTATACGATGTACGTCATCGCGGTCCAAACAAAAATTGCGCAAAATGTCACATTCTAATAGATACCCATTTATCTGTCGTGCTATGACTAATTTATCACAAACAAGTTGAAAAGACAATGCCGTGCGTCGTTTTCAATAAAAAAAGTCTGCCGAGCAGACTCTTTAAAAATCCAATGATCCAAATTTACCCATGTGAAAATCTTCGTTCGCCTGTTGAAGTTCTTCTCTTGTGTTCATGACGAAGGGGCCTCCTGCAGCGATCGGCTCTTTTAGATCTTCTCCACTAAAGACCATACACTGTGTTTTTTCACTCAATGCTCTTAGCGAGATCTCCCCCGGAACATTTTCAAAGAGAACAAAGTCGTGTTCTTTGACTGTCTGTCCGTTGATCTCGAAGTCTCCTTCGATGACAAGAAGTCCCGTATTGAAGGTGGCGGGCTCGTCAAGCGTAAGCTCCGCTCCTTCTTTCATCTCCACTCTGTAGATATTGATCGGTGAGAATGTGTTGGCGGGACCTTTCACATCCTTAAAGTTTCCGGCAACAACATGAACTTTTCCTGAATCCTCGGGAAGCTCAAAAAGTCCCATATCAGAAGCCTCAAGCGCTTGATAGCCAGGGGTTGTCATTTTATCCTTCGCCGGGAGGTTGACCCACAGCTGAATCATGTGAAACGTGCCCCCTTGAGAGCTGAATTTCTTTTCGTGATATTCCTTGTGAAGAATACCGCTTCCCGCCGTCATCCACTGCACATCACCGGGATAGATGATGCCGTGATTTCCCTGATTGTCGTGATGCTCTACCGCTCCTTCAAAAGCAAAGGTAACGGTTTCAAACCCTCTGTGCGGATGGGCCCCAATCCCTCGAGGAGATGTGGCAGGCGCAAAATCATAGGGCATATTGTAGTCTAAAAGGATAAAGGGACTGAATCTCTCAAAGAGACGCGCCCCTCTGGGGAAATAATTACTGACGTGAAAGCCGTTTCCAACCCAGTGGCGTTTGGGTCCGGCAAAAATCATTTCTATTGGTCTTTGGCTCATTCTTTCTTCTCCTTTACTCTTCCCAACTTCTTAAGTAGAGCGATCAACCGCTCTTTTTCTTCATCGCTAAGCACCTCAAAATACTCCTCCAAATCCAAAAGATGTTTGGGAAAAATCTCTTCTATCTTTTCTTCTCCTCTTTTCGTAATCGACACAATGCGCACCCTGCGATCCTCGGGATCGGCTAAGGAGTCCACGAGACCGAGCTTTTGAAGGTTCTTAATGACCAGCGTCACATTGCCTCCTGTTGCCAGCAAGCTCTCTAGGATCTCTTTGATGCTCATAGGCCCTTTATGATACAGCGCTTCGAGAACCGCAAATTGCATCAGACTCAGGCCACTTTTTCGAAAGATCCTCGCCCCTCTTCTGTGTAGCAAGGTTGTGTTTCTACTGAGTCCGATCAGCATCCGCAGGTTGTTTTGATCTTTTTGTGAGTATTTCATAGTATCTCCGCTTACATATTACCACTAACTAGTACTATTTGCAAAAGAAAAAAGCTCACGAGGAGCTTTTGACTATTCTGTCCTTGGTTCTCCGAAGAAAAACAGAGCGACGGTGCCGGGGCCTGTGTGAGCTCCGATGACGGTGCCGATGCTATTGATAAGCACTTTTCCGTCCAAATGGGGAAAGGCTTCTTCTACCAACGCAGCGACCGCTTGGGCATCTTCTAAGCAGTTGGAATGAGAAAGAAAACACTTCTCGCTGTAATTCTCGCCGTCTTTTGCATGATCGATCATCTTCTTTGCGATCTCGCGGATCACCTTCTTTTTCCCTCGAACCTTGGTGCGGGGAATCAGTCTGCCTAGGTGATCTACGTTGAGAAGGGGGCAAATGTTAAGGAGAGTGCCTAGAGCAGCTGAGCTGGCCGAAATACGACCACCCCTTCGATAGTGCTTTAAGTCCGTGGAGAAAAACCAGTGGTGGATGCGCAGTTTGTTCTCTTCAATCCATGTGTGCAGTTCGTCAATCCCCAGACCCTCTTCCTTCTTTCTGGCGGCCGCATCGACAAGAAGGCCAAAGCCTGAAGATGCAGCGAGAGAATCGATGATATAGATTTTTTTCTCGGGATACTTCTCTCTCATCTGTTCTCCGGCGATGACGGCCGAATTGTACGAGCCACTGATGCCAGAAGATAGCGTAAGGTGAATTATTCCTTCCGCCTCTTGAAGAAGTTTCTCAAAGTGATCGACGTATTCTTTCACGTTGACCTGGGAAGTCGTGGGCATAGCTCCTTTATCAATCAAATCATAGAACTTTTCAAAGGGAATCGTCTTTCCCAGATCGTCGGGATAGTCTTTTCCATCAAGTGTGAAATGAAAATGGACAATCGGCACACCCATCGCTTCAAAATGTTCTGCTGACAGATCCGCCGTTGAGGATGCGCTGATGACATAATCCTTCATGAAATACCTCCAAAAAAATACCGTTTGAGCCCTTGAGTAATATCCCTTATATCTCCGAGCCCGATCGGCCTAAAAGACAGGATAGACATAGACATTTATCGTGCAACCTTCTCACATTCTATCACAACTTACACCAGACTGTTTCAAGTTGTTTCTGTCCTCTTTTGTTTTATGATTGAAATCTGCTTTTGTCAACAATCTTCTCCAGAAGGGTATATAGAAGTATCTCTATGAAGGGAGATCCTATGAAATACAAAAGAATGCCTCCCGTGGTTGCAAGCAACTTGCGCACAAAAATCATTCATATTCCCTCCGTCATTGAAGAAGCGAGTGGAATTAAGGTAAAGGGCCGCATCATTCGCTCGATGCTCTTCTCCACGGACTTGGCGATCATCAGAAACCATAACGCAGACGCGATCATCGCCGTCTACCCCTTTACTCCGGAACTCAGCATCATCAAGGCACTTCTTGATGTATCTACTGTCCCTGTCTTTGCCGGTGTCGGCGGAGGCGTTACCTCCGGCAGGCGCTCTGTAGAAGTGGGCCTGCAGGCAGAACTGCTCGGTGCCATGGGCGTGGTCCTCAATCATCCCGCATCGCCCGAACTATTTACAAGCTTGAAAGAAGTTCTGGACATCCCCTCCATTGCCACCATCGCCACGCTCAAAGACGATTTTCTCGCCAAGATCAAAGCGGGTGCAAGCATCCTAAATGTCTCCGGCAGCAAGGACACGCCGGACATGGTCCGGGAGATCCGAAAAGCTGTGGGAGAAGACTTTCCCATCATTGCCACCGGCGGACCGACAGAAGAATCCATCCTCGAGACAATCAAAGCCGGCGCCAACACCATTACATATACGCCCCCTTCAACATCGTTTTTCCTCCGTGAGATCATGGAGAATTACCGAAAAGGCTGATCTAGAGCCATCTCAAACAAGTAAAAAGATGCCCTATGACTCGTCGTGACAGAGGGCAATGTGCAAAAAAATGCGTCTTCACATCATGGAAGACGCTCTATTTTTCTTTGAATTCTATGGAGCACTAATTCTTCACTCCAATGTCCCTTGGGGTGTAAGCCAGATGATGATCTGCGCCGTTGCCCCTTCTTCTTGATATTGATAGACATAGTTAATGGTGCCGTTTAAAAGGGAGCCGTCAAAGAGCTCGGCTTCCTCCGGCTCAATGTAGTGATCAAAGATCCAGGCGTCTTTTTCCCCTATCACCGCTTTAAAGGTATCACCCGTTTCCGTCGTCTCAATATACATCGAGACTACGACATCATCGCGCTTTTCTCCGGCATAGATTTCAAAAAAGGGGCGATTTGTAGAAGTATCAACGCCAATAAAAGCGACGACTTTCGTCTGATCCGGGTACTCAAAGGAACCTGTTCGATCGGAAGTGAGAATAAAACCTTCCCACCAAGTCCCGGGAGAAAGTGTCACTTCCTCCGGTAGCGGTGTCTCTACTTCCTGGGGTTCTTCAGGCGTCTCTACTTCCGGGGGTTCTTCGGGCGTCTCTACAGAGGCAGGTGTCTGCACTTCCACTGGCTCTACCGGCGTCTCTACGGAAGAAACTGACGGCGCCTCAGGCGCTTGCACTAACTCCGGAACCTGCGTTCCTTCTTTGTAGAAGATAGCATTGGAGCCCGTGCCCTGCAGTTCTTCGAGGACGATTTTGTTGCCTTCTAGCATACCGGAGATCTTTTGGTTGTCCCATTTGAGCGTGAAGTAGCCGTCTTTGAGTGTCCAGATCGCATCCTCCGAGGTCTCATTGATCGTCACACTCCCTCTTCCTCCCGTGTAGAGTTCTATATTGAACCCACCCGGATAGTAGGACTCGATCGGCTCTTCTAGGCCCCAGATAGAAATACTGTGTCCCTTCCACATTCCGGCATTGGGACTTTCTTCCTTCACACCTCCGCTGCCGCTGCAGGCGCTCAGAAATAGAACGATCACTAGAAGTAGTACCAGGTATTTTCTTTGCATCGCTCCTCCTGTAAACAACTTTCTCTGCAGACCACGCTTCATCTCACCACGCCTGCAGAGAAGAAAAGTCTATCTCTTATTCTAACAGAAACCATCGAACCGTTGACGATCAAGTCGTCGAAATTTTTACTACCGGGCAAACAGAGAAGCGCATGGCGCTCCTCTGTTTATTATAAGTATTCGGTATTAGAAGTTAGGCTCTTTCCAAGGAGTTCCTTCCTTCAGCAGATAGAAGGTAACATCGGCAAAGTACTCAACCCCCTCATCCACTTCTCTGTACATATAGTCCATGACGATCGTATCGTTTTCTATGTTCACCGTCAACGCAGACGTATCTTCAATGTCGAGATACATATCATAAATCCAAGCGTCTTCTTCTCCGATGTGGGGGACCATTTGATTGTCAAACATCATCACCCACATACTCACTAGGACAGAATCCGAATTGTGATCCTCTTCCGCATATATTTCAAAATACACATTGCCAGAAGAGTCTTGTCCCAGATAGGCCCAGATGGGGAGTTCTTCTCCAAAGAAGAAATTCTCATTGGCATTCTTGTGATAGGCGGTTCCGTAGTAGTTGCCAAAGACCCCTTGATCTGAAGAACCCTGCTGGTCGGTACCGTCAGTCTGGTTGTCATCGGGTACATCTGTCTCTTCTTCTGTTTCATCCACCGGTTCTGGTGTAGGAGTGACTGCCGCTTCTACCGGGGTCGTTCCTTCTTTGTAGAAGGCGATGTTGATGCCCGCATCAAGCATGTTTTCTAGGTAGAGCATGTTGTCGACCAGACGACCTGTCATGGTCATTTCGTCCGAATCGACTTTCACTGTCATGGTGATATTTTCGCCATCGATCTTGTAGGTCCCGTCCCCTTTCTCACCATCTGCTTGAAGCGTCATCTTCCCTCCGGATTTTAGTTCCAATGTAAAGGAATCGGGAGAGCCAAACAATTCTTCGGCTGTCATAGTGATGCCAAACATTTCGGCGGTGTGGGGTAAGTACTTGCCCAGCTTCGGATCAGAGCCCGAATCACCACCACCGCAGGAGACAAGTCCCAGTAATAACGTGACGATGAGCAACAT
>DUVM01000074.1 GCA_012841045.1 Tissierellia bacterium | reverse complement strand
GACGGCGAGATCCTCTTTGGCACGGTGGACACCTGGCTCATCTGGCAATTGACACGAGGTGAGCGCCATGTCACCGATGTCACCAATGCCTCGCGCACCATGCTCTACAACATGAAAGAGAAAAAATGGGATACCGAGATCCTAGAAGAACTTGGCATCCCCGCATCCATCCTTCCGGAAGTGCTCCCCAGTAGCGGTCTCTTTGGTCATACGCATGAAGAAGTGTTCGGCGGTGTCCGTGTGCCGATCTATGGGGTGGCCGGTGATCAGCAGGCGGCTCTTTTCGGGCAGCAGTGCACAAAGAAGGGGATGGTGAAAAACACATATGGGACAGGATGTTTTCTTCTCATGAATACGGGAGAGGAGCCTGTCTTTTCGCAAAGAGGCCTGCTTAGCACCATCGCCTGGGAACTCCCCGGAGAGACGATGTATGCACTCGAAGGCAGTGTCTTTGTCGCAGGTGCTTCGATTCAGTGGCTGCGCGATGAACTTCGCCTGGTCTATGATGCACCGCAGAGCGAATACTACGCCAACATGGTCGATGATACCAACGGCGTGGTGGTGGTGCCGGCGTTCACAGGGTTGGGGGCGCCGTACTGGGACATGTACGCTAGAGGCGCCATCTTCGGACTGACCCGTGGGACGAAGCGCGAACACATCGTGCGTGCCACGCTGGAGTCGATCGCCTATCAGCTCAAGGATATTTTGCATCTGATGGAAGAGGAGTCCGGTACCGCCATCACCGATCTTCGAGTGGATGGTGGGGCCAGCGCAAATGATTTTTTGATGCAGTTTCAGGCAGATATCTTGAACTTGGCTGTTCGAAGAAGTCTTCGCAAAGAGACGACGGCACTTGGTGCGGCGTACTTGGCGGGACTGGGCGCAGAGCTCTGGGATAGGTCTTTTCTTGAAGAGCGTCAGGGAAGCGGCTTTGTCTTCACGCCGAGTAAAGACGAGGAATGGATCGCGCTCAACTACTCTCGCTGGCAAAAAGCCGTGGAGAGATGCCTCGGATGGGATGAGAAATGACACTTGCGATTATCGGGGCAGGGATCATCGGCACCGCCATTGCGCGGGAGCTTTCTCGCTATGAACTGGATATCCTTCTTTTGGAGAAAGAGCCGGAAGCGTGTATGGGCACAAGCAAAGCCAATTCCGCCATCTTGCATGGTGGGTTTGATGCGATCCCCGGCACGCTCAAAGCCCGCTTAAATGTGCGAGGAAATGCGCTCTATCATCAGTTCGCGAAGGAGCTCTCGATTCCGCTTGAAAATATCGGTTCGCTCGTTCTGACGCGCGACTGCGACGATCAGGATCGTCTCGTGGAGTTAAAAGAACGCGGGGAGATCAACGGCGTAAAAGGCCTCGAGATCTGGGACAGACAGACGCTTGAGCAAAGAGAGCCCGAGCTCTCTGAATCAGTCTGCAGCGCTCTATATTCACCGAGCGCGGGGATTATCTGCCCTTTTCAGGCGACGTTTGCCTTTTTAGAAAACGCCATGGAAAATGGCGTGACATTTTTGCCTGACACAAAGCTTCTGGCAGTGCACAAAAGAGATGGAAAATACCTTCTTAATACAGACAACGGGGAGTTCTTGGTTGACTCGCTCATTAATGCTGCCGGCGTCGATGCCGGCCATGTGGCATCTATGTTGGGCGATGAGATAGAGATCATACCGAGAAAGGGCCAGTACCGCGTGCTTGATAAAGGCGAGCGGGAAAAATACCACCATGTGCTGTTTGGGCTTCCCGAAGAGCACTCAAAAGGCGTGCTGGTCGTGCCGACCGTCCACGGCAATGTCCTTTTAGGACCCACGAGCGAGGTTATGGAAGATCGCCACGATCTCTCGACGGATGTCGAAGGAATCGACTTTGTAGACAGCGCGGTGAGAAAGCTGATCAAAGAGCCGTCGATCGCAAGAACCATTCGTCTCTTCAGTGGCGTACGTGCATCTACGCCGGGAGGGGATTTTCGCATCGAAGAGAGCGAGAACTCGCCGGGATGCATCCACGTAGCAGGGATTGACTCGCCCGGCTTGACGGCAGCTCCGGCGATCGCCGAATATGTGGCGGAGATTCTCTTGAAGAAAATCCTGCTGAGAGAGAAAGAACATGTCGTGACAACGCGCAGGGGCACTACCACTGTTCACAACATGCGTGCAGAAGAGAGACATCTTCGGATCCAGCAGGACAAAGAGGCGGGAGAGATTCTCTGCCGCTGTGAGATGGTCACCCTCGCTGAGGTGAAAGAAGCGATTCGGCGACCGGGAGGAGCAAGAACCGTGGGTGGTGTCAAGCGAAGAGTGCGCCCCGGAAGTGGCCGCTGTCAAGGCGGATTTTGTGAGAGCCGGATCCTCAAGGTCCTTCAGGAAGAGCTTGCTCTTCAGGATGAGGAGGTCCAGAAGGAAGGCAGAGGCAGCTGGATGATGAGGAGGCGAGATGACTAGAGATCTGATCATCATCGGGGGAGGACCTGCAGGACTTGCGGCGGCACTAGAAGCAAGGAGTCAGGGGATAGAAGACGTGCTTTTACTGGAGCGGGCTTCTTCACTTGGCGGCATCTTGCCGCAGTGCATCCATACAGGATTTGGGCTGGAGGAATTCTCGGAAGAATTGACAGGTCCCGAATATGCACACCGTTTTATTGAAAGGGTGAAAACAAGTGGAGTGCAGATTCGCACCGGAGCGATGGTTACCTCCGTCACGCCTGAGAAGAATATTTCCTTTAGTTCTTCGGAAGGGTTCGAAGAGCTCACAGCCAAAGCGATCATCCTTGCGATGGGCTGTCGGGAGAGGACAGCGGGCATGATCGCTCTGATGGGCGAGCGACCGGCAGGGATCTATCACGCCGGCGCAGCGCAAAGCCTCATCAATCTCGAAGGGAAAAAACTCGGCACACGCGCCGTCATCTACGGCTCGGGCGATATCGGATTGATCATGGCCAGGCGGCTCAAATGGGAAGGTGTCGAAGTCGAGGCGGTCATTGAAGTGCTCCCGAGAAGCTCAGGCCTTCGAAGAAATATTCATCAGTGTCTTCATGACTACGACATACCGCTGTACCTCAGCAGTCGGATCACGCGGGCACTCGGGAGAGGACACATTGAAGGGGTAGAGGTGTTTCATGAAGAAAGTGCCCAGACACGGATCATCCCGTGCGACCTCCTTCTACTGAGTGTGGGATTGATTCCTGAAAACGATCTGGTCAACCGATTTATCCCCATGGATCCGGTGACAGGAGGACCTCTTGTCAATGAGAGTCGGGCGACCAAGGTCGAGGGGTTTTTCGCCTGTGGTAACACCCTTCACGTGCACGACATCGTGGACTTTGTCAGTGAAGAGGGCAGGATCGCCGCGCGGGGAGCTGCGGAGTATCTGAGAGGAAAAACTGAAAAAAAGAGAAATGAAATTTCTTTGGAAGGCAACATCCACAGCTGTATTCCTCAGGAAATCAGCACTTCAGAGGCCTTTTCACTATATCTTCGTGTCAAAGAACCTCTGGAAAAAGGTTCGGTTCGTCTCTATAATGGAACGATAAAGGTATTGGAAAAGCGACTGGCTTTTGCCATCCCCTCAGAGATGGTGCGAATCGATGTGCCGGGGATAGAATATATGACAGAGTTGCGATTGGAGATTGTGTGAACATCGAGTGTATTGTATGCCCTCGAGGCTGTCAGATGACGGTTGATCAGACGCCTTCGGGCACATGGGACGTGCATGGTGCTGCGTGCGCAAGAGGCGTGCGTTTTGCTATGGAGGAAATGAGCGCGCCTAAGAGGATGCTGACATCGACGGTTTCGGTGATCGGCGGCCATCTTAGCAGAGTGTCTCTTCGCTCCCAGACAGCATTCCCAAAAGACAAGATCATGCCTGTGCTGGAGAGCCTTCGCACCTTACGAGTGGAGGCGCCCATCCATCTAGGAGATATATTAGTGAAAAATGCAGGAGAGACGGGGATCGATCTGATCGCCACTTCTGCAGTAGAGAGGAAAGCATCATGCGAATTGTAATCGTCGGCGGTGGAAAGGTGGGAGAACTCCTGAGCATTGAGTTCTCTGAAGCCGGTCATGACGTTCTCTTGATTGAGACGGTTCCTCGCGTGCTGGAGCAGGTGATGGAGCATGCCGATATCTCAGGACTCGTAGGAAACGGCGCCAGTTATGATGTGATGATGGAGGCGGACGTAGGACTGGCGGACTTTTTTATCAGTGTCACGCGCGTCGATGAGGTCAATATGGTCGCGGCGATCATGGCCAAGCGATTGGGTGCCAAATACACCATTGCCCGTATCAGAAACCCTGAAAACTACCGCTCGTTCTCCTTCTTTGAAAAGAGCCTGGGGATCACGATGATGATCAATCCGGAGCTTGAGGCCGCCAAAAAAATTGAAGCGGAGCTCGAATATCCTCTTGCGATCAATGTCGATACATTTGCCAACAACCTCGTCAACATGGTCAGCGTACCGGTGGAAGAGGACAGCTCCCTCGTCGGCATGAACCTCATTGAGTTTAAAAAACGATACCAAACCCTTCTCGTCTGCATTATCGTGCGTGGGAAAGAGACACTCATTCCCAGAGGTCCCGATGTCCTTCAGACAGGCGACATCATCACGGTGACAGGCACAAAGCCGGATCTTGAAAAATTCTATCAGGCGCTCGGGGCAAAACACGAGCGCGTGAAGAGTGTCATGATTATCGGCGCCGGGCGTATCACGCACTATCTTCTCGAGATGCTTCGGGGCACCGGCATCCAGGTCAAGGTCATCGAGCGCGATGAAGAGGAAGCCAATAAACTGAGCTTCAATTATCCGACGGTGAGTGTCATCTATGCTGACGGCAGCGATAAAAACATCCTTGATGAAGAAGGGATTTCTCACTACGACGCCTTGGTCAGTCTGACGGGGATAGATGAGGAGAATGTCATCATCGCCCTGTATGCAAGCACGCAAGGGGTCGAAAAGACGATTACTAAGGTCAATCGCACACAAATCCTAGCGAGCCTTGGCGAAATGGGACTCCAATCGATCATTACGCCCAAAGAACTGATCGCTGACCGCATCATCCGCTTTTTCCGCGGCATCGAAAACTCCGAGGGCTCCAATGTGGAGGCGCTTCATCGCTTGGCTGATGGCCGGGCGGAGTCGCTGCAGTTTCGAGTTAGCGAGGGCTCAAGGATCGAGGGCATTCCGATCAAAGAGTTGAACCTCAAACCCAATATTACGATTGCCTACATCATTCGAAACGGAAAGCCGATTTTCCCGGGAGGGGACGATGAGATCCGCCTCGCAGACCGCGTGATTATCGTGACGACGCAGCTAGGCTTTGATGACATCGATGACATTTTAGCCTGAGAATTGGCAGCAAGTTGCGTTTTGCCGCTTTTTGATCTATATCTAGAAGAGTCGCCTCTACGATGCAGGCGCTACGTATATGGATGACGTCATCTAACTACCAGTAGATGCCTTCGGAAACTACTAAAAACATGGAGAGACAATGAACTACGGGTTTATTCGCTACACACTGTCAAGACTATTGCAAATTGAGGCGGGACTGCTTTTACTGCCGCTTCTTGTTTCTGTGATTTACCAAGAGCCTGTTGAAAATATCCAGGCGTTTGTCTTGACGGTGGCATGTATTTTCATCTTTAGTTTGCTTCTGGGGCACCGAAGTTCCGGAAAGACCCAGATCTATGAGCGCGAAGGCCTTCTAATTGTGGCGCTGTCGTGGATTCTGCTTTCCATCTTCGGAGCGCTACCCTTTTACTTCAGCGGTCAGATCCCACGATATGTTGATGCCTTGTTCGAGACGGTGAGTGGCTTTACGACGACCGGTTCTACGATTCTCACCGATGTCGAGTCGCTCAGCCATTCGATGCTTTTTTGGAGAAGTTTTGCCCATCTGATTGGAGGGATGGGTATTCTGGTGTTTGCACTGGCCATTCTTCCGAAGATGGGCGGCGGCATGCGCATCATGCGCGCAGAAGTTCCCGGACCGGAATTCGGAAAAATTGTCGCTCGCACGAGTCTGTCCGCCCGCATCCTCTATCTCATGTATCTGAGCATGACGGCGGTGCTGATCATCCTATTAATGCTGGGAGGATTAAATCTCTTTGATGCGATGATTCACGCCTTCGGAGCGGCTGGTACTGGAGGATTTAGTAACTATAACGCCAGTGTCGGACATTTCGGCAGCGCATACATTGAAATTGTCCTTGGCGTGGGTATGTTGGCGTTTGGCATCAACTTCACCCTGTATTACTATGTACTGGTCGGGCATTGGAAAGAAGTGCTTAGAAATGAAGAACTGCGATGGTATCTGGCGATCATGGGGCTCGGCACATTTGCGATTGCCTTTAACTCGGCGACGCATTTTCCGACTTTTTCGGAAACGCTGAGACACTCATTTTTCACCGCCAGCTCCATCATGACAACGACCGGCTATACCACGGTCGACTTTGGCCTTTGGCCTCTGTTTTCTCATCTGATCCTCATGGGTTTCATGGTGATTGGTGCCAGCAGCGGATCGACGGGCGGTGGCCTCAAAGTGACCAGGCTTCGCACCGTCATCCACAGCTCCATCCTTGAGATCTTTCACGTGCGTGAGCCTAAGAGGGTGATGAGTATGCGCCAGGGATCAAGAGCGGTTGAGCCCAATGTTGTAAGAAGTGTGTTCAATTATCTGGGACTTTATATGATGCTGATCGTGGGGATGACGCTTCTGATCAGTTTAGAACAAAACGACTTTTCCTCCGCGCTTGGCGCGGTGCTCGCGACGTTTAACAACATCGGGCCGGGTCTTGGAGTATACGGTCCCGTCAGCAATTATTCATCCCTTACTGATGCCAGCAAAATTCTCCTGACGTTTTCTATGCTCGCAGGACGCCTGGAGATGTATCCGATTCTTATCTTGTTCTCCCGTAGAACGTGGAGAAATACACTATAAATTTTGAACAGGAAACTGATATCAATAAAGATAAAAAGCGCCGCTCCTCAAGAAGGTCTTTACAATAAACAAAGATTCGATCGCCATGATCGAATTTTTTTGAGCCTCTAAGCCTGACGAGAAACCAGTAT
>DUVM01000013.1 GCA_012841045.1 Tissierellia bacterium | reverse complement strand
TAAACCCGTCGTGATAGAGCTGAGAGAGGATCGGGCTCATCCCATGATATCGCAAGCCTCCTGCATGCCCAGACGGCGGGACAAAGGTTGCGCCCAGAGTATACATCTTCGCCAGCGGTGTCACTTTCCCTGCGTCACAGTAGTCATAGGCAAACGTTCCCATGGTAAGAGAAGGGCAGGAAGCGGGCTCGACAGCGATCATGTAGGGCGCTTTTTTCCCACTCAGCTTATCTTGCATAAACCCTGCGAGGAGTCCCCCGAGGTTCGACCCGCCGCCGGCGCATCCGATGACGATGTCCGCTTCCACGCCGAGGCGATCAAGTGCCGCCCTCGTCTCAAGCCCAATGATCGACTGGTGTAGAAGAACTTGGTTCAACACACTGCCAAGCGTGTATCTGTAGCCCGGCTCGCCCATGGAGACTTCGAGCGCCTCCGAGATGGCCATACCCAAAGAGCCCGAACTGTCGGGATCTTTTTCAAGAAAAGCGCGCCCCATTTTCGTCGTATGGGAGGGAGAGGGGGTGACGGTTGCCCCATACGTCTCCATCAGTACTTTTCTATACGGTTTTTGTTGCGCCGAGCAGCGCACCATGAAGACCTTGAGGTCAAGCCCAAAATATGCACACGCCATCGAAAGAGCCGTGCCCCACTGACCGGCCCCCGTCTCCGTCGTAATGCCTTTGAGGCCCTGTTGTTTTGCATAGTAAGCCTGCGCAATGGCGGAGTTGAGTTTATGGGATCCGGAGGTGTTGCCTCCTTCGTATTTGTAGTAGATCTCGGCGGGGGTGTCGAGCTCCTTTTCCAGGCAATATGCTCGAACAAGGGGAGAGGGGCGATACATCTTGTAAAAGGAGAGAATCTCCTCGGGGATGGGAATGAAGCGATCGGTATCGTTTAGCTCCTGCTTGGCAAGCTCCGTAGAAAAGATCGGCGCCAAGTCCTCCACTGTGACGGGCTTGAGTGTTTCAGGATGCAATAATGGCCGGTGATCGGTCTTCATATCGGCACGCACGTTGTAAAATGCCTTCGGGAGTTCGTCCTCTGAAAGGTACGTCTTGTAAGGAATGTGTTTCATGTCATTCTCCATTTCTTCGGACACCGGGCATAAAAATAGCCCCTGTCCACAGTGTAATTGCTGGGACAAGAGCCGAAACTCCTGCGGTACCACCCGGCTTGGCGGATACACTCCGCCCACTCACAGCGCACCAACATGCGCCTGTCTCCTGACGCGAGACGATCGTCTAGGCTACTCTCTTTCGATTTCGCTTCGCCCTCCCCGGACCATTCGGAAAGTTTGCCGTGTCACCTTCTCACCATCGGCGACTCTCTGATATCGGACGTCCTTTCGTACTTTTCCGGATCATCGGTTTAGCCTATTCTATATCCGAGTGACATTTTTGTAAAGTGCTATTTTAAGTTCATACTGTAGATGATCTTATCCGTCTATCGCCATTTCTTGAAGCCTCTTGAATTCCTTGAGGAGTATCTTCCTGTGGCCTACCATCTCTAAAAGTCCTTCTTCCTGAAGCTCACTAAGTTTTCTGCTGAGTGTCTCCTGGCTCATGCCAAGCTGAGAAGCAAGGTCTCCTTTTGTCATGGGAAGAAGGATCTCTCCGTTTTCTCCGGCCAACTCTAAAAGAGCCCCGATCACCCGGCTGGTGACCGACGTCAAACTGATCGCTTCAATCCGGCTTTCCGCCTTTTCAAGCCGGCGCGACAGTTCATCCATGACTTTAAAAGCAATGGAGGGGTATTTGCTCATCAGTTCCTTGAGTTTTTGTCCCTGAAGTGTGCACAGCGTCGAATCCTCCGTCGCTTCCACGTAATCGCTCAGCGGAAGAGACGAAAAAAGCGAAAGTTCACCAATAAACTCTCCTGTCCCGATCACTTCAATGACCTGCTCTTTTCCACTCTCATTGAGACGATAGCGTTTGAGCTTTCCTGTAAAGAGGACAAAGAGCGTCCCTCCCGCGTCACCCGCCTGATACACCATCTCGCCTTTTTGAAGATCTCTGGCTGAAGCAATGTGTGCAATCTCCGACATTTCCACCTGATTGAGTCCCTTAAAGATCGGCACATGCTCTAGGCAGCCGCGATGACCTGCGCAACTGGGGCAACTGTGGTTCATGACACTCTCCTCTTTTGATTAGATATGACGTTCTCGGTAGCGCAGCAGGCGCATCGCATTCAAGATGACTAGAAGCACCGATCCTTCATGCACAAGCATGCCGAGGGACATGTTGACGGTTTTAAAGACCACCCCTACCAACAAAATAGCTACGACGACCAGAGCAAAGATGATATTCTGGCGAATGTTGTTAGAGGTTGCGCGGCTCAGTCCCATAGCGTAAGAGAGCTTGCTGATATCGGCGCTCATGAGCACCACATCCGCCGTCTCCATGGCGACATCCGTTCCGGCTCCGCCGATGGCGATGCCCAGATCCGCTGACGCCAGCGCCGGCGCATCGTTGACGCCGTCACCGACCATGGCGACGCGACCGTACTCTTCAGACAATTCGGCAAGTGCCTCGACTTTTTGCTCCGGAAGAAGTTCACTGTAGTGACCATCCAATCCGAGTTGGTCCGATACCGCCTGTGCGGCGCGGTGATTGTCTCCTGTCAGCATGACAACTTTTTTAATCCCCTGCGCTTTGAGTTCTGTCACGAGGGATTTTGCGTCTTCGCGGATCTTGTCGGCAATCGAGATGATGCCAAGGATCTCCTCTTGCGTTCCGACGATGACAGCGGTCTGGCCTTTTTCTTCTTCCTCTCTGAGTTCCTGTTCGTGAGTACTGATATCTATACCCTCTGAATCAAAGAGTTTGCGATTTCCAATAAGGTATTGCTGTCCCTCAAAGGTAAAGGCCAGTCCCTGACCGATGATCATGTTCGCTTCTTCCGGAGGCGGCAAAGCCTCTTCGTTTCGCAACTGCGCCTCAGAGATGATCGCTTTTCCAAGGGGATGCTCGGAGTAGGATTCCCCGATGGCGGCGAGTCGGAGCAGTTCGTCTTCTTCCATCGTATATGCTGACACACGAGTGACACCGGGCTTTCCTTCCGTGAGCGTGCCGGTCTTATCAAACGCAACGACTTTGACATTGCCTAATTTCTCCATGATATCTCCGCCTTTTACAAGCACTCCGTGTCGAGCCCCGTTTCCGATGCCGGCGACGATCGAGACGGGAGTCGAGATGACAAGCGCACCCGGGCAGGAGATGACAAGGAGCGTCAGCGCCAAACGAATATCTCTTGTAATCAGATACAGCAGCGCAGAGAGAAGAATGATCCCCGGCGTATACCATCTGGAAAATGTCTCCAGTGTCTTTTGCGTCTTGGCCTTTTTATCCTGCGCCTCCTCCACCATATGGAGGATGCGGGCAAAGGTCGTGTCATCACCCACTTTTTCTGCGCGGATCACAAGATACCCTGACTCGATGATCGTTCCAGAGAATACTTCTTCCTCCACCGTACGATGAATAGGGATCGATTCACCGGTAATCGCCGCTTGGTTGACATACGCCGAGCCTTCTTCTACATGGCCATCAATGGAGATTTTCTCTCCCGGTTTTACGATGACAAGGTCACCCTGAGTGACTTCTTCAGGCGAGATGACAAGCTCTTCGCCATGTCTTCTCACCCTTGCCGTATCAGGTGCTAAGTCCATTAGCGCGCGGATGGAAGAGCGCGTCTTTTCAATGGTCCTCGACTCGAGATAATCTCCGAGGATAAAAAGAAAGGTGACGGCTGTCGCCTCCCAATATTCTCCGATGATCAGAGCGCCCGTGACCGCCACGCTCACCAAGGCATCAATCCCCACAATCCGGTAGCGAAGTGCACCCAACGCTCGTCGAAAAATCGGGGCGCCGGCGATGGCGGTGGCTGCTAACATGACGAGGATTGTCACCAGCTCATACCCTATCGTCCTGTGGAGCACGAAGGAGATGACGGCGAGAATTCCACTGCTCCACACCAGCTGTTTTTTGCTCATTTTAAACATCTCGACGCCTCTTTCTCCTTACTTTACAGAGAGTACTTTGTAGCCCAGTTTTTCGATGCGGTTTTGTATGTCTTCTGTCGTGATGGTGTTTTCGTCAAATTCAACCTTGACTCTGGCGGAATTAAAGAGGACTTCGGACTTATCCACACCTGTCGTCTTCTTAAGCATGCCTTCAATCTTTGCCACACAGCTTGGGCAAGCGATCGTTTCCATCTGATACGTTTTCTTTGTCATGACGGACCTCCTTTGTTCGTTGGTTTCAGTATACTTAGCTCTCCTATCCTTTTCTTTGACCCAGATCAAAATAACCGTTTTTATTTACACATCTGTATAATAAAAACGCCACTCAGGTGACGCTAGGAGGGACTGACTCGTCCAAATATGACCCTTATTTCTAGAAGATTCTCCAAAAACAGAAACTTGGTCGGAAAC
>DUVM01000012.1 GCA_012841045.1 Tissierellia bacterium | reverse complement strand
GGTATTACGTCGCTCCCTTCGTGGGAGCGTGGATTAAGTGCATAATATTGATTGACTTGAAGATATAATTATTTACTGTTAGAATGATACAGCAAGTAAATATGCCGGCGTGTCGGAATGGCAGACGAGGCAGACTCAAAATCTGCTGTCCGCAAGGGCGTGTGGGTTCGAGTCCCCCCGCCGGCACCACTTCAGACCACAGTCGTTGAAACATTTTCTGTTTTAATGGCTGTTTTTTTCTTTAGCAAAGCTTTTTCTCGTTGGCAATAGGAGTGCGATTATTAATAGTAGGATAATGGGAATGAATCTGTTTGCATACTAAGCAAATTTAGATTGAATTCGACGTAGAAGTCTCAACAGGTTTTTTTCCTCTTAACTGTATTGTGCCAAGGAGCATACCTGCGATGACTAGGAAGATTCCGAGAACACCCATGAATGTGATTTTTTCATGTAAGAAAATAGCGCTGATAACCAAAGTCACTAGCGGAATGGAATAGATGTAAAGAGTCGTGGTGAGAACACCAATTTGACGTATTGCGATATTCCAAAACAGGAAACAGATGGCACTTCCCACAATGCCAAGATAAGCAAGTTGTAGACCATTTTTCAAGGTAAGGATAGAGGAAAAATCAAAAGATGTATTGCCTGATAGGACCATCGGCAGAACGGTTAGAACACCGTAGAACATCAATTTTCTAGTAATCAAGGCACTATTGTATTCCTTAGACCATCGCCGTAACAGTAGCCCATACACTGCCCAAGTGGCTGCAGCTAGAAGCGATAGTAAGTCACCAGTAGGTTTTAATTGTAATGCAACTGTGCCATTAAAGACGACAAGAACCATGCCCGCAAAAGCGATAGCAAATCCAATGAGCTGAAGTCGATTCAATCGTTCACTTCTATGGAAAAGAGCCATTAGAATAGCGGTCATGATCGGTGTCGTAGAGACAAGTATACTGACATTTGTTGCAAACGTGATCGTGAGAGCAGTGTTTTCCGCCCAAGCATACAAAGTGTTTGCGAGGAAGCCCATTACTAGAAAGCGCCACTCTTCTTTTAAACGGAAGTGCCACTTGGGATAAACAAGCCACATGGCAGCGTACGCTATGATGAAGCGAATCAGCATGAGCTGAACCGGCTGCAAATGCGCCAAAAGACTTTTACTAACTACAAAGGTAGAGCCCCATACGATGACACAAAAAATCGCCATGAGGTGTCCCGTCAACTGTCTCTGTTTCAATGCAAACCTTTCCCACGTAGCCATACGTGTTTTTTTGTTTAAGGCAACAGATTATATGTTATCTTACCATGATCTGGAGAGTTATTGCCTAGCTTGCATATGATTGAACGGATAAAGTTTTTCAAAGAGAAACTCTAGGGTACTTTTATCTCTAAGGAGAGTGACTATGGCAAATGAACGAGTATATAAAATGAAGTTCTCCAAAGTGTATCCGCTTCTCGTAAATAAAGTTGAGAAAAAAGGACGAACTAGAGAAGAACTACACACGGTGATTTCTTGGTTGACCGGCTATGATGTTGAAGGCATTCTTTCACAAATCGAAAAAGACGTAGACTACGAAACCTTTTTTGCTGAGGCGCCAAGGATGCATGCTAATGCAGACATGATCAAGGGCGTCGTATGTGGTGTCCGTGTAGAGAATGTGAAAGAACCTTTGATGCAAAAGATACGCTGGCTTGATAAGCTGGTGGATGAGCTAGCAAAAGGAAAAGCGCTCGACAAAATCCTTCGAACATGATGTTTTTCATAAGCATGTTCTAGGCAATATAATAAAGTTAGGTGATTCGACAAAATGCCACACAATCGTGTGGTCTTCTTTTTTGAAAAGAATGATGAGTCACATCAAAAGTGAGTTCGTTGAGCAAGGTGGGGAGAAAATAAAGTAATGAGGCTGCTTGCGTTGCATGACAAGATGTCCGCGAATATATTACGTGAAATATAAAAATTGTGCTGGGCGTCGAAGTTATACATAATTGAAGTAATATAGTTAATAAATAACAATCATTGACAGAGTGCAACTCTTATGAACATAATCTATGCGTAACAACACAAAAAATCAGTCTGTTACGCGAAAGGAGAAGTGTATGACCCCTGAACCCAAAAAGAAGAAAAAGTTTAAGGTACCTCATACGTATGTCATTATCGGATTTATTATTCTCATCATGGCTGTAAGTACGTACATCATTCCAGCCGGTCAATATGAAAGAGTAGTCGATGAAGCAACCGGTAGAACGGTAGTGGATCCTGACTCTTTTACTTATGTGGAGCAAAGTCCTATTAAACCGTTTGATTTGTTTAAGACCATTCCCGTAGGTCTGGATGAATCAGCGTCCATTGTCTTCTTTATTTTTGTCATTGCTGGCTCATTTGAAATCATTGCTAAAACAGGAACTATCGATAGCGGGATCAGTAGAATAGCCCTGAAATTCAGAAACTCCGGAAAATGGATTATCCCCATTTTTCTTGTTATTTTTGCCGCCTTTGGTGCAACGATCGGTTTGGCTGAAGAATGCCTGCTGTTCGTTCCCCTTGGTGTCATGCTGGCAAGAGCCGTCGGATATGATGCCATCGTTGGTGTAGCCATGGTGCTCTTGGGAGCAGCCAGCGGCTTCACCTCCGGAGCTCTTAACCCCTTTACAGTGGGTGTAGCGCAAGGCCTTGCCGAACTGACCATGTTCTCAGGGATTACCTACAGACTGATTATCATGGCGGTGATGGTGATCGTTACGTCGATCTACATCATGCGTTATGCGGCAAAAGTCAAGGCGAATCCTCAGCTCAGCGTCGTTCACGAACTGGAAATAGCTGAAAAAGGCAAAGTCATCGACTTAGACGAACTGCCGGAACTCACGGGCCGACATATGATCGTGTTAGCTATCCTGGTCCTCGGACTTGTTGCCGTCGTATTCGGCGTCTTTAACTATGGTTGGTACATCACGGAGATCTCCACGACCTTCCTTATCACAGGTTTGGCAGCCGGTTTTGCTGGCGGCATGGGGCCGAGCAAGGTAAGTGAGCACTTTGTAACCGGTGCCAAAGGCGTTGTCTTTGGAGCTCTCGTCGTAGGTATTGCTCGAGCCATCTTGATCACCATGCAAAGTGGAATGATTCTCGATACGATGGTTCACGGTCTTTCACAGATCGTTGGAAGACTGCCCAGCTCCATTACAGCGGTAGGCATGTTTATCGTTCAGTCTTTCCTGAACTTCCTCATTCCCTCTGGAAGTGGTCAGGCCGCTGCCACCATGCCGATCATGGTTCCTCTGGCTGACGTAACGGGCGTGCAAAGACAAGTTGCCGTCTTGGCCTTCCAGCTTGGTGACGGTTTCTCCAACGCCATCATCCCCTACACAGCCTCCTGCATGGGCTCACTGTCAGTGGCCAATGTTCCTTGGGAGCGATGGGCAAAATGGTTTGTGAAACTGCTGGGCATCTGGTATGCGATCGGATTTGTTCTCGTCATCATTGCCCAGGCGATCGGTTACGCTTGATTCTGTAGTAGAAGTAAAACAGTATAAAATAGAGCTGTTGCAGATCTTTTTTCGAGATCTACAACAGCTCATTTTTTATGCATGTCTTCTTAACATGCTTTCTCAGCCGTGTTGTCTTTTACTGTGACAATCAGAGCATAAAGCCAATGGCTCGATGGATATCGAAGATATTGTCTACTCTGAGCTGCACGCCTGTCTCATAGACGAGCGTGGCGCCCGGATAGAACGACGCTTTATATGCGTGGGAGTGGTTGGCGTATCGAAGCTCTAAGAGATATGTCTCTTCGAGTTTTACGGGTGCGATCTTGTTTTTTAACGCTTGTTCC
>DUVM01000073.1 GCA_012841045.1 Tissierellia bacterium | reverse complement strand
TCTCTTGTCCCACTGTTCTCTAGGCTTCCACGAGTTCTTTGCTCAGTCGAACGCCGCTCGCCGCGTCGTCCGCCCACGCATCCGCTCCTACATAGACCTTCACATCCTCATCCACGCGTCCGCCGCCGATGATGACAGGCGTCTTAAAGCCAGCGTCACGCAGCGCTTCGATGGTGCTCTTCATCGTCACCATCCCCGCCGTAATCAGGCAGGACATCCCCACGATATCCGGTTGATGTTCTTTGACCGCTTCAACAAACTTCTCTTCCGGTACGTCAACTCCAATGTCCACCACCTCAAAGCCCGCCGCTTCCACGAAGGCCTTAAAGATATCTTTTCCGATGTCATGGATGTCTTCGCGTACGGTGCCAAGAACCATTTTTCCGAGTTTCTGCTGACTTCCTTCTCCGAGATGGGGAAGCGCAATGGCCATGATGCTCTGGAAGATCTCTCCACCGAGAAGCAGTTCAGAGAGGAAGTACTCTCCCTTTTCAAAGCGATTGCCGACTTCGTCCATGGCGTCACGGCAGACATCAAGCAGCTTCTGCGCGTCGCCGCCGTCTTCTAGATACTTCTTGGCGTAGTCAAGAGCGTCTTGTTCTTCCATTTCCACGATCAGATCGTACAGTTTCTTATCCATTGATTTTCCTCCCATTTTTACAGCTTTCTAAGTATATCTATCATTTGTGCGTGTGGTAGGTGCTTTGACTTTGAGAAGATCCAACCGTTGATTAACATGTGTGGTACTCCATGAGATATTCAGATGGTAAGAAAACAGATTTCCAAAGATGAATGGACTATTTTGCTATCTGAACAGGTGCTTGGCCTCTCTCGGCGCATTCTTGCTGTATTTGCTGTACTCGCGTGTTCGTAAGGCTGTAGAAGAGGACAGCTAGTGCTCCCAAAAGCATTAGACCAGCAGGAACCAAATTGATCAGCGTGTTGAAGCCGCTTACCAGCGAAGGGGTGGAATCCATCCCTGCCTGGAATCCGATGGCGGTGAGTCCTAAACTTAGGATTAAGGAGCTTAAGAAGATACCAATATTTGGAGGAATTCCACTCATCGACATGATCAGGCCTCTAGCGCTTTTTCCTGTTTTCCATTCCGCGTAGTCACAGGTATCCGAGTATAAGGCTCCAATCGTTGAGGTAGAAATAGCGTATCCGAAATAGGCGATGCCGTTAATGATAATGAAGACCCAGGCTGTTTTAGCAAACATCCAGGCAAGAAAGTGGCCACCTGCCACGAGAAGAAGCCCGAGGATATACACTGTTCGTTTGTCGCACTTTTTACATATCCTAGGGGTTGCCATTGAGCCAATGAGCTGCGTGATGCTGATCATGGTCATATACGTTGTAATCATAGCGATGTTTTTGACCACATAGACAAAGTAATAAGCGGCAAGAGCAGACATCACCATAAATGCCGTCATCATCGCTGAATTCGAAAGGATGAGGAGCAGGAGAGGAGGATTTTTTGTCAATTGATCTGCCATATCTTTGATGCTCATCGTAGGGCCGCTTGCATCCCCTTTTACCTTGGGTTTATCATACGGCTCTGTCAGACGAAAGAATATAAAGTGAGCGCCGATGCAAATAACGCCAAAGAGAGCTGTGATGGCGAAATAGCCGAAAGACTTCGCTCCCTCTCCACCATTGAAAAATAGAATTAGTGGCATACTGATGATGCTAAAAATAATTCTTCCGACGCTCATAAACTGCGCGCGCCGAGAGGAGAGTAGGACTCTTCCGTTGGGTGTTTGAGTAATCATGGAAATAAATGACATGGAAGCAGCATTTAACAGATTGAGAAAATTCTGCATCATAACATAGATGAAACCCAGATATAAAATCTTTAAAGAAGGGGAGAGATCCGGGTTAGTGAACATAAGAGCGTAAAACAGTGAAGCACCTGGTACGGCAATCAAAAGCCATGATCGATACCGCCCCCATCGAAAGTTCGTTTTTTCAATGAGAACTCCGACAAGTAAAGAGGATATCAGTCCAATCATACGAACGGCACTGAGTAATGCCCCCATCGCGGCCGGTGTAAACTTCACCACGTCTGTCAAAAAGTAAATATAATATGTTGTATTCATCGACGTCAACAAAGTGAAACCAAACCAAGCTAACCCGAAGGAAGAAGAAATGAGCCCTAAACTAGGCTTGTTTTTCTCCATCGAGAAGGAATAAGTTTGTAAGAAAAGTAACAGCACTGCGTAGAGAGTATGGAGTTGTGTTTAACGCTCAGAAAGTAAAATATCGCACTTAAGTAATACGTGTGAAGTGAAAAACAGATATATATAAGCGAACAAGATAGGGGGAGGGCTCTTGCAAAACAATATCATGAGAAAGATATTTCGTCTATCACTCCCTCACATCTTGTACATCGTCAGATCAACGGTATGAAACAGACAGAATAGTCATCAATAAATAATGGTAATATTTGCATAATTATTACAGAACTGATGAATTTATCATAGCATAGAAAGAAATTAGATCTCTATCCGTAAAAACATGGAAAAGCCTATTAAACAATAATACAAATTGTCGCATGAGAAGGAGAAAACAAACAAGCATGAATGACTTAAAAATAGTGATTGGTAACTTAAAGATGAAATGGACAAAAAAGACCTTTCATCGGAAAGGTCCTTGACGTTAAAGTTTTTTGCTTAGATGGAGCTGGAGGCTGCTTCCATAATAATCTCTGAAGGTGTCGGGTGTGCATGGACAGCCGAAGCTAAATCATGCAGGGTGGCTTCTAGTTGCATGGCTAAGACGCCTTCTGCGATAATATCAGTCGCCTTGTTTCCGGCAACGTGCATCCCGACCACTTCGTCATATGGTGAAACAGACAGGATCTTGACAAATCCTTTGCTGTCGCCTTCGGCCAGGGCTTTGCCATTGGCGCTCAGAAAATACTTGCTGACTTTAACATCCTCATACATTTCCCGGGCGTCTTGTTCGCTCAGGCCGACAGATGCCACTTCTGGTAGGGAATAGACGGCCATGGGAAGTTTGTCATAGTGAATCGGCTGCTCATTGCCCAAAATATGCTCGACCGCCACGATTCCTTCTTTGGAAGCGACATGTGCGAGAGGGAATTTCCCATTGACATCGCCGATGGCATAGATGCCTTTCACCGAGGTGCGAAGGAATTCATCCGTCTCGATAAAGCCGGACGGACTCAGCGTAAGATCTAATCTTTCCAGACCGCTCAGATTGGGACTGGCACCAAGCGCTACCAGAACCTTATCGAATGTTAAGCTGGATGTTTTATCGCCGCTGAGATAGCTGACCTTGCCGTTTTCGAGATTTTTGATCTCCGCCTGGGTAATGAATTCAACCTTCTGCTGGCCCAGTTCACGCTTTAAAAAGTCAGATAATTCAGCATCCATATGCGGCAGAATGCGTTCTGCCATGGTTAAGAGACTGACGCTACTGCCCAGAGCAGAAAATAGCGAAGCATATTCGACGGCGAAGATATTATCGCCTAATATGAGCAGCTTTTGCGGAATCTTTTCAAGAGACAAAATCTCAGTAGGGCTCAAGGCGTTTTTGCTATCGATGAGTTGGCTCAGACCGGGAATATCCGGGTAATGCGGCTTGGCACCGGTCGCCAAGATGATATGCTTCGTGTGAAAAGTGTCGGAACCGACCTGAACTTCGGTCGGGCTCAGCACGCTGGCCTCTCCAATCTGCCACTCGACATGGCTCTGTTTGAACAGAGCTTGAATGCCTTTGTTCAAGCGAGTGACAACCTTGTCTTTTCGCTTTTGCATTTCTGACCAGTCGAATGTGATCTCACCGGAGATATGGATTCCGTGTGCCGCGGCATCCTTCACTTCTTGATATCGCTGAGCTGAGGCGAGCATGGCTTTTGCAGGGATACATCCCGTATTCAGACAGACCCCTCCTAACGAAGCCTTTTCAATGACCAGTGTCTTAAGTCCGGCTTTTCCGGCTTTGGCGGCAGCAACGTATCCACCGGGACCTGATCCGAGAATTATCACGTCATACATTTTCTCAACTCCTCAAAAGCAGCATGTCAGGATCACGTAGTGCTTCTTCTAAGAAACGCATAAATCGTACCCCGCTGGCCCCGTCGATCATGCGATGATCGTACGAAAGACTCAGTGGCAACAGATGTCCGATGGCCAGCGCTCCGTCTTTTACGATGGGCTTTTGCTGAATGCGGCCAATGCCGAGGATGGCAGATTCAGGATAGTTGATGATCGGAGTGCCGAAGCTGCCACCGATCGCTCCATAGTTTGTGATACTGAATGTGCTGCCACGCAGATGCTCGAGAGTAAATTTATTTTCCCGTACGAGCTCCGCCAATTCCTCAATGCCTTGCGCCAATTCTATGATGCTTTTTCGGTCCACATCAAAGAGGACGGGGACGATGAGTCCTCGATCGGTATCGGTGGCGATCCCAAGATGATAATTTTGCTTGTAGACAATCTCTTCTTTTTCTTCATCAAAGGTGCTGTTGAAGATGGGAAATTCCTTAAGAGCCAGCACAATAGCTTTCATAATAAACGGCAGGTATGTCAGCTTGACATCCTCACCGACAACTTCTTTCATTCGTTCACGGAAAGCGACCAAAGCACTGACGTCGATTTCCTCCATGGATGTCGTGTGAACGAGGTGATTCTTCGACTCCGACATCCTCTGGGAGATGGTTTTTCGGATACGGGTGATCGGCTCTCTGCGCTCTCCTTGCTCATGTGCGATTTTTTCCTCGCCTTTGATGGGGAGAGGCTCTTGCTTCATGGCCTTTTTACTATCGGCAAATTTGCGGATGTCTTCTTTCATCACCCGCCCGCCCGGACCTGTTCCTTCGATCTCATGGATGTCGACTTGGAGGTCTTTTGCCAGTTTCCTGGCAACCGGTGTCGCAAGCACCTTCTTCTTCACCGGAGCTTTTTTCTCTGTGGAAGTCCCTTCCGTAGAAGGCGGCAGCTCCTCTTGACTTGAGATCAGGGTGCCGACCACGCCGGCTTCTTCATCCGTCTTTCTTTCGGGCTCCCTATTTATATCCTCCGCTTGCTTTTTGACAGAGGGTTTCTCTTCTTTTTCAGCGGCTGGAGCGGGCGTATCCTCGAGGGTCTCCTTCGGTGCAGCTCCTTTTGTTCCGTCATCGATGCTGATAAAGACCTTTCCAACTTCTAGGGTCCCGTGCTCTTCGACGTGAAGTTCGTGTACTTTACCCGTAGCTGCCGAGGGAATGGTGGTGGTCATCTTGTCAGTTTCAATTTCGGCTAGGTCTTGTCCTTCCTTAACTTCGTCGCCGATGTCGACAAGCCACTTGATCAATGTGCCTTCGGTAATGCCTTCGCCGATATCTGGGAATTTATATTCAAACATACTCTGTTACCTCCTAGTATGCGGCAAGTTCACGAATCTTGTGGCGAATACGTTCCGGGGAGGGGATATAGTGCTCTTCTCCTCTAGGAAGTGGGAAGGTGGTGTCAAAGCCTGTCAGGCGCATGGGCGGAGCCTCAAGAGATAAAAACGCCTTTTCATTCACCACGGCGATGATTTCCGCTCCGGCGCCAAAGCTCTTTGCCGCCTCGTGCACCACTAAGATGCGACCTGTTTTTTCCACAGATTCGATGATTGTCTCACGGTCCATCGGACTGATGGTTCTCAAGTCGATGACTTCAATGGAGAGTTCTTCGATTCCCGAGACCGCTTTTTGCACGTCAGGCACCATTGCTCCCCAAGTGACGACGGTTACATCGTCGCCTTCCTGAAGGACCTTTGCCTTGCCGATCGGAAGCGTGTAGGCTTCTTCCGGAACATCTTGTCTGAACGCTCGATAGATGCGTTTGGGCTCAAGGAACAAGACAGGATCGGGATCCCGAATGGCGGCAATCAATAGTCCCTTCGTGTCATAAGGAGTGGAGGGAATGACGACTTTGAGACCGGGGATATGAGCAAATAATGCCTCGGTGGACTCGGAGTGATGCTCCAGAGCTCGAATCCCACCTCCATATGGCGCGCGAATCACCATCGGCAGATGACGGAGGCCACGGGTTCGATTTCGATAGCGGGCTGCATGGCTGACAATCTGATTGACGGCCGGATAGATAAACCCCATAAACTGAATTTCCACTACTGGTTTCATACCGTTGATGGCCATGCCGATGGCACTGCCGACAATGGCTGATTCTGCCAGAGGGGTATCAAATGCCCTTTCTTTTCCGAATTCCTGTTGCAGTCCGACCGTAGCCCGAAACACTCCGCCTTCGACCCCGACATCTTCCCCGTAGACGACGACGGTGGGGTCCAGTGCCATTTCATTTTGAAGGGCTTGTTGTACAGCCTGAACGATATTGATTTTATTTGCCATCTGACGCTGCTCCTTTCAGATAGTTGCGGTATTCATCCAATTGATCCTGCAATTGCGGCGTCATCTTTTCGTAGTGATACGAGAAGATTTCTTCAATTTCTGTGTCTGAGGAGTGCTCGATGGAGCGATAGGCCTCCATGACTTCTTCCTCTAACGCCTCTTTCATCGCTTCGATCTCTTCTTGTTTCAAGAGATTTTTCTTAATCAAGTATTTCTCCACTCGAAGGAGAGGATCTTTTTCCTTCCAAGGATCGACTTCATCGTCTGTTCGATATTTCGTTGGGTCGTCCGAGGTGGTGTGGGCTCCCATTCGATACGTATACGCTTCGATGAGAACGGGCCCCGTCTCGCGAGCGTATGCAACAGCCTGTTGGCTGACGGCCAAAACAGCGAACAAGTCATTGCCGTCCACTAAGATGCCCGGCATACCATACGCAAGTGCCTTCATCGCCAGATTTTTTGATGCCGTCTGGATGACGACCGGCACGGAGATGGCATACTGGTTATTTTGAATCACAAACACATTGGGCGTACGATAGACTCCGGCAAAATTCATGGCCTCATGAAAATCTCCCTGTGATGTTCCGCCGTCTCCCGTATATGCCATCACGACGTCATTCTCGCCTTTTAGGCGGATGGACATGCCGATTCCAACGGCGTGTTGGAACTGCGAAGAGATGGGAACAGAGATAGGCAGAAGACGCAGATCTTCTCCGGTGTGGCTGCCCCATTCGTTGCCATACCAGTACTGCAAAATTTTATCTACCGACCATCCTTTGGTCAGCCACATACCGAGCTCGCGAAAGGCCGGGACCGCCCAGTCTGTTTTTTTGAGAGCATAGCCCGATCCAACTTGCGCCGCTTCCTGTCCGAGGCTTGCCGCGTAGGTCAGCATACGACCCTGTCTCTGTAGCGACAGGGCGATAGAGTCAATGGCTCTTGTTTTTTGCATCGTCCGAAACAGTGAGAGGACTTCCTCATCAGAAATTTCCGGCATCCATTCCGGCCGGATAATATCTCCTTCTTCATTTAAGACTTGAATCATCTCGTCTTCGAGCGGATTAAACTTTTCTATTAGCATACATTCCTCCTTAATGAGAACAACTGATGCTGACGTATTGGCTGAATACCTAGATGCATGTGAATGAGAAATAATAAGAGACAGTTAATGGCAAATGCCATATGTCGTTGCCATTCATATACCCACACTTGTCAGGGTCTAGTGAGGAGGGCATGGTTGATTTTTGTTAATATACGTGTAATCGGTCTAACTATGTCAAAAAATGTCATGGGAGGACCTCTCATGAAATCGAGCGACAAAGAGTGATTGTTGTTCGTTCAGAAAATGGGTGAGAAAACCAAAGAATACCGCGACCTGCTTAAATCGAGCCGATCGCGGTTGTTTCTTTAGATCAAAATACTTCAGAAAAGGGGCATTTGATTCGTATGGAAGTCTACTTTTCTCTCCAGTAATTATTGGCAGCTGCGACGGTCTGAAAGTTGATGGCGACAACTTGAGAAGCGGCTGTCAGACTGTCTGCATTGTTTGCATAATCGGGACGCAGCTTTTTCAACACCTCTACGTCTGTCTGTGTGTACTTCACTCCCATTCGAGACAGCTTGATAGCCAGTTCAAAACCTTCCTGTGGCGTGCTTGTGATAAGACTTGTGAGCCAAGTATCCATTTCAGGCCTCCTTTTTAGGTCTTTGAGAAACAGTAAACATGTGATGGATGAGCCTAGAGAGACCGCAAAAGCATGAAAAAAGTTAATTCTGTATATTATTTTTACCCCCTGAAGAAAATGCCAAAACGGTATTGTTTTTACTTAAAGATAGTGGCAAGACGATTGATTGTCAGGGTGGATGGACTAGCTTACCTTTTTTCAGTAGAGGCGTGACGCTATAATATAGGAAAACATCATCTTTTGAGGTGGAAAGAAGGTGGCAGAAGATCTTCTCCTCTAAAATGTAAGAAATCATTATCCCTATTCAAGATATATTGTCAGCATTTATGGTCTCTGGTTTTACCCATCGCCCATGTTGTCGGATGAGAGTCTCTTTACGGGTATTAAATGAAAGAACCTTAAAGGGGATTTTGGTAGTTTATGAGCTTTGAAGGGAGAGGAGTCTAAGGTGCGAATGGAACATGTGACGATATACACAAATGACTTGGAAAAGTCGGTGATGTTCTATCAGGAGATGATCGGGCTAGATGTAACAGGCGATTTAAGAGATATGGGAAGCCCCATTGTATTTCTCTGTGGACCCGAGGGCGGCACCCAAGTTGAACTCATAGAAAGTCCTGAAGAAGCTTATACAGGAAAGGGATTGTCGATCGGCTTTTTTACAGAAGATGTGGAGAAGGCGAGAGAAAAAGTGATGGAGAAGGGATATTCACCTACGGAGATCATATCTCCACATCCTGATGTCCGCTTTTTCTTCTTCCATGATCCAAATGGTGTCAAGATACAGTTTATAGGGAAATAAAGACAGAAAGGAGAGCAGATTGGGCAGTGAACGATTGAGAAATATCCGCTACTACTTGCTTCGGCACGGGCGCTACCTGGAAGTAGCTCGCTGGAACTTTCTCTTTGAAGAGGGGTCTGAGGTAGAGGTATTAAAGGCGTTGAAGGCGTATCAGAACAGAGACGGTGGATTTGGAAGATCACTTTTACCTGATTATCGCAACCCAGAGTCTTCTGTGATAGAAACGTGGTTCGCCGGACTCATTCTGCGCGAGATAGGCTTTCCCGACATGTCTGGTGGAATGATTCGTCAGATGCTTGCATTTTTTGACGAGAGAATAGACTTCTCGAATGTGGTGTCTTCAGAGCGGGTCGCAGAAGCTTATATGCCCTGGTGGTATCGCTCTGAAGATAAGAATGAAGCAGCGTATGATACATTGAGTCTTGCCGGTTTCGTCCTACGACACGATAACCCTGAATCCTCCCTTTACGCTCGGGCACAGAGTTATGTGAAGAAGGTGCTATCTGGTGAAAACAAGCCTTTGAAAGCCCATGAGATCTCCCAACTTCTTCTTTTCTGCGAAGATATGAAGATTGCTAGAAGAGATGATCTCATCTCTGAAGCGTTTAAGGAATATGTGCGACAGCAAGTGCAAAAGCACATAGAACAAGATCCTTTGAAATATCGGCTTGGTGACGTAGTCGTCAGTCCGGACCGGTTTATCATGTCTAGGAAAAGTCCGTTTTATTCTCAAAACCAGCGTATTTGCGATTTCTATGCACGCTATATAGAAGATACGGTTTTGCCCGATGGATACTGGCCTCTCAAAATAGAGTGGGAAGCCAATAGAGAATGTGAGCATGTTCTGAGAGACTGGCGAGGAATCCTCACCGTACACAATATGCTCTACTTGCAGGGGATGAAGACGGACGATGATTGACGAGCCGTCCGTATACTAAAACACAGGCTATATTTTGAGTCGTTGATAAAGAGATAAAAAGATGTCTGTTTGCCCCTGAGAAAGAATCTAGGATAATTTTGACTTTGAAGTGGTTTTTTGATGATGAAAGGCCCTTAGATTTAAGCTCATTTGTCTATAGCTTTTCTTTGACATCAGGTGGGGAATGCCGAAGGTACATATTCCGGAATTCGCTGAACCTAGACTGTGCTAATTCTGTTGAGTACGAAAAATCATGTATTGTCCTACAAATGTTGGTATAACAATAGCTACTGATGAGATGAGTATACTTAGAAATAGTTTTTGCCTATCCATTTTTCTAAAATATTGCTTCCACACAAATAAAGACACTCGAATGATAATTTATCTACTTTTGTTTTTTTATACTTTGTGAAAGCTTTGAAACCCTAGTTATTACCAATCTCTCTCCTTATAGCCCTATTTAGAAAATCTCCTTTTCTGATGTAATATTATTATTAAAAAAGGGATGATCTAGGATTGTTAAACTATAAAAGTAAACCGCAAAATCCTCATAAAGCGCACTTGACAATGCTTGAGATCGCACTTCTTGCAAGGTTTTTTGTGTTTCTAACATCTTTTCTAAACCTTGGCCGATCGAAAAACTTGATTATCTTGCAACCAAATTGGTCGTAATTCGTACTTAATGGATGAGAGGAGGTGTTTCGTGGACGACCTTCAAATTATAGAACTATTCTTTGAACGTAATGAGCTTGCAATAAAAGAGACGGACGCAAAATACGGCAAGCTGTGTTTTAGAGTAGCAAAAAATATTTTGCATAACAAGGAGGATTCCGAAGAATGCGTTAAAGACACATATTTAAGTGTGTGGAATACAATCCCGCCAACACGCCCCGTCCGATTTGTGGCATTTATTTGTAAGATCGTTCGAAATCTTGCCTTGAAGAAGTACGATTATATCTATGCTAAAAAATGCTCACCAAATATGAAGGTATCTCTTGAAGAGCTAATAGAAATATTGCCAGACGACAGAATAAGCGTAGGAACAGAAGATAAAGAAATAGGCGAAGCAATAAGCTGTTTCTTGAGAACAGAAAACGAATCTGCCAGAAATGTGTTCATACGTAAGTATTGGTTTTTTGATTCCTTGAATTGTCAAACTAAGTGCAACACAGTGTCGTGCTGAATTACATACGGTGTTTAAGTCGCTAAATTTTTTCTAGGCCTTTTGTTGAGCTTATCAAATATTTGTTCATTAGCATCACCAAAGAACAAGGTCGCTAACCCTGTTATTTCGACCTTGTCTCATGTGATTATTTTATATTTTTATATGTCGCACTCAGGTGGATGTCCAGATTGTAGCCTGAAGCTTTAGTGACTCCTTCGATCTTCATTTCCATAGGGTTCATTGTCTTGCGATCATAGATCAAGATCACGGAGATCTTTTCATCGGGATGATCTGCGTCAAAGGCTAGGTTGATTCCGTAATAATGAAACACGTCTTGGATCAGTTCACGAGCGGCGCTGCCCTCCAGTGCTATGGAAGCGCGCAGCAGTTCAGTGGTTTGTAGCTCCATCTTAGTCTTGCGCCACATTGATCTCTGAATGGCTGTTTCTGCATCGTACATGTCGCGAACGCGTCCGTGGGAGATGTTATTTTCCGTGACGTATTGATTGGTGGCTTCGTCATAAGAGTAGACGGTGCCGTCTTTTGTGTACATCTCAAATCTTGCAGGCCCTAAGTTCAGGAAAAATGGCGCTGAGGTAAGGAGCTTCACATGGGTAGAAAGCGGAAGTTCCTGATGCTTTAGATGTTTATCCACGGTGATCTCAAAGCTCGGCATCAGAAAGCCTCCTCCTGAGGCTTTTACTAGAATCGCTGTCTTTGTCTCAAAAGCCTTCAGAGAAGCCAAGCGGCTCAGCACTTTTTCTCTATAGTCTTCGTAGGACAGCTCTTTTTCTACGACCGGCTTCTTAGAAATCGGACGAAGTGTTCTGTTTTTTTGACGGGGGAGGGGATGGGCATCCACCGTCGAGCTTTCCTCTTCTACATGCACCTGCTCCGGAGGATCGAGAGATACGGGCGGCTCCGTATTGGGTTTTGCGCAGGACACAAGTAAAAGGATCATTGCGAAGATCATGGTGAAGCGTTTCATCTGTGATCTCCTCCTAAAGGTGATAGTCTTTTCCTACCCACTTAAGCAGAGTTTGCAAACATCCTCGCTCTGACCCTTTTGCATGGGAATAGATGAAAAGAACGCTGAGTATCCTGTTTTGTGCATAGTTTCTAGAAAGCGTGTAGAATGATAGATAAAGAAACCGAGCACGAGAGAACCCTAAATAGGAGAATCATATGTTTAACAAGAGCGCGGCAGAACAGCTCCAACTGATAAAAAAAGGAGAGCTTGGGATAGAAGAACTTGTCCGGATGTATTTGGAGCGGATCGAAGCATACGATCAGGGGGCTGATGGACTCGCTTCCGTCTCTGAACTCAACCCCCGCGCGCTGGAAGAGGCAAGGAAGATGGATTCGCAGAAGGATCGCCGTGCGCCTCTGTTCGGATTGCCTATTCTGATTAAAGACAATATCGATGTGGAGGGACTTCATTCCACATCGGGGTCTTTGGCGCTGGCAGATAATCTCGTGCATAAAGATGCCGATGTGACGGCAAATCTTAAGAGAAACGGAGCTATCGTTCTTGGCAAAACAAATATGACAGAGTTTGCCAATTACATGGCTGAGTATATGCCCGGAGGATACAGTTCCCGCGGTGGACAAGTCATGCATGCGTACGATCGGCAGAAAAACCCGGGAGGATCGAGTAGCGGCTCGGGTGTCGCTGTTTCTGCAGGACTCTGCTCTGCGGCGATCGGAACGGACACCTTCTTTTCGATCGTCGGCTGCGCGACACTAAATGGCATTGCCGGGCTGAAGCCTGCTCATGGCTCTTTGTCCCTTAGAGGGATCATTCCGATTTCGCATACGCTGGACATGGCGGGTCCTATGACAAGAGACCTTACAGATGCCCTCCATGTGTACTCGGCGATGAGAGACACCCCGTTTGAAGAGGTCAAGCCAAAAAATGTAAAGGAGCTTCGAATAGGAGTAAATCCTTTCCGTACAAAGAGGGTGCCGGAAGAACGGGTCGCCATGACAGATGAGCTGATGGATATCCTCAAGGGTGAGGGTGCATTTGTAGATGTGGTTCACCATCCTCATAAAATTGCGGAAGACGAAATCATGCACTATGAGTTTCGCCATGCGCTTGAGGCGTATTTGTCTACATCGAATGCTAAGAGAAAGACACTGGCTGAGATCCTTGCGTTTTATGAAGAAGACCCGGAAGGACGTATGCCACACGGATATAAGTATCTTCGCAAAGCGCTGGAGGAAGCGTCCGGAAAAATGGATGAGCCGGAGTATATGCAAGCGCTCAAGACACGTGAAGCATACAGAAGAGAAGTGTATCAAAGCCTGGAGACATTTGACGCTGTCCTGATGAGCGGTCATACGGGGATCATGCACTTTATTGGAGCGCCGTCTGTAGCCCTGCCTATTGGAATGGCAAAAGACGGGACACCGATGGGAATGATTCTCTATGGAAAAGACGAACGAGAGTTGTTCTCTGCTGCCCTGACCATTGAGAGATATACGGAGCGGGTCCCGCTTCCCCAAAAATATGAGTAAGAAGACTTTTTTAGAAAATTGATCTGCATCAAATACTTCTTTCTGTTGCCCTGCTAACATATATTTAACCGCTTATGACTCGTCTAGGAAAAAGCGAAGAAAAGTGAAAGGATGTTGGAGGGAGCGACGATGAAAAACCTAAAAGAAGTGGTGGAGAAGAATCTTGATAAATTGATCCTTTACGTCCCTATCGTGGCTAGGGTGCATGGGGGAACGCATCCCGAGTTTCATAAGGTAAAAAGTGTCTTCGATCAGATGCTTCCCAAAATGCAAAATCTGGAGGCGCAAACGCCGGAGCTAGACTCAGAATTCGAGGAGCTGCGCCGCGTTACCGACCATTACGAAGTGCCGACAGATGTCTGTGAGAGCTATGAAGCCGTGTATCAGATGCTCGAAGAACTTGATCAAGCATATACGAAGTGACTTACATCAAGGGATCATCGATCCCTTTTTTTGATTACAGTCCCTCTAGAAGTGGTACACAGTAAACCTAAGAAAACGAATGCGTCGATAAAGGAGAAAACATGAGTGATGCCAGAGAGCGGATGGAAAAAGCAAAAGAGACATACGCGGAGGTCGTAAAAGATAATGAACAGCTTCGAACGACCGTGAGCTTCTTAAGAGAAGCCGCCGCGCGACTTGAACCGCTGGCACAGTACTACTTTGAAGAGTGGCTCGAAGATCTCACGGACCTCGAAGAAACTGAGTATGAGAATGAGATCATGAATGAAGATGCCATCTATACTGAGATTGCCGATCAGTACGAGTTGATGAAACAAATCCTTCTGATTGCAGCAAAATACATCAACGACGAGCGTTCCTATTAATATCCTTTCTCACAGACTCTGATAGCGACAAAAAATGCACCGGACGAAGAGATGTAAATCTTCTCATCAGGTGCATTTCTATTTCTGCTTTAATTAGCCAATCAGATCTTCTACTTTTTTCAGTTCATATCCGAGATCTTCGGCAACGGGGGCATAGGTGACATACCCTTCAGCCGTGTTGACGCCGGGGGCTAATTCAGGAAATCTTTTGCAGGCAGCTTTCCAGCCCATGTTGGCAATGGCCACGCCATAACGCGTGGTGGCGTTGGAGAGAGCTTGGGTCGCAGTTTTGGCGACGGCTCCTGGAATATTTGCCACGGCATAGTGGACAACCCCGTGTTCAACAAAGACGGGATTCGAGTGCGTCGTGGGTCTTCCGGCGGTCAGATCGGTTGATCCACCTTGGTCGATCGCTACGTCGACGATGACGGAGCCGGGCTCCATGGTCTTGACCATCTCTTCCGAGATCAGCTGTGGCGCTTTGTGGCCGGGGATGAGAATGGTGGAGACGACGAGGTCGGCGTCTTTGACGACTTTAGCAATATTAAAGTTGTTAGAGTAAAGAGTCTCGATTTTGTCGAGGAAGATGTCTGCGACTTCGCCGAGTCGATCGATGTTAACATCAAGAACAGTGACTCTGGCTCCCATGCCTACGGCAATGCGAGTGGCGGCCGTTCCTACGACACCGGCGCCGAGAATGACGACATGTGCGGGGGGAACACCAGGTACGCCTTGTAAGAGAACGCCTTTTCCACCTTGGGGTTTCGTTAAGTACTTTGCGCCTTCTTGAACAGCCATGCGACCGGCAACTTCACTCATGGGCTTAAGAAGCGGCAGGGCTCGACCGACTTGAACGGTTTCAAACGCAATGCCGACACATTTTTTGTCGACAAGTTCTTTTGTCAGTGGCGCATCGGCTGCCAGATGCAGATATGTGTAGATGATAAGGTCTTCGCGGAAATACTTGTATTCACTGGCAATCGGCTCTTTGACCTTGTAGATCATGTCTGCCTTTGCCCAGACGTCTTCCGCTTTTTCAAGGATCGTTGCTCCGGCGTCTCTATACTGCTCATCTGTAAAACCAGACTCCAGACCTGCTTTTGTCTCTACGTAGACAGTATGTCCTTCGTGGACAAACTGATTGACGCTTGCAGGTGTACATGAAACACGACTTTCCTGATCTTTGATTTCTTTTGGCACTCCAATGACCATACGTTTACTCCTTTTTCTTTTGACAATATTCTAACCATCACAATCATAACACGAATAAAAGAAATTTTGAACTATTCTCAAGTAAAGAAACGAAGGAAAAAACGGCGGTGTTTAGGGTCTTCTAGATCACTGAGATATCATAGATAAGGAGGGGTCTCTATGCTAAGATGAAAGAAGAAACTTCCACGCGCGAGAGCGATCCCTTTGGCGGGTATGTCAACAGGTCGCAGGCGTGTCACATATATCACACGGTAAAAAGGCAGGAGGAGTCGATGGACGCCAAGCAAACATACTATCAAAATGTCTCGAAGACCATTATCAACAACTTAAAAAAGAGACAGATGGAAGGATACTATTGTCAAACGTCTTCAGAAGCAAAGGAACTGATATTGTCCCTGATGCCTTCTGGCTCCAGTATCAGCTGGGGAGGCTCTCTCACGCTGGAGCAGACCGGCATTCTAGAGGCGATCAAAAAATCTGAGTACGTTGTCTACGACAGATACCTGGCGCTCTCAAAAGAGGAGAGAAAAGAGCTGTACTCCCATGTCGTAGGCTGCGACTATTTTCTGATGAGCACCAACGCCATCACGCTAGAAGGCGAATTGGTCAATATCGACAATACGGGAAATAGGATTTCTTTTCTCTGCTTTGGTCCGGACTCTGTGATTGTCGTCGCTGGGATGAATAAGGTGGTTCCCGATGTTGACTCGGGCATGAAGCGGGTGCAAAATGTAGCCTCTCCACCCAATACGACCAGGCTTGGCAGAAAGACGCCATGCGCAGTGACGGGAAGATGCGCCGACTGTTTGGTTTCTGATACGATCTGTGCGCAGAAACTTGTCACACGCTACTCTCCGACGCCCGGAAGAATCAAAGTCGTCTTGATCGGTGA
>DUVM01000072.1 GCA_012841045.1 Tissierellia bacterium | reverse complement strand
TCATGCACTTCCCCGGCACTGCTCAAAGCAAAAAAACATCGTACAGCGCATCACTGTTTTACAGTGTTCTACGTCCTTTAAAAACTCCTTCCATCCCCCCTGTTAGACAAGGTTTCTACATCCTTAAGACATCTGTGACGGAGAGTATCTGTTGCGACAGAATGCAAAGATCGCGCGCTTCATCAAAACCAGTCATTTTTATAAAAGAAAATACCGACGATCGTGCTGAGGATAATTGATCCGACGAAAATATAAATAAACCAGGGACCGCTTTTGACGTTAAAAGGCATGTCGACATTCATCCCGAAGAAACTGGCTACTAAAGTGGGAATCGACAGAACAATCGTCACGGAAGCCAAAAATCGCATAATGAGGTTTAGATTGTTTGAGATGATGGAAGCAAAGGCATCCATGGTTCCTGAGAGAATGCTTGTGTAGATATTGGCCATCTCAATCGCCTGCTTATTCTCTATAATGGCGTCTTCAAGAAGTTCGGCATCCTCCGGATAGTTCTTGATGTAATCGTGGCGCATCAATCGCTCAAGAATCACTTCGTTGGACTTGAGCGACGTGGAAAAATAGACCAGCGCTTTTTCAAGCTTGAGCATCTCAATGAGCTCTTTGTTCTTCGTCGCCTGATGCAATGACTGCTCCACTTCATTGCTGCGTTTGTCGATTTTTTTGAGGTAAAACAGGAATTTGGTGGCGTTGCGATACAGAATCTGCAGGACAAATCGAGTGCGATACTGCGTCAGAAAGTTCTTGACCTTCCCGTTGATGAAGTCCTGAAGAAGTGTGCGCTCCTGCAGACAGACCGTCACAATGTAATGCCCCACAAGAATAATTGCAAGAGGAATCGTCGCATAGCTCCCATCATCGGATACAAACGGCACGTCGACGACGATCATCGTCTGACCATCATCATTTTCAATATGTGCTCGCTCTTCTTCGTCTAGAGCGGTCATCAGGAAATCTCGATCAATATCCAATTCCTCGCTTAAAAAGCGAATCTCGGACTCATCCGGTGCTACGACATGAATCCAAGCTCCCTGCTCAAACTCTTGGAGCGTCGCCAAGCCCATAGGCGTTGTCTTGTAAATGCTGTACATAAAAAACCCCCTCTCGGGAGCTGACATTCAGAGCGCATGAAAAACATGGTTTGTCTTCCTCTATTCCGCTTGCTCAGCCCACCGTCTGTTTCCTCTCTTTCTTTTTTTCAAGAATAATCTCTTGACCCTTTTGTTGTCAAGAAAAAACCTACCATCAGGCAGGTTGGCTTCATCAGCGAAGAAGTCGCTTCCAGAGCTCTCGATTGGTCTTTTTATAAGGCATATACCTAAGCGCGTGATCCAGGAACCATCCCCTGTGAAGCACACCTTTGTAGTGCGTAAAGGTATCAAAGCTGCTTTTCCCATGAACTTTTCCCATGCCGCTTTCGCCGACGCCTCCAAACGGCAGATGAGAAGAGCTGATCTGTAGCAAGGTGTCATTGATACAGCCGCTTCCGAAGGAGAGTTCTTCAAGGATACGTCGTTGAGTCTTTTTGCTCTTTGAGAACACATACAAGGCAAGCGGTTTAGGTAGTGACTTCTGCTTGTCAATTACCTCTTCAATTGACGAAAACGTGAGGATAGGAAGGATCGGACCAAAGATCTCTTCTTGCATGAGGGGGCTGTCCCAACTCGGTTCGTCAACGAAAGTCAGAGGAAGGTGCCCCAACTCCTCATCGACTTGTTTTTGCCAGAGGATCTCTTGGTCCTCGAGATACCCTCTCAATCTGTCGCGATGCTTTTCATTGACGATGCGCACCCACTGCGCCTGAAAATCACCTTTTAGCATACGCTCCGCTTCCCGAATCAGCGCTTTGACCAACTGATCTTTTTTCTTCTTGTGAACCCAGACGTAGTCCGGCGCGATACAAGTCTGTCCAGAATTGACGAGCTTGCCAAAGAGAATCCTTCGGGCTGTCTTAGCTATCTTTGCGCTTTTGTCGACAATCACCGGCGACTTTCCGCCGAGTTCCAGCGTCACCGGCGTCAGATGTTCTGCCGCCGCTCGCATGACCTCTTTTCCGACAGAGCCTGAACCTGTAAACAGGATATAGTCAAAAGGGATTTCCAGTAGCGATTTGTTCTCTTCTCTGGACCCCTCGACGACAAAAACCGTATCGGGAAGCGCCGTTTCCAACAGTTCTTTTAATACTTTTGACGTAGCGGGAGTATTGGCAGAGGGTTTGAGCATGACACAGTTACCCGCCGCTATAGCTCCGATCAGGGGGATCAGTGTCAGCATGACAGGATAGTTCCAAGGAGACACAATCAGGACGACTCCATACGGTTCCGGATACATCATCGATTTCCCGGGGAACTGCGCAAAGGAGATCCCGGTTCTGCGAGGTTTCATCCACGTGCGCAGATTCTTGATCGCCTCATGGAGCTCAGCAAACACCAGTCCCATCTCCGTCATGGACGCTTCATACATCGATTTATTGAGATCTTCCTTCAGCGCGGCATATATCTCATGTTTTCCTGATTTTAGAGCTTTCTGGAGTGCTTTCAATTGCCGTAGACGATAATCCCATTTCTTTGTTTTTCCACTGGCAAACCACTGTGCCAAATGATTTCTCTTTTCTTCCATATCAAATGTAGTCATTGCGACTCCTTTCGCGTACACAATAAAACACTTCGAACAAAAATATCTCAGTGCACTTGTCTACCTTTGAAACATTATTGTTGGACCGTGAATTGATGTAACTTCGGTCATCTGTGTGATGAAATTTCTTTTACTGATTACAGATTCTTAAGTCCGTGCCTTTTGATGATCTCTTCATGATGAGACAGAACCTTCGAACCCTCTTGCGTGATGGCATATTTACGCAACTTCACCATCTCCTCGAGCTCTTCTTCTGAGATCTCCTCTCTCACCCTTGCCAGCACATCCTCTCGCTTCCCGCTTAAAGGAAGCTTCTTTTTTCGAAGAAGATCCTTCAATTGATTCACATTGAGCTCCGTCAAGGACTCCTTAGCACTACAAGCTCGCACAAAGCCTCGTTCATGCAGTAGCTGAATCGACTCTTTCCAGTCGATGCCATACCGATATTCAAAATACTCAGGTATCCATG
>DUVM01000011.1 GCA_012841045.1 Tissierellia bacterium | reverse complement strand
TCCCATGCACTCTGCCACTGCGTTTGACTGGCCAAAGTGTACCTAATAAGCCCTGTTGATGCAGGGTTTTTTGTTTCTTCCCATGAAGTTGTAGAAGGTTTTTAAATATGGGTAGATAAAGGATGGGTGGCTCGCTTTGGGTCTTGAAAGGAGATCTACCATATATTTGGCAGGATTTTAGGGAATGTACAATCTTTCTGACGGATTCTCATCATTTGGTAGTATAAACAAGCTCGAATCAAGTTTTTGGTAGGAATTCATCTTCCCTTACCGAATATTAACAGTAGGTTACTTCAAGGAGAGCAAGAACTTGCTGCCATAAAATGGACAAGGATATACCAACGGTTTGTAGTAGTAGATCTGAGGAAACATAAAATAACTTAAGATGCTAGAATCCATACAGGTCAATATTGAACAACGTGAAGATGCACCGGGGCTAATCTCTCACGGTTCTGTCGGATACGTACGGAAGCGGCATGATCAGTACTCAAACATAAACCTTTTCTTGATTGTGCGAGACGGTAAGAAAGACCATTTCTAGAGAATCCTCAGCGACTTGAGGTAGTGGAGGGGAGCTTCGTTTTCTGTTTCGAAACTCGAAGAACGGCTTTAAACTGATGCATGAGGACGAAATTTATGCAGAGCAGGCTGTCTGGGAGAAGAGACAAGTAGACGAGATTGTCGCTCCGAACGAGCAGACTTTTAGATACGAGAGAGATACGTATAGATCCGCATTTTGCAGATAAATCCATCAAGAGGCTGAAGAAAGAAAAGAAAGGCCTTGATTTTCACTTTCATGAAGCTCTGACAAATTTGAGGGCTTTTAAAGGCAATGTCTGCAAATGCATTCTAGACTACTCGTTATTTAAATCTTCGTGTTCTGCTACAAGTTGGTAAGGATTTATGGTGTGAACAAAACCCGGATCTTCAAAGAAATCTCCGAAAGTTCTGTTTATTTCATCCATATCCGGATCTCCATAAAATTGACCCAGAGCCCATTCTTTAAGCTCTTCGTATTCTTCATGGGAAGGATCTGCCATCACTTCTTTAAAATATTCATATCCGCCCGTGCCTCCGACATCTTCAGGAGGCGCGGTTCCTTTCCAAGCCACTAACTGAGGCAGGAGAGATTCACTATTTTCAATGACATTTTCCAGAGTAATCTTCAGATGCCACCCGTCTCCGAAATCATAATAATAGTCTAATTTTCCAAACACCATTAAGGGCAAAAATATCATCGTCATGCGGGCATCGACATAGACGGTATCCTCTTGAGGAGTACAATCCTCATCGACATATGTGGGGTCGGTTGCGATGACATTGGGCATGGTAAATTCATAGAGATGATAATCTAGCCAGGGCATAGCCTCCTGAATGATAAGATGCAGTTCATAGAAGGTGATGCGAGTAGGAATCAGCAGACGGCGCCAGACTGGTGGTTTCTTGACTCCCATCAATTGGACCTTAATTTGAAATAGGGTATTCATTTTTTTCCTTTATACAAATATATTTTCGTTTTGATTATACATGTTGCTTGCGAGGTTTTGGCATATTTTGAGAAAAAAAGAGCAGCCATCGCTGCTCTTTTGCACTTAGGATGAGGCGAGGTATCCTGCTTTTTCAAGAAGTTCTTTTGCCTTTTGCGTATTGGCGTCACTGACCTGAATGATCGGGCCTGTGCAACCCATGCCGCTGCAGGCGTAGACACCTTCTTTCCAGAGGATCTCTACGGCTTCTTCGAGTTCTAAGATATCGATGCCGCTGATCTCGCTAGTGACGACTTCTTCCGGCGGGGCGACGACTTCTTCGTCCACTTCTTTTGTCTTTTTCGGTTCGGCTTTTTCTAAAATCGCTTTGAGCCCGGCTTTTTCTGCCAGCTGGTACTCTTTCTTTGCGACCTCACGCCAACCGCCTTGCGCCAGACGCAGTGCGTATTTCAGGGCGCCCTTGATGACGGGAACACCGGAGACGCGCGAGACGATGAAGACAAGTCTCTCCTGCTCCTGTCCAATACCGGGGCCGTAGCCTTCTCCCACTGTTTCATAGCCGCCTCCGCTTTGGAATGCAGAGAAGGTTTTTTGTAGGAGATTTCCGGTCAGACTGTCGGTGACAAGAATGTCCGCAGAACCTTGCAGAAGGTCATTGCCGCGCATGACGGCGCCGCCTTCAGCTCTGGCAGATCCTGCGAAGTTGATCTTGTATCCGGCTTCGTGTAGCTCTTTTAGTGCTCGCTCCACCGACCTGGCTCCGTCGACGTTTAAGATGCCGAGGGTCGGCTCTTCGATGCCGCTGGCCTTCGCGGCGATGATACCGGCAAGCGCTCCGAGAATCATAGCTGGGACGCGGTGGGCGCTGGCGGTACCTGTGGTGGTAGCGAGGAAGACTTCTTTTCCTTTAGCAGGCGTGACGATCTTTCCTACCGTAGCGGTTCCGAGCGGGAAGCTGTAGTGCATGCTCACGCACGCTTCTATTCTTCCTTCATCGAGAAGCTCTTCCATCTTTTGCGCCTGAGCGTTTTCGTCTTCAGCGACCTCTAAGGTCAAAAATGTGTCGACCTGGGGTCCGATGACGATGACATCGGCGTTGGGGTTCTCTCTGGCGAACTCTTCGGCTGCCTGGAGGACCACGTCGAGTCCGAGCTCGCTTCCTGCCAGCGTGATGCCCACAGGAACTCGTCTGCCGACACCTGTTTCTAAGGTGTTGGCCAGTTCTTCAAATACTTCTTGGATTTGACGCTTGATATCCATTATTCCCCCAGGGAAGCGGCAAAGTCCCTCAGAGCTTCAGAAAGCATCTTTCGGATTTCATCTTTACTGACGCCGGCTTCCTCGGCGACGCCCGGGTTCTTCTCCAGAATGACAGAGACGCCGTCAAAGAGGTTGGTCATGCGGGCGAGGAAGAGACTTCCCTTCCCGACGATCATGGCTCGCTCAATCTCTCCGTCCTTGAAGGACTGGAGGGCGTGCCCGACATAGGGGACGCCTGAAGGAATATGGCCCTGTGTTGGCGCCCAACCCGGCAACCCGTGTTGTTCGACAAAGTCATTGATCTGACCGCGCTCGATTTCTTTTCGCATGACGGCGAGGGCGGCGATCATCTTGTAGTTCGCATTGGGGACATCTCCTGCACCGGCAGGTTTTGTGATGTCGGGGTTTTGCATTTCGACAGAGTAGATATCCACGTCTGAAATCTTGAGGCCCGCCTGATCGACAGGACCCGAGATGAGGCTTGTCATCACAGCCTGAGGGGAAGATCCGGTACCGACCGTGTGTCTACCGACGATATCGGTTCTGATAATCGGATGCACGCCGTCATTTTGTGTGATAAGAACGGCAAAGGCGCCGAGCACGTCTTCAAGGACGGGGAGATCTTTTTTCACATGGTCTTTTCCGTTCATTCCGAGCTTTGCGGTCGCACCTCCGGCAAGGACCAGCACGTTGTCATAGACACCGGCCTGTACGAGGGCGGCAGCATTGACGATGGCGTGCATGGGGGCCGCGCAGAATCCGCGGGTATCACTGCCGGTTGCGTTATCTGCTCCGATGATTTCGGCGATGGCTTTTGCGAAGTTTCCTCCTCCGCGCTGGTTCATATCGCCTGCCGCTTCTTCTGAGCACTCGATAATGTAGGGAATACTTAAGGGATCAATGTCGCTCTTTTTAAGCAGTTCAAGCCCGGCAAGGACACCTGTCGCTTTGACGACAAGGTTTTCCATAATGACATGGCTATCGAGGTTGGGGTCAATATCGTGGGCGCGCTTGACGCAACCGACGATCTTTCCGCCCGCCTGCAGAGGCTCTGCATGGCGCTCTTCAATTTCTGCCATGACGCGACTTAGCTCTACGCCGGGTTTGAGTTTGGCAAATTTCTCCGGCAGATGGAGCGTGTCGAGTTCGGGCTGGATTTCCTCAACAAATGCCTCTTCAAGAAGAACAAGATCGAATGCGTCACAGATCTTGATGAGGCCAATGAGAAGCCGTTCCTCAAAGATACGGCCCATGGGTCCGTCTTCAGAAGCGGACTCGACCGAATGCTTGAACCAAGGCTCCTCGACATCTCGAAGGGCTTCTGGTCGGAGATTGCCGATATACACCTGGTTAGGGGCGTAAGCGACCACTTCTTCGAAACTACGAAGATGATCCGGCAGCTTTTTCAGATAGTCACTCTCAGGGTTGACAATCCTTTCCACGACCTGGGTGGAGCCGTTATGGATCACCATGTCGGGTGCGTGGACAAGAACATACGATGCAGCTCGTAAACTTGGGAACATCCTTCCTCCTTGTGTGTTATGGGAAAGGGTGATATTTCTATCACCCTCTTCCTACTTCTCAAAAACAGTTTGTGAATCAACCGGCTGGGTCAGAGAGTTAAGGGCTCGCCTGACCAGTCTCTCTCTCAACTTCTTCTCCTCTTCCGCACCCAGTGTCGGGTTGCCGAGAGGATAGGGGATCGCGACGGTCGGAACAATACGATTGGCTCCGACGGTCAGACTGATGGGAACGACCGTGCACATGTGTACTACCGGCAGTCCCGTTCGTTCGATCTCCTTCACCATCGTTGCACCGCAACGAGTACAGGTGCCTCATGTCGAGGTCAGGATGACCGCATCTACGCCGGCAGAGAGAAGTTTCTGAGCGATTTCGCTGGCAAACTTCTTCGCACTGGCGACGGCCGTCCCGTTACCGACGGTGGTGTAGAACATGTTGTGGAGTTTTCCGATCTCACCGGCGGCTTCCATCTCTCGAAGGACATCGACGGGGAGAACACGATCGGGATCTTGATTGGCGTACACAGGGTCGTATCCGCCGTGGGCAGTTTCGTGGGTCTCGGAAGTGAGATCATTGAACCCTTCCAGACTGTAACTGCCGTATTTCGAAGCATTAGATGATTCGATGTGGTCGGGATTGCCTTTGGGGACAATACCGCCGGAAGTGACCAGGGCGATCGTTGCGCTCGCAAGATCTTTTAGCGGAGCGGCTGGATCTACCCGATCGAAGACCGGCATGGGGTATTCTGTCTCAAAGTCCTCGCCTTTTATCTTTTTCAACAGCATGTCGACGGCTCGAGCGCTTCCTCGCTCTTCGGCAAAGTAGTTGACTCGGATTCCACGCGGGAAGTAGCCTTCCTCTTCAGGGCCGAGAACTTCTTCGCCTCGGGCAAGTTTGAGCGCCAGGGGCACCAGGTTATTCACCGCATCGCGCATGCCGGCGGCGGAGTTCGCGGTTTTTACGATCTCCAGCTGCTTGCGGAAGAGATCCACACCTGGATTCTCTTCATACATGGCGGTGATGGCGGGAATACCCAGTTCTTCTTTGACGGCTGCGGCGATGGTCGCACAGGCGACACCGTAGCGTCCGGCATTGAAGGCAGGGCCGGCGATAAAGAGGTCGGGATTGACGTCTTTGACCATCTGGAGAATTTGTGCCTTTGCTTCATCGAGATTCTCGTTGAAGTAGGAGTCTCCGCAGATGATGGTAGAGACGACCTCCGCCTCATCACGAAACGCGCCCTGGATTGCCATCCCCGGACCGACTTTGCCCTCGCGTAAAGATGGCGGGACATCTGCTTTTTCCTCTCCTCCAATACCACCAAAGAATTGGTTAATATAGTGGAGAACGCGGATCTTGCTCACACAAGCTCCTTTCTTAGTCCTTGTAGTTGGAGTACTGCTCACGAATGGAGCGCATCTCTTCTTGAATGGCATCGACATCCAGGACCATTTCCATCATGCCGATTTGTTCGTCGTAAATTTCGCTGTCCACTTCGTCTTTGAACTGTGGTTCCACAGCGTGGTACACTCTGAGTCCCAACGGGACTCCGGCCAGAGGACCTGCGTAGGTGGGATCTCCTGCGGTGACGGTTTCAGCGGCGAGGCCAGCAGCTTCTGCTTCGCCTCCTCCGATGATGACAACCACGTTGTCAGCACCGTACTCATCGGTGATCTCTTTTACTCTACGTTGGTTTTCCAGGTCCATGGCACCTGCGGCCGTTCAGACAAAGCATTCTGTGGAAGCAAATACCACTTCTGCTGTCGTGTTTTTTAGGCATTCTTGCATGGCGGGAGCCGGGATACCGTCTCTGTCGCCGATCAGAATGACCTTTTTGCCATCATATAGGCTCATTTTCTTTTCCTTTCTTTTGTCGCGAATGGGTGTTGGTTAGTATCCTTTTGTAGTGAGTTTTCCGAAGCCCAGTTCATTGGTAGCTCCGGTGATCGCCTGTAGCTCGACTTCTAATGATCCGTCTTCGCGGAGCGCTTTGTCGCTTCCGCCTGCAATCACCGTGACAACATTGATGTCGCCGATGACGCGATCGAGCTTGGGCAGGATGACGATTTCATTGGCGTTTCCGCCGGTGACCACTGCATCTGCTGAAGGGTCAGCATCGGCAAGTGATTGCGAAGCCCCATCTGTCCCGGCATATTCATCGGTAATGATGACCGTCGGAATCCCCAGTGCCTCGATTTTTTTGGCGTTGAGGATCAGGTCGGTGTCGGGATTTCCAAAGCCTTCTTGGCTGATGATGATGCCGTCGAGACTCAAGTACTCCGCCAGCTTCGCGCTCCAGTCAGAAGAGCGGATTTTGTCGTCGAGGAAGACGTTTTCATTGGTGATGATCACACCGACAAATTGCAATTCCTCGCCGTGTTTGGCAAAGAGGTCTGCGACGACCGGGTTGTTTTGGTGATGATACGTGGTGTTCTTGTCACACGCTGAGACACAGTTGCCGGAGATGATCGCTCCGTCCATCAGCTCGGTCGGATGAATGAGCGTCGGGAGAATCTGTTTGGCATCGACGCCATAGACGTAGGTGTCGTGTAACAGTCCCTGGCTCTGAAGCATCTGGAGATAAGCAACGCGCGGAAGGTCGGGATATCTTTTGACGCCTTCCATCAGAGGCAGTGTCTCATAGGTGGTTATTTCGTCGGGTTCCATGTCTTTGGCCGGCTCTGCTAAGAATTTCGCAGCGCGCAGTCCGCTAAAGCGCAGAGCTTGTTCACGGTCGTGCGCGGGCAGCCCTTCTTGCAGGACGAACTCAAGAACGACGTTGTTGAGTTGAGAAAACGGCGTGTAGTCGGCACCAGGGCCGCACATGTCGACGATTCCCTCTTGGAAACCGACGATCTTGCCGATGGTGACAACAGCGGCGCCACGTAGGACATGGGTGCGTCCGCTTCCCACGGGAAGGACTTTGGAGACCGTTCCCGGGAAGACTTCCGCTTCCGAGTCTACTTTGATGCGCGGTTCAATGACGTCTTTGACGGGTGTGATGCGAACACTCTCTCCGGGTCTGGCCAGATGCACTTTGACATCCACCAGTCGCTCTTCGTTTTCCAGAAGATGCGCAACCAGCGCGTCCGAATCGACATAGAGTGTTCCGTCTTTAATGGCTGCGCTCGGACCTAACTGAACGTCCGTGATGTTGATAATGCCGAGTTCCAGACGCATATCAGGCTCCTGTATGGCGTTTAATCATCTCTTCGACGGCTTCAGCGCTGACGACATCTGCATTAAGCTCTTCGCACTTTTCTCCGTCTTTATAGAGGATGATTGTCGGGAGGCCCAGCACTCTTTGCCCGATGGCAACGCGGCGGGCTTTTGTAATATCGAGTGACGTGAAGTGAACCTTGTCCGCATATTTTTCAGCTAACTCAGCAATGGCGGGCATCAGTGCTTTACAGGGCTCACAGCTTGGGCTCCAGTAGTCAACGAGAACGAATCCTTCTTTTTTTAGTACTTCTGTTTCAAAATTCTCTCGATCAAGTTCCAGCATAGTTCCTCCTTTAATATTCATGTTGGACGTAGGCTTCAGCCTGAATGGCAGCCAATGCTCCGTCACTAGTGGCGGTGACGACCTGGCGGAGTTTCTTGGCGCGCAGATCTCCTGCGACAAAGACTCCGGGGACGTCTGTCTTCATGTCTTCTCCGGCAGGGACATAGCCCTGCTCGTCGAGAGTGATTTTATCGACAAGTAGTTCATTGGCGGGGATATAACCGACCAGCACAAAGACTCCGAATGTTCCGTCGTCTTCTGAGGCGTTCACCTCGGTCAGTTCCCCGGTTTTGACATTCTTAAGAACGAGCTTTTCAACCAGGCCGTCTCCTCCGATTTCTTCTACGACACTATCCCACATCACTTCGATGTTGGGGGTGTTGAAGACTTTGTCCTGGATGGAGCGGGCGGCGCGCAGCTCATCGCGGCGATGGACAATGGTGACCTTTCTTCCGAACTTCGAGAGGAAATATGCCTCATCGACAGCGGTGTCTCCTCCGCCGATAACATATATGGGAAGATCTTCAAAGAAGGCTCCGTCACAGGTGGCGCAATAACTGACGCCTTTTCCTGTCAGATCCGCTTCGCCGGGCACGCCGAGTTTTCTCGGATTGGCGCCGGTGGCGATGATGATGGTCTTTGCAAAATAGTCGCCTTTGGCGGTGGTCACTTTCTTATCTTTTGAGGCGAAGTCCACTTCGGTGACATTTTCGAGTTTAAGTTCCACTCCGAAGTGCTCCGCTTGTTCTGCCATACGGGCAACAAGACCGGGTCCTGTTTCGTTGACAGCGGCTCCTGGGTAGTTTTCTACCTCGGTTGTCAGCGCAATCTGGCCACCGTATTTCTCCCCCTCGAACAGGAGTGTTTTCATTTTGGCGCGTCCAGCATAGAGCGCAGCGGCAAGACCGGCAGGTCCTCCTCCAATAATAATCAGATCGTATAATGTATCCATCGCTCCCCTTCCTGTCGTTATCGGCTAATGGCGTTTTGAATCAGAGATAGATCGACTAGCATGGCATCCTGTCTAGAGGCTTCGTCGAGGAGATAGTGTCGGGTTTCCCGCGTCTTTTTCTCCGTGGCGATCGCCGCCTCGATCAGTGCCAGCGAGTCGAAATCCAATGTGTCGCCTTCTTCCATGAGAACGGACTTAAACGGCGTCTCTGACGGCCGAACGCTTCCGCTCAGCGGATGTGAACGAAGGACCCACCCCAGATGAATCGCGTCGCGAATCCGCGCAAACAAAGAAGCCATCGTTTCGTCAAAAAATAAGATGTTCTCTATGGGCTTTTCCTGTAACACCTTCGGATTGTTCGTCCAAATAACCATATTCAGCCTTTGTTGAATAGTATTTACCCAATTATAGCATAGAAGCTC
>DUVM01000071.1 GCA_012841045.1 Tissierellia bacterium | reverse complement strand
GGCGTATTGGCTCCGTCGACGATCTTTGCGTTGGTCAGTAACACATCAAACATTTTCTTCCCCCTCAGTGATTGCGTCCTATGCATCACTTTTTTATCTTTATGTATACACACGCTTTACCCAAAAACGGGGGTCACTGTACGAGCTTCCATTTGTTTTTTTTAAACGAAGTGACTCTTCCATCCGGAGAGGGGCTAAGCAACCCGTTTTTTCTAGCAGTTACAAGAAAAACTTATTTGTGTCAGCATCTGCGTAAAACTCAAACGCATTCGGCTCATTTAGAAACTATTGCACATTAAAAAATCAGAGCAGAGGTCATCGCCGCTGCTCTGATCATCGACTTATAATGAAAGACATCAGGACTGCTTCTTTGTCCCTTCCTAGAGTCTCTCGATGGCCATGGCCATCCCTTGTCCCCCTCCAATGCACAGTGTGACAACGCCTATTTGTTTATCGAGATCTCTCAGTGCATAGAGGATTTTTGTTGTTAATATAGAGCCTGTGGCTCCTGTGGGATGCCCAATGGCAATCGCCCCGCCAAAAGGATTCACCTTTTCCATGGGGATGTTGATTTCTCTGAGCACCGCAAGCGATTGTGCTGCAAATGCTTCATTGAGTTCAAGTATATCAATGTCTTCGAGTGTCAGACCCGTATTTGCCAGTAGCTTTCTTACTGCCGGAACAGGACCGATCCCCATAATATCGGGATCAACTCCGGCTGAAGTCCACCCTAATATTCTTCCCATGGGTTTGAGTCCGTGCTGTTTGGCTTTCTCTTCACTCATCAATAGTAAGGCACTTGCCCCATCGTTGATAGTTGATGAGTTTCCTGCAGTGACTGTACCATCTTTTTTGAATACGGGCGCAAGTTTTGAGAGGCTCTCCATCGAGGTGTCTTTTCTGATCCCTTCATCATGGGCAAAGATCATCGTCTCACGTCGTTTTTTGACGGGAAAACCTACGATCTGCTCCTCAAACTTTCCTGATTCCTGAGCAACAGCCGCTCTTCTTTGGGACTCCATTGCAAAGTGATCCTGTTCTTCTCTGGAAATATTATATTTTTCAGCCAGACGTTCAGCGGTCAGTCCCATCCCGACAAGAAGAGAAGACAGGAGATCTTCCATTGGCAGATCGCCCATCCGACCGCCTTTACGCATGTCTCTACTGATATAGGGAATCCTTGACATATTTTCCATTCCACCTGCAATAATGACATCTGATTCCCCGTACCCTATTTGCATAGCGCCAAGAGCGATGCTCTTTAAACTAGAAGCACAATTTTTATTCACACTAAACGCAGGAACTTCAATGGGGATGCCGGCATTCAGCGCAGCTTCTCGAGCAGGATTTCCTTTTGGCTCAATGCATACAATATTTCCCATGATGACTTCATCTATAGGGCCGTCATATTTAGTCCTGTTCATTAATTCTCGGATGGCTGCGCCACCTAGATCAACATAAGAGACATCGGATAGACTGCCCAAGAAGGATCCTACTCCTAATCTCACGGCATCAACGATGACAGTGTTCTTTTTCATGTTTCCTCCACGCTTCATTAAATATAGTAAATTTCTTTTGCTTTTCTCATCAATTCTTCTTTGTGTTCTTCATCCGCTATATCTATAAGACTTTTTGCTCTCTCTCTGATCGTCTTGCCTCGCAGGGAAGCAATCCCATTTTCCGTCACGACATAATCGATCGAGTTTCGTCCTAATGTGACCGCTGCGCCCTGAGACAGAAATGGCACGATTGTTGAGGTGGTCCCTCCTAACGCCGTTGCGCGAAGGGCGATGATAGATTTCCCGCCTTCAGAGTGAATCGCCCCATAGGCGGTATCGTGCTGTCCCCCTGTGCCACTGATCTGCTCCCATCCGATGGACTCAGAAGAAATTTGCCCCGTCAAATCAACCTGGATACATGTATTGATCGATGTCATTTTCTTGTTGCGGGAAATATTTTCTAGTCGCAAAGCCTCTGCAGAGCTCTGTAGAAATATCGAAGGATTGTCATCGAGAAAGTCGTATAATCGTTTTTCTCCAAAGGCGAAGCATCCAACGATTTTCTCGTTCTGATATCCTTTATATTTTCCCGTAACGACACCCTTTTCTATCAAATCTACCATACTATTTGTGATCATTTCAGTATGGATTCCAAGGTCCTTCTTATCATAAAGCGAATGAGCGATGGCATCGGGTAACGCGCCTATCCCCAGCTGAATCGTCGCTCTATCTTCGACTAGAGTTGATACATACGCACCAATCCTAAAATCAATGTCGTCTGGTTTTGGGCTGCTCGAGGTAGGAATCTGCCTATCCACAAAATAATAATAATCTATGTCATTTTTATGGATCTGGGTGTTGCCATGTACCCTGGGAAAATGATTGTTAATTTCTGCAATGACAATATCGGCTCGTTGGATCATTTCTCTTTCAAGAAGGAGGCTCAAAGGGGATGAGAAATAACCGTGACGATCCATGGGAGGTGAAGAGAGAATAAAGATCACTCGTCCCTTCAGTTCTGCGATCCCTCGCATGGAAAGATCATGCAGATTTGTCGGTTGATAACTAGATATTCCCACTCGATGGGATTCTCTGAGCCCTGCATTATAGAACCACGATTTTACGTCGATGTTTCCGCGGTTTTCTCGTGTAAGAAAAGGATAGTTTTTCGAGCCGATGCTGTGCCACAAAGTAAAAGGCGTCTGATGATCTGCTGCGAAATGTGCTTGTTCTAAAAAGCTGACAGGCTCCATCGCTAAGAGACTTGTCACCACAACATCTCCGGGTCTAATCATTGCCAAGACTTGCTCTAAAGTGGACTCTTTTGGCATAAAGAACGTTCTCCTCCTGTGTATTTCACTTCTTCAAACATAATGGAAGAAAGACCCTGAGAGCCTACTCAGGACTGTCAGGGTCTTCGATTGTTCCGTACAAAAAACCGGTTTTTAGCGCTTATCGGGCCAGCGCTTCTAAGACCTGTTTTCCTTTTGGCTCCAGTTGCAAGTATCGGCGGAAGAGCCCCGTCTCTTTTGCATACCCCAATCGAACAAGATGCGTGGTTACGCTGGAGACCTTCAAGGATTTCCATCCCTTGGCCTTGATGAAATCGGGGATACGAGCAGATTCGTCACGCACCAGCGTCAGCAGTTGGACATAATCTTCTGTTAATCCGACCTCAGCCAAACGTTGTTCTTCTGGTGTGAAGGCAGGGAGTGCATTCCTACCTTTTTCGGTCAGTTTAAAGGTGAAAAAGTTACTGCCTGTAAGGCCTAATCGTTCAATGTAACCGGCTTGATCCAACAGTTCTATGGATTCATGCGATGTTCTTGAGTCGACGCCAAGAGCATCCGTGATGTCAGACATATAGCCATGGCCAATGCGTATGAGCTCGAGAATTTGCATTTCTCTTTCGCCTAAAGCCTTGTCGCCAACTTCTCTAGAGATCGAGTGAATTTGCCATCCGGGGCGACCATAGTATTTCGACTCGCCCATGAATGTAAACACCACACCGAAAGCAACGGTCACAAGGAATCCGATAATCGCCAGATGCGTGTAATTGTTAACATGGAAGATTCCTGAGAGGTCTAGGAAGGTCAGAGCCGCCATCGTCACGATGCCTGCGACGACGCCGGCCATGGCTCCTTTGTTGTTAAAGCGAGGCCACAAAGCGCCAAGGATCAGAAGTACCGCAGGAGGGACGAGCCACGAGTTTGCAAAGGCAAATAGATAGGTGGGCCCACCTGGGAAAAATGTCAGCAGCCATGTAAAAGCGCCGACTAAGAACATGATAACCTTACTGGCAGCCAGTGTGGTCTTAGCGTCCGCATTCGGACGAAGCAATCTCTGATAAATGTCGCGTGTAGCAGAAGAGGTAGCTCCGATGGCTGCCGTTGATGATGTCGACACACTCGCCGCGATAGCCCCTACGATAAAGAGGGAGGAGACTAGCGGTGCAAAGAGTTTGGCAAAAACGCCATAGGCAGCTGTCGGTAATGCTGTTCCCCCTCCCATGGTGTAGGCTTCAGGCGAGACGGCACCCGCGTAGGCGCCAATGATGGAAAGAGGTACCATGAATACGATGATGAGGTAAACTCCAGCGATCACAAATGAGTTTCTCGCCACCTTTTCACTCCTACAGGATGCAATTTTCATCCAATAGTAGTTGTTCCCCATGACAAGCGCTGTGCTGAAGAGAAGGATAAACGTTAGGACACTCGGATACTTCAGCGAGAGAATGCTCAGAGAGTTTCCGGTCAGTCCCTGAGTATACATGTCGCCACCGATCCATAGTTTGCTGATAGCGTCTAAGCCTCCAAACTTCTTCATGGATAAAAAGAGAAACAGAGGAACAGCTATGGTGCCGATACTCACTTGGAAGAGGTCTGTAATTGTCGCTGCCCACAGACCGCTCATTGTCGTGAAGATGATGATAATGCCGAAAATAATGGCTGTGACAAGTACCGGACTCCATCCGATAAACCCTGACACGACGCCAACGCAGGAGACAATATTATTGGCAAGAATGCCGCAGAGTCCCACAATCGTTCCAATGGCCACGATGCTTCGGACCTTTCCGCTGTAGCGTAGCTCTAGATACTCGGGCAGTGTTTGCGCTCCGCTTCTGCGTATGAATTTTGAGAACACCAGTCCATAGAAAACAAGTCCAAATGCTGCATAGATTACGCCCCACATGATGGAGCCTAGCAGTCCACTCATAATGGAGAAGCCCGGAGCTAGCGAAATCGATGTCCCCGCAAACCCAATGGCAGCTACACCCATGACATTGATAGGCAAGGATACTTCCCTACCGGCAAGTATGTAGTCTGACGTCTCAGAGACCCATTTTCTCGTGATCACTCCAGCAAGTATCATGACGGCGCTGAAAATGACAAATAGTATACTAAAAATAACATCCGTATTCATTGTTTACTCCTTTTCATCCACTGCCGCAACTGCACGGATCCAACCTGCGCTTGCCCCTTTTATTTTTATGGGGAAGCAATAGAATTCGAATCCAAATGGAGGTAGTTGATCAAGATTGCTCAGTTTCTCAATGTGGCAATATCCCTGTTCGATCCCTGCAAAGTGACCTTCCCAGATCAGCTCTTTATTGCCAGTGGCTGCGAATTCTTCAGCGATATAGCCAAGGGGGCGATCCCAGCTCCACGCGTCCGTTCCAACGACACGAATTCCATGAGAGAGGATCCAAAGAGTGGTTTCTTTTCCCATGCCGCATCCGGCTTTCAGATACTGAGGAGATCCCCAGTGCTTGGAAGCTCCTGTATTGACTAAGAGAATATCGCCTTCTTTCAGCGAGTAGTTCATTTCTTCCAGTTTTTCTTTAAAATCATCGATCGTGACAGAATATCCATCGGGCTTATCCGTCATATCTACTACGACACCATGGCCGACACACCACTCTAGGGGAATCTCATCGATCGTCAGCGCTCTCTCTCCCTTGCTCATGGTCGGGTGATAGTGCCAGGGGGCATCCAGATGCGTGCCCGAGTGTGTGCTGAGATAGACATAATCATTCACCCAAGCAAGTCCAGCGGGTAAGTCTTCTACCGTGGCTCCCGGAAACATCCCTAGCATTTCCTCTATAGATGTCTCATGATCTCGATGATCAATTTTGGGAATCATCTGCGGCGGATCACTGGGAATGTCATTTTCAATCGCAGTAGACAGGTCTATATATTTTCTCATTTTCTCACTCCTAAAATATTTGCAGCTTCCTCAACGGTTGCTACTTTTCGATCCATTTCTTCAATGATTCTTACTGCACGCCTTACGAATTGGGCATTCGATGTTGCGAGTTCTCCTTTTCGGTACATGACATTGTCTTCCATACCGACACGAATGTGACCGCCCAGTGCCAGTGTGGCGTAGAGAATCGGCAAATGGTTCTTTCCAATGCCAAATGCTGACCACACAGCATCTTCAGGAAGTAAATTTTTCAAAAAGACTAAGTTTTCTACCGTGGCTGCAATGCCGCCAGGTGCCCCAAGAACAAATTGAATAAACAACGGGCTTTTCAACACTCCTTTACTTTGATAGTAAAGAGCGTTGTAGAGAAAACTGGTATCAAATACTTCAATTTCGGGTTTGACGCCAATCTCCTGCATCGTCAAGCCGAGTTCTTCTAAGAAGGCAGGGTGATTCTCAAAGATTCCGGCGTGCATCCAGTTCATCGTGCCTGCGTCGTAAGAGGCTAGGTCAGGTCTCAATAGCCTTAAGTGTGCCTGCCGCGTTTCGTTGGTTGCATCGAGGGCACCAGAAGTCGTTAAATTGATAAGGATATCGCATTCAGAACGTATGAGATCCACCGTTTTTTTAAACAGGTTCTTATCCATGGATCCGCGTCCCTGTTCGTCACGCATATGAAGATGAGCAACGGAAGCTCCTGCATGATAACACTCGATAACGTCTTTCGCTATTTCTTCTGGTGTGATAGGAACAGCTGGGTTATCCTCCTTTCCAGGCCATGCGCCAGTAGTGGCAACGCTGATAATTGTTGCTGACATAGATTCTCCTTTCTTGTGCTGTTGTACTTCTAGAAATAGCAAAGACTGTGCCATCAAAAAAAACCCATTATTTCAGGGTTTCTTTGGGGTGCCACTTTCATGATGTCTACTTTTGTAAACACTGTAAAATGAGTTTTTTCACGTTGAAAGGCGAATACAACGTATTTGTATCGATCTGTGCACTATTATGTACGTACACAAAAGTAGACATATTTATTTGATATCGTGCTTATTTAGCATTTTATATAGCATGGAACGAGAAATTCCTAATAATTGCGCTGCTTTTGTGCGATTATTTCCTGTGCTTTCTAAGGCTGCTAGGAGCGCATTTAACTCAAGCTCTGTC
>DUVM01000070.1 GCA_012841045.1 Tissierellia bacterium | reverse complement strand
CTTCGGATGATTGAAGAGGCGCGAGGACGTGGGGTGGATATCGTCTTTGATCAGTATCCTTATCAGGCCAGCGCTACTACGATGACTGTCGTTCTTCCCCTATGGGCGCGTTCAGGTGATCAAGAGGAAATCCTCGAGAGGATCACAAACCCCGAAAATAGGCAGCAGCTAAAGGATAGCATCCGACAGGACTATGGTTGGAAGAACATGGAAGAAGAAAAAGCTGGGACGGACAACTTTTTGATTTTAAGTGCGAAGAATCGCCCTGAGTATATCGGAAAGACGGTTTGTCAACTCGCCGAAGACAGAGGGATCGAGCCGACCGATATGGTGATCGAGCTTCTGATTCATACGGAACTGGGTTCCGGCGCCGCCTTCTTTGGGTTAAAAGAAGAGGATATCGTCACGATCATGAAGAGCCCCTATGGGATGATCGGCTCAGACTCAGGGGATGCAAAGGTAGGGGGCATGACCCATCCGAGAACCAACGGCACTTTTGCTAAGGTGATCGGAGAATATGTGCGGGAGAAAAAAGTTCTTCGCCTGGAGGAAGCGATCTTCAAAATGACAGGCTTTCCCGCTACGAAGCTGGGGCTAACAGGAAGAGGCATGATCAAGGAAGGCTTCTTTGCCGACCTTGTGGTCTTTGACCCGGATACTTTTAAGGATTGCTCGACGTATTTGGAGCCGGATCTTGTCGCAGAAGGGGTGACAGAAGTCTTTTTAAACGGCCAGCAGATTTTGAATAAGAATTCGGAAGAAACATTTTTTGGAAAGGTACTCAGAAGACAGATGCCTGATTCGATGGATTGAGACGCTGTTTTCGGAGCATGTCACTCCTGTTACGCAAACTGGCATGATGACGGCTATAATGTGAAAAATATTTAGTTAAAAAGATGTCTATTAAATATTTTTGAATTGAACTGCTATAATGAATATTGATCATTGATCAACGATGAGACTGCTTATTTGACTGTTGAAGGAGGTATGTATGGCTGATTTGTTTCTCGTCCCGAAGATTATTGTAGCGGGCGAAGACGCCTTGAAAAGCTCGATGGAATACATCCGCAAATTGGGAAAAAAAGCGCTGATCGTCACCGATGAAACGATGTGCAAGATCGGCACCGTATCAAAGCTAGAAGCCCAATTGAAAGAGCACGCCATCGACTACTTTGTCTATGACGGAGTCAACGGAGAGCCGATCGACAAGATGATCGACGTAGGAAAACAACTCTACCTTGAGAATGACTGTGAGTTTCTGATTGCCATCGGCGGCGGAAGTCCGATCGATGCGATGAAGGCCATCGGCGCGATGCTGACAAATGAAGGCGAGATCGTCGACTATAAAGGGGTCACCATCCCGAACCCACCCCCGCCGCTAGTGGCTATTCCCACAACAGCCGGCACAGGATCGGAAGCGACGAAATTTACGATTATTACCGACAGCGTCAACAACGTAAAGATGCTTCTTGTAGGACCGGACATCATCCCCACTGTCGCCGTCATCGACCCGGAGTTTACGCTTTCTTGTCCTCCTTCCGTGACAGCGGCTACGGGAGTAGATGCCCTGACGCATGCGATTGAAGCGTTTACCTCTAGAAAAGCCCAACCCCTAAGCAATATCTTTGCTGTTTCCGCCATCAAGCGGATCTATGCAAACATTCTTCGCGCCTATGAAGAGGGTCAACACGTAGAGAGCAGGAAAGAAATGTCACTGGCGG
>DUVM01000069.1 GCA_012841045.1 Tissierellia bacterium | reverse complement strand
TAAAGTCGCGACTTTCAAACATGTCGCGGATAGAGACGACATCGTTTTGTTGCGCCGGCACTTCAATACCGATCGCTGCTTTTCCGGGCACCGCTGCGACACGCACCTGTGAAACGGCTAGATGCAGCGCAATGTCATCTGACAACCCAGATACTCTGGAGATCTTCGTGCCGGGCTCCAATTCCATCTCGTAGCGATTGACAATCGGTCCTCGTGTGATTCCGACCACTTTGCCTACGACGCCGAAACTTTCCAGTGTTTCTTCTAGCTTTCTAGCTGTCGAGAGCACTTCCTGCTTCTCACGCTCTGCATTTCTTGCATTTCTCGGTTTGCGGTGCAAAAGAGCCGTGGTCGGCTTTCTATAGGTGCTCACTTTTTTATGAGCAAGCCCTTTTTCTATATCTCCTTCTACCTGACGTGTTTCTTCCGCTGTTGGAATGTTCTCTGTCTTGTCTTGCGCAGCGGTAGAGGGAGTGTCTACCTTTTCTTGTGCTGTGTCCTCTTCGTCTTCTTTCATCAGTGCCTTGTCATAGTCGTGAACGGGAATCTCCCGCGCTTTTCTCGGCGGTTCTTTTGAGAGAAACTCCGGAAGAGGTCTTGGCTCTTCAGGTAGAATCGGCGGACCGGGATCCCTCGTCTTTCGACTTCTCGAGAGCTCCTTTCCTTTTTCAGCGACCGTCTTCAAGTCACGAATAAAATGAATAATAGAATAGCTTGTAATGAAAAAGAAGCCGATCAGGAGAAAAAAAACAACGAGGATAATATGACCAATTCTTCCTATGAGTTGCCCGACGGCATAACTGAATGGACTCCCAATGAGTCCACTGCTCTTGAGTTCATAGCCGCTGACAAAGAGTGTCGTGATCAACTTGGGCTTTTTAAACGCCTCTTGGATCGTCTCTGCGTGCAACAAGCCGGTCAAAAGGAGTACTCCAAGGAAGAGAATGATCATTCCGGTGCGCACGCGGTACTTATGTTTTTCCAAAGAAGGGGCGCTGCCCACTACCACCCAGGCAAATAGCATGAAGGGAAGCAGATATCCGGCAAAGCCGAACAATCCGAGAATTCCCTTGCCGAGCACTCCGCCAAAGATACCTGTTGAGGTGGTGAAAACAGAAAAAAGCAAAAAGAGACTCAGTGCCAGCCACAGAAGCAGGCGAATTCCCTTACTGAGTCCCTCTTTTCCTTTTGTTTTTGCAGTCGTTTGCTTTGCAGGTTTTCTGGGAGCCATCTAGACCTCCTGGTTTCTACCGGTTGAGCCGAAGCCTCCCTCCGCTCGATCGGTTTCATCCAGGGAGTCCGTCTCTTCCCACTTGACTTGCGCATAGCTGGCAATGACCATCTGCGCCACCCGGTCTCCATCTTGCAAGGTAATCGGCTCTTGTGAGAGATTCACAAGCGCCAAGCGAATTTCTCCTCTGTAATCGGAGTCAATCGTACCTACCGCATTGACTAATGTCAGACCGTGTTTGATGCTCATGCCGCTTCTCGGGCGAATTTGCGCTTCCACGCCCGGAGGCAGACTAATGTAGAGTCCGGTCGAGAGAAGTTGGCGCTCGAGCGGTTCGAGCGTCACTTCCTCCTCCAGCCAGACACACAGATCCATCCCCGCCGATCCGCTTGTTTTGTACTGCGGAAGCGGATGAGGGGACTTATTAATGATTTTAACCTTCATCGTTCGCTTCGTCCAGGAGCGCTTTGCGGCTTACACCGATCTTGTCTCCGTCGATATTGATGACTTTGACCACGATCTCATCACCGACACTGAATTCGTCTTCGACACGACGCAGATGTTTGAGCGTCAATTCAGAAATGTGACAGAGAGCGTCCACTCCCGGCAAAATCTCCACAAAAGCACCAAACTTCGCAATTCGCAGGATCTTAGCTGTGTAGATATCGCCGATATTGATATCTTTCATGCGCTCCATCGTCGCTTTTTTATGCTCCGCTTCTAAAAGAGCTTTTCTAGAGCAGGCGATCTTGCCCTCTTCGTCAATGCCGATGACTTTGACTTTGATGACATCTCCTTCTTTGAAGAGATCTTCCACTTTATCCAGTCGCTCGGGGGTCATCTCAGAAATATGACAGAGTGCCTCGTGATGAGGTGTCAGGGCGACAAAAGCGCCAAACTTTGCGATGCGTACAATCTTCGCATCGTACACCTCACCCACTTCGACGTCTTTTGTGATCGCTTCGATTTCCGCTTTCGCAGCTTCTCCGCCCTCAGCGGTTTCAGCTGTTATGACCACGCGGCCGTCGTCAGTGATGTCAATCTTCGCGTCGTGCTCGGTCGTAATACGTGTGATGACTTTGCCACCTGTCCCGATGACATCTCGGATCTTCTCGGGATCAATCCAAAGGACAAACACGCGAGGAGCATGAGGAGAGAGTTCTCTTGGCTCAGAGAGTTCTGCGTTCATGTTCTCGAGAATATGGAGTCTTCCGACACGCGCCTGTTCGAGCGCTTGCTCGAGGATGGAGCGGTCGATCCCTCCAATTTTGATATCCATCTGAATCGCGCTGACTCCTTCAGCGGTGCCTGCGACTTTAAAGTCCATGTCACCCAGAAAGTCTTCGAGTCCCTGGATGTCGCTTAAGATCGATACTTTGTCTCCCTCTTTGATTAGACCCATAGCAATCCCTGCCACGGGCGCCTTCAGAGGAACACCAGCATCCATCATCGACAGAGAGCTGGCGCAGATACTTGCCTGAGAGGACGATCCGTTAGAGGAGAGCACTTCTGATACGACGCGAATCGCATAGGGGAACTCGTCTTCACTCGGAAGCACCGCCATAAGGGCTTTTTCACCTAAGGCTCCATGGCCGATGGCTCTTCGGTTGGGTCCTCGTTGAGGTCCTGTTTCTCCCACGGAATAGTGAGGGAAGTTGTATTGATGCATAAAGCGTTTGTTTTCTTCAAGATCAAGTCCATCAAGACGCTGGGCATCGCCAAGCGCGCCAAGCGTGGTAATCGAAAGGGCACTTGTCATGCCGCGTTTGAAATAGCCAGAACCGTGTGTTCTTCGAATAAGACCTGTTTCGCTGGTGAGAGGACGGATCACATCCGCCGCTCTTCCGTCAGGTCGAACCCCTTCATCGGTAATCATGGCGCGCATGATGTTCTTTTGAAGGGCTTTGTATTCAGCCGCTAAGGCATCTTCGTTTTGTTCATCTTCTGGCGTCTCTTCTAAGTAGCGAAGACGCATGCTTTCATAGAGTTCGCTCAGTTGATCTTGGCGTGCTTCTTTGTCAAAGACTTCGTGGAAGACGCGACGAATCGTATCGTAGGCCATCTCCTGAACAAGGGAAACGATTCTTTCGTCTTTTTCTTCTGCTACAAAAGGCTCTTTGACAACGCCGGTGACTTCGACGATTTCATCGACGAAGGCCACGATCTTTTTAATCTCTTCGTGAGCCAACATAATGGCTTCGAGAATCTTTTCTTCAGGCAGAATATCAGCCTGTGCTTCTACCATCATGACGGCCTCTCTTGTGCCAGAGACAATCAGCCGAAGCGTCGAGTCGTTGAGCTCTTCCTCTGTGGGATTGATGATGAAATTGCCGTCGATCATGCCGATCTGTACGGCGCCGATGGGACCTTGAAACGGAATCTTTTCAGCTAGGCTGAGGACAATAGAAGAACCGATCATAGCGACAATCTCAGGTGCGCAGCTTCGGTCGATGCTGAGAACCTCAGCAATCACTTGCACGTCGTTTTTATAGCCTTCGGGAAATAGCGGGCGGATAGGACGGTCCATCAACCTTGAAGCCAATACGGCTTTGTCCGTTGGACGCCCTTCTCGCTTGAGATACCCTCCGGGAATACGGCCAACTGAGTAGAGTTTCTCCTGAAAGTCACAGCTCAGAGGGAAAAAGTCAATTCCTTCTCTGGGTTTTGCGCTGGTGACATGCACCATCACCTGCGTGTCGCTGTAACTGACAAGGACGGTCGCATCGCTTAGCGGCGCATATTTTCCAACCACTACCTCTAGCGGTCTGCCGGCTAACTCGAAGCGAAAGGTCTGTTCTTGCATTCTTTCCTCCTTAGGAACATTTACTGAAAAAAGATGGGAACTCTCCCATCTTTCGTCTATTTACGCAGTTTGAGTTGTTCGATCAGTGCTCGATATTCCTCAATGTCCTTATTCCTGACATAATTGAGCAGGTTTCGGCGTCTGCCGACTAGCTTGAGAAGTCCTCTTCTCGTGTGATGATCTTTGGGATGCACTTTGAGGTGTTCGTTCAGTTCGTTGATTCGGGCTGTCAGAACCGCTACCTGTACACGCGAAGATCCGCTGTCATTGTCATGAGCCTTGAATTGAGAAATAATCTCTTGTTTACGTTCTTTATTCATTTACGTCTCCTATTATATATTCTCCCTGAACCAGACAGAGGTCGGAGATGTCCATCTGCCGAGTCCTAGGAACCTCTACTATATTATCACAATCTACAACCTGTGTAAATGTCTAATTTGTAATGTCAGCGAGGAATTTCTCAATATACGTAAGATGTTCATCGAGCGCTTTTAATTGCGCTTTGGAGATGGTGAAACCTCTTTCCTTTAGGCTCTCCATCACAGCTGAGGTCATATTCTCAATATACTCTTTTCCTTTTTCACTGAGGTCTACCAAGACGACTCTTCGATTGTTTGGGTCATACCTTCTCTCGACCATATTTTTTCCCACTAAGACATCCACAATTTTTGTCAATTGCTGATTGGACACGTCAATCTGGCGAGCTAATTGCGTCATGTTCATCATTCCTTTTTCACTAAGGCTTGTCAGAGCAGACAGCTGCTTTCTGCCAATCGGATAGCGTGAACTGATACTAGGAGTGAAAATAGCTCGTCGTACCGAGGTGCTCAGGTGGATGATGCGGTTCATGATCAGTCGTTCCTTATCCATTGGACTCTCCTTGAAGCGATTCAGTTTGGGTTGAAAAGTACTGCTTTGTTGTTACGACATCCCGAGCAATTTGATCCATCAGCGCCTGTTTTGAATCGAATGTCATTTCGTCACGGATAAACCCTAAAAACTCCAGAGTCACTTCTTCATCGTAAAAGTTTCCTTCTACATCTAATAAAAACGTCTCGATACTAAAAGGTCTCCCCGGAAATGTCGGTCTATCCCCCACACTAGTCACACTTTCGTATGTTTCTCCCCTAATATGCGCCTTTGTAATGTAGACGCCTTTTCGAAGTGTGTAGAGATTCGGGCGCACATTGAGATTCAAGGTAGGAAAACCCATGGTCGCTCCCAAACCGTAGCCGTGTATTACTCGTGCTTTATAGGCGTACGGTCTCCCCAGGCAGCGATTGAGTTTTTTTATGTCACCCATTGCCATAAGATCTCTTAGCAGTGTGCTGCTGATGATATGCCCGTCCAAAAGGTCTGCTTCCACTTGGATGACAGGGATGTCCAGCGTAGATGCTGGGTCGTTTCCTCGATATCCAAAGCGAAAGTCATACCCGATGATAAGCGTGCAGACAAGCAAGCCCAGATACTCCAGAAAAGCAGGTGCCGACATATGTCTGAGTTCTTCAGTAAATGGAAGAGCCACGACATAATCGACGCCGCTTGCATCTAGAAGTTCTAGTTTTGCCTCTGCGTCCATCACGTAGGGTACGGGCTTTTTCAATATCACCTCACGAGGATGATTGAGAAATGTAACGACTACTGACGGACAGTTTTGTTTCTTCGCTTCATCGAGTAATGTAGAAATAACCTTCTGATGTCCTAAATGATACCCGTCAAAGGTACCGATAGTCAATAAAACATCAGAAGCGATTTCGGATAATTGTCTAATATCTTTTACGATCATTGTTCAAATCACCTTTTCAGGAAGATAATATTCACCTTTTCGAATGGCCGTGCCAGTGAATTTTCCTTGATACATCAATATAATCCGATCTTCAGTATCAGACCCGGCAGGTAAGGGTGTCTTGATGCCTTGACGCCATTTCTCTAAAATCGACAGAGATATATCTTTTTTGTAAAACGGCTGCAACTCCCCCGGTGCGCGAAGAAAACGAAAGTCTTCTTTTTCTTTCATGGAAGCGATTTCCCCTAGGGTATAGCAATCTTCAAGACGAATCCCATCATTTTCTACCCTTTTTAGCTGGCTCATAATACCCGAAGTTCCCAACTCTCTCGCCAGATCGGAAAAAAGGGTGCGAATATATGTCCCTTTTGAACAGCGTACAGAAAAGGTCACTTCCGCCCCGTCAAAAGAGAGGCATGTAAACTCCTCGATCTTCACTTTTCGAGATTTTCTTTCGATCTCTTTTCCCTCGCGAGCATACTGATAGAGCGGTTTCCCTTTGACTTTAATGGCGCTGACCATGGGAGGTGTCTGTTCGATCTCACCTCGAAAAGCGGGCAACACATCTTCTATATCTTCTAAGGAAGGGATGTCTCCGGGGACTGCTTCAACGTTTCCCCAGATATCAAGCGTGTCGCTGGCATAGCCAAAGCGCAAAGTGCCGATGTATCTTTTCATGGGCGTTCTCAGCCGGTCGATGAACGTGGTTGCTTTTCCAATGTAGACACTTAGCACCCCTGTTGCCATCGGGTCCAAGGTGCCGTTATGACCGCATCGGCGGATCTTCATGATCTTTCGAATCTCAGAGACCACCCCGAACGAACTGATATTTTGCTCCTTGTGCACATCAATTCTTGCGAACAAATAGCGCCTCCAATGTAGACAGCAACTCTCGTGATACTTTATCAACATTCGTTTTTTCAAACGTGATGCCTGCGGCGTTGCGGTGACCGCCACCGCCAAATTTCAAGGCAATTTTTCCCACGTCAAGCGAACCGAAAGAGCGCATCGAGGCGCGGAGGGTGCCTTTATAATCGTAGAGAAGAAGCGCCAACTCCACTCCCTGAATATCGCGAAGCGCTTCCACAATGTCGTCGGTATTGTCGGTGCCGGCCTGATCCTGGACTTCCTGAGGCAGGTAGCAAAACACGCCTCTACCTTCAGCGAAATACTCCGCTCGCTCAATAGCCATGGCAAGAAGTCTCATTTTCTCTTTCGGGTTGTTTCCAAAGAGTTCTTCGCAGAGCTCTGCCATATTTACGCCTCGCTCGATGATCTCCGCTGCGATCTCCAGCGTACGTGTCCCCGTCGAGGAGTAATAAAATCTATTGGTGTCGAGCAAAATCGCACCGAGGATCGATCGGGCCGCCTTCTTATTGATTTTGTAGCCGAGAGAGTCGAATAATTGATAGATCAATTGTCCCGTGCTCGAGAGATTACCTATCACATACACCAAGTCACCAAATCGAGTATTTGTCACGTGATGGTCAAGATTTAGAATTTTCACATCGGGAAAAAACTGAACACGATCTATGCAGCGGTCAATATCCGCACAATCCACGCTGATCAATAAGTCGGGCGTAAACCCTTCTGGAATCTCGGTGACATAGGCTTCATGGGCCAGAACAGCAAGAGACGGAAGAGGTTCTTCCGCCGCCCACGCATATACATTCTTCCCGTCTTTTCTCAAGATCTGTGTCAAGGCGGAGGCGCTGCCTACTGCGTCTCCGTCCGCTTTTACATGAGGGAGAATAAGAATATTCTCTGCTTCAGCTAGTGCGACACGAATCTCCGAAAAAGTGTTGTTCTTTTTCATCCTCATTTGTTTAACTTCTTAAATAACTCATCCATCTCCATGGCTTTAGCGATGGAGTCATCATAGTGAAACAGAATATCCGGCGTGCTGTAGAGTTCCAGTTGATCTCCCAAGCGCTTTCGGAAATACCCTTTGGCGCCCTGGAGAATGCTCATCAGTTCCTCCGGCGTGAGATCACTGGCAAGGGAACTGATGTACACCTTGGCACTTTTTAGATCCGCTGCCGTATCGACATGCGTGATGGATACCACGCCGTTCATGCGAGGGTCCTTCATCTCAAAGAGAAGGACATCGCTGAGAATCCGTCGAATTTCTTCATTGACTTTCCGAAGGCGTTTGTGTTTCATCACAGACTCCTTTGAATTTCCTTAATGAGGAAGGTTTCTATGATATCTCCCTCTTTAATATCGTTGTAGTTTTTCAGTCCGATACCGCACTCATACCCAGTAGCTACGCTTCGGACGTCGTCTTTAAATCTCTTGAGAGACGAAACTTGTCCCTCGTAGATGACGATGCCATCGCGGATCAGGCGGACCTGGGATGTTCTCGAGATCTTTCCTTTTTGTACGTACCCACCGGCGATGGTTCCCACACCAGGCACGCGGAATGTATCACGGACCTCAATATTGCCTTCCACCACTTCTTTCTGGTCGGGTGAGAGCATGCCGCTAAGTGCATCTTTCACGTCATTGATAATGTCGTAGATAATGCGATACGTGCGAATTTCTACATTTTCTCGCTCGGCGACGGCCTGAATATTGTTGTTTGGACGCACGTTAAAGCCGAGAATCACAGCCTCAGAGGCAGTGGCGAGCAAAATGTCGGCTTCTGTAATGGCGCCTACTTGTGCCTTAATAATGTTGACTTGTACTTCTTCCGTGTTGAGCTTTTCAAGTGATTGTCGAATCGCTTCCACGGATCCGTGCACGTCGGCTCGGAGGATGATATTGAGTCCTCTCGCTTCGCCTTCTACCGCTTCATCAAACAGATCGTCGAGGCTGGCGACTTTCTTAGAAGTCGAGAGACGCTCTCTGCGCTGCAAGATGGCGTTTTCCTGCGCATAGTTTCTTGCAGTCTGCTCATCAGGCGTGACGTATATCTTATCGCCTGCCATGGGCAGCTCGCTAAGCCCTGTGATCTTAAATGCGGTTGAGGGACCTGCGGTTTTTAGTCTCTTGCCTTGATCATTGATCATCGTTCGCAGGCGACCAAAACTGGCTCCAGCAAACACACTGTCTCCGATGGACATGGTGCCTGTTTCAAGAAGCACTGTCGCAGTATTGCCCATGCGCTTGTCGACATTTGCCTCGATGATGGTGCCGATACCGGGGCGCTTTGGATTGGCGGTGAGTTCCTGTACTTCTGCCACGAGCAGGATCATCTCCATCAGTTGATCAATGCCTTCGCCCGTTTTGGCAGACACTTTCACGCTGATGACATCGCCACCCCAACTCTCAACGACCAGTCCGTGTTCCGTCAGCTCTTGCATGACACGCTCAGGATTTGCGTCGGGTTTATCCATTTTGTTGATAGCCACAATAATCGGTACATTGGCCGCTTTGGCGTGGTGAATCGCTTCAACCGTCTGTGGCATGACACCGTCGTCGGCAGCAATAACTAGCACGGCAATATCGGTAATTCCTGCGCCTCTGGCACGCAGCGTGGTAAACGCTTCATGACCAGGCGTGTCCAGAAATACGATGCGTTTGCCTTCGTGCTTTACTTCACTCGCACCAATGTGCTGGGTGATGCCACCGGCTTCGCCTCGAGCCACTCGGCTAGAGCGGATATAGTCAAGGACAGAGGTCTTCCCGTGGTCGACATGGCCCATGACCGTGACGACAGGGGCGCGCTCAATCATATCTGCAGGATCATCCTCAAACTCAAACGTCTCGACCTGTTCTTCGGCAACGGTCTGCCTTCTGAGAAGACTGATATCGTATTCCATGGCAAGAAGTTCGGCATTCTCAAATGGAATGTTTGAGTTCATGGTATACATCTCGCCCATCTCCATCGCCTTCATGATCAACTCGGTAGCAGGACGATGCAAGACCTCTGCCAGCTCTGCTAGCGTCAGATGATCATCAATCTCAATCGGCTCGGTCGGGGCAAACACTTTCTCTTCTTGTGGCTTTCTATACTGTGCGCGGGTTCCTCGCTTCTTCTTACGGAAACTTCTGCGCTCGACGTCTTTTTCTTTTTCCGCTACTTTCTCTACTTGTATCGGAGGCGCTGGACGTCTCTTGGAGCGCGTAGCCGGCTTCGTAGCTGCAGGTTTCCCATTGGATGCGGCGCGCTTTGAGGGTTTTTTCGCAGAAGGTCTTTCTTCCTCCACCTCGTCGTCCTCTACCACTTTTTTCGCCGCTCTTTTTTGTGTTTTGGCAGCGGGTTTCTTTTTCTCCGGCTTAGGTTCTACCGGAACCTCTTCTACGGATATCTCCTCTTTTTCCTGCGTCTCTACGACAGGCTCTTCCTTTACAGGCTCTTCTGCCGCGATCGGCTGAGGCGCTGTAGGGGGCAGATCCATTACGACATCCGGGTTCAGGAAGTCGATAAATTTCTGATGCTCCTCTTCAGAGAGCACTGTCATGTGATTGGCCACCTTGATTCCCAGGCGATCCAACTTTGTAATTAAATTTTTACTGGTCATTTTGAACTGCTTTGCCAGTTCATATACTCGGATTTTCGTCAAAAAACACCTCCTGCTTCGAAAACTCCAGCATGGCCTTGGCCATGGCAGGATCCGTGATTCCAATAATGTGCCGGTTTTTCTTTCCGATCACTTGGCTGAGTTGTTCCGCCGTGTACTCTTGAATCACGGGTATATCTCTTTGGTAGTTGAGCCGGTTCAGAGCACTGCGACTCATCTGCGTCGAGGCAATCAGGAGAACAACTTTTTGTTCTTGAAGACCCCTCTCGACACTTCTTGCGCCACTCAGGAGTTTTCGGCTTTTAGCGGCAAACCCCAGGAGTGACAGTACCTTATCCTTCATGCAGCTCCTCTATCAACCGACCATACACCTCTTCAGGGATGGCGCTGCCAAGAGCTCTTTCAAGACTATTCTTCTTTTTCGCCTTTTGCAGACATTCCGATTTGGGATGGAGATACGCTCCCCTCCCGTTCATTCTGCCTGTCGGATCGACGTGAATTTCCCCCTCGTTTTGGCGGACGATGCGAACAAGTTCTTTTTTAGGAGACTGCTCGTTGCAGCCCACACACTTTCGCATGGGGATCTTCTTAACTTTCAACTAAGCCTCCTCTTCCATCGCTGACTCACTGACGATATCGATCTTAAAACCGGTCAGTTTCGCAGCTAGTCGCGCGTTTTGTCCTTCTTTGCCGATAGCAAGACTCAGCTGATAGTCCGGAACCAACACTTGGGCATTTTTCTCCGTGAGAAAGTCCACCCGAGTGACCTTGGCGGGACTCAGTGCATTTTCAATGTACTGGGCGTCATCGTCCGTATATTCCACTATGTCGATCTTTTCTCCGCCGAGCTCATCGACGATCATCGCCACACGCGTTCCTTTGGGTCCAACGCATGCACCGACTGGATCGAGATCTTCTGAACGACTGAAGACAGAGATTTTCGTCCTAGAACCGGCTTCACGGGCGATCGACTTGATGAGGACCTCGCCCTCGTTGATCTCCGGGATCTCTAGTTCAAACAGACGACGAATCAATCCCGGATGTGTGCGGGAGAGAATAATCTCTGGCGCTTTTGTCTCTTCTTTTACTTGCGCAATATAGCAGCGAAGGCGAGCGCCTACGCGATAGCGCTCTCCTGGGATCTGTTCTTTGGGAGGTAGAGCGGCCTCTGCTTTTCCCAGGTTGAAATAGACTACGCGATTACTGATGCGTTGGATCTGTGCATAGATCAGTTCGTGTTCACGCGCTTTAAACTCTTCATAAATGCTGCTGCGTTCGGCTTCTCGAATGCGCTGCACGACAACTTGTTTTGCAGCCATGGCACTAATGCGTCCAAAATCCTCGGGTTCCTCTCTTCTTTCCACGACATCGTCAAGCTCATAGTTGACATCGATCTCCTTGGCATTTTGAAGAGAGATTTCATTCTCCGGCTCTTGCACTGTTTCGACCACGCGATATTGACTGAAGACCTGAATTTCTCCCGTCTCCTTGTCAAATTCAATGCGGGCGACACGGTTGCTACCGAAATTTTTCTTGAAAGCCGTCACCAGCGCTGCCTGAATCGACTCAAAAAGAACGTCTTCAGGGATATCTTTTGTCACGGCAATGGTACGGATCACTTCTACGATATTGTCCATTCTAACCTCTATACTTCCAGAATATTCTTCACACGCGCGACCAGATCCATCGATATTTCCACATCCTCATCGGTGGCTTCATCATAGAGATAAAGAACATCTCCCTTTTTCTCTATCAGTTTACCCGTGATGAGTTTCTGTCCATCGATCATCTGATTCAGCGTGACATTTACACGCGAGCCTTGAAAGCGAATGTAGTCACTCTCATGCTTAAAGACCCGTTCGGCTCCCGGTGAGCTGACTTCAAGAAAATAGTTCTCTTTGATCGGATCCATCTCGTCAAGTCGGTTGCTTAAAAACCGGCTGATATTTTCACAATCGCTGATGTCAAAACCACCATTTGGCTTGTCCGCCGATACACGCAAAAAGCGTCTGCCATGCTCTTTGGTAAAAGTAATGTCGTATAGCTCATAGCCATGTTGCTCAAAGAAGAGCTCTAGAATATCTTCTACCAGGCGAGGCACTCCTCTTCTTTTCATACGCCCCTCCTCTCGTAGTATGAACGGAAGAGTGGCGGGGGCCACTCTTCCAGTAATCGTTCTTAGTTACAACTTATTCTAGCATGAGAGGGAATAATTTACAAGGAGGAAAATCATCAGAAAACTGCGAAAAAAGCCGAAATCTGAACGACGGCTCGTAAGCTATATAAGATGGACTCTCTCTTCCCTTTAGAAAATACGCTAAGGCTTCATCGGCGCTCGCACCCTATTCAATAAGATATCAGATCCTTTTCCTGAAACTAAGCGTTATCTCCAAAGCGGATATTTTATCCATACTGGAGTGTTTCTCCCACCTTTAGCGCCAATAAAAGGATCCTTCCTTAGAAAAACTGTGCATGAATTAAACGTAATGCGACCACCTTCCTCACATTTGCTCATGCTATAATCTAACGAGATCTAAAGAAGATCTTCTCTAGCCTAGAAATTCAACTAGAATATGAGTCCAATTAAAAAAGTTATACAAAAAGCCATGTGTCTTAAAAACACACGAGTCACATTTGTGGCGTGATCAAGCAAAAGAACTTTACGAAGAGGAGACGTACAGGTGAGAAGAATTGAGAAACTAACCTGCATAGGAGATAGCATTACTTTCGGTTACGGTGTAAGAGAATCCGACTCTTGGTTTGATAGGCTCGACAAAAAACTTCCCTTTACTATGAAGAATCGCGGAAGAAACGGAGCTGGCCTGCGAGACCTTCTATACACCATTCATCATGACGTCGTCCATCCTCTTCCCTCACACGTACTCATCTTTGCCGGCATCAATGACATCATCGCAGGAGCGAAAGCAAAACAGCTGTATACAACACTCCATGCACTGATCGATATTTTGCGCGAAAACAAGATTACTCCTCTGTTGGCAACCCTGATCATTCCAAAACCTCACGTGGTGAATACTGGATGGTTAGATGGGCGCGATTATCTCATGATAAAAAATGAAGTCAACGCTTTTAACACATACTTGCGAAACTTCTCATCTCAGGAAGACATCTTGCTATTTGATTTCGGATGGCTCTTTGAAGAAAAGCACACGGGATCTCAGCTCTTTCCCGATGGGGTTCACCCAAATGCACAAGCTCATCAGCTCATGACCGAGTATATGCTTCAGATCTTAGATCCTGCCCAACACCAAACGAATGACACGGCCTCTTCTTCCGACCTTCTATAAGTAGAGCCGCGGATCAAGTTGATACGAAATCGATCTTTTCTCAACATAGTATAAAATATCTTGTGTAAACACTGAACCTCTAAAGAAGATGCAAAAGAGGATCAACTCTTGTAGAATTTTGTTAACGAAGCAAAACCACTACACGAAGGAGACCCTCTCATGCATGATTTTACCACAGAACTCGTCCGCTGTTTATCG
>DUVM01000068.1 GCA_012841045.1 Tissierellia bacterium | reverse complement strand
GTCTTTTAGATGCCTCAGCATGTATTTCAACAGACTCGATCCAATGCCTCGGTTTCGATACGCCGGCAGTATCGACATCGATAGAGAAGGCGTCTGCTTATCGACATGACCATAGTCGTTCATGATGCGAGCCCAAATGGCGCCGACGATCTGATGTTCGACTAGTGCAACGAGACCATGATCATCTTCAGATTCCCCAAATTCCTCAAAATACATCGAGATATTTGGATCCTGTAAGATGGTCCTCGGGAGCGCAGTGACACCTTCAGGAATAAAGATCGCCTGATACGTGAACTCTTCTAACACAGGGTATTCATCTTCGTGTATTTCTCTGATGATAGGATTCAAGCGCATCCCCCTCCATTGATCTCGGACTTTGAAAACTGTCTTGTTTTAGAGCGTTCGCAGCGTTTCTACCCTCTTTTCCTGTGACATTATCATTTTATTGCAAATGTACAGAGAAACAGAGACAAAAAAAGGAGCTGCTCCTATGAACAGCTCCATTTTGGGTTTACATCATGCCGGGCATGCCGCCGCCCATTCCAGCAGGCATCGGCTCTTCCTGCGGAATCTCGACAACAGCGGCTTCTGTTGTGAGGAACATGGCGGAGATGCTGGCCGCGTTTTGCATGGCGGTTCTTGTGACCTTTGTCGGGTCGACAATCCCTGTCACGACGAGATCTTCAAATTCCTCAGTGAGAACATTGAATCCCGTATTGCCTTCTGTGGCCATCACTTTTTCAAGAATGACAGATCCTTCCAGACCTGCGTTTTCCACGATCTGACGAAGTGGCTCTTCAAGGGCTCTTCGGATGATGAGCGCACCTGTGCGATAATCATCTTCTAGACTCTCGACCACTTTGTCGACAGCGTCCATGGCGCGGACATAGGCAATGCCACCGCCGGGGACGATTCCCTCTTCCACCGCAGCGCGGGTGGCGTTGAGGGCGTCTTCAATGCGGAGTTTCTTTTCTTTCATCTCAATCTCAGTGGCTGCACCGACTTTGATGACAGCGACGCCGCCCGAGAGTTTTGCCAGGCGCTCCTGGAGTTTTTCGCGGTCGAAGTCGGAATCGGTCTCTTCGATCTGTGCGCGGATTTCAGCAATTCTCTCAGCGATCTTCTCTTTTTCGCCGTAGCCATCAGAGAGGATGGTGTTGTCTTTGCTGACGACAACGTTTCTTGCGCGTCCGAGATCACTGAGTTCCACTTCTTTGAGGTCGTGATCCAAGTCGCTCGAAATATACGTGGCGGCTGTGAGGATCGCGATATCGCGAAGCATGTCTTTTCTTCTGTCTCCAAAACCGGGGGCTTTGACCGCAACGATGTCAAATGCGCCGCGGAGTTTATTGACGACAATGGTGGTCAGCGCTTCGCCTTCGAGGTCTTCACTGACGATGAGCAGTTTCTGTCCGCTCTCCATGATCTTCTCAAGAAGGGGCACGATCTCCACGTTGGTGGATATTTTTTTATCGGTGACGAGAATCAGGGGTTCTTCAAGCGTGGCCGTCTTTTTCTCCATATCGTCGACCATGTAAGGAGAAATATAGCCGCGGTCAAACTGCATACCTTCTACAAGCTCAAGCTCTGTGAGCATGGACTTGGATTCTTCAACTGTGATGACACCATCTTTGCCGACTTTGTCCATGGCGCCGCTGATCAGTTCCCCGATCTGTGCGTCACCTGCAGAGTTCGAGGCGACATGCGCAATGTCTTTCGACTCAGCAATGACGATGGAGCTGTCTTTTAGATAATTGACGACTGCTTCGGTGGCCTGCTCGATGCCTTTTTTGATCAGCATTGGGTTCGCACCGACTGCTACGTCCTTCAGGCCTTCGCGGACGATGGCTTGAGAGAGAAGCGTAGCGGTGGTGGTGCCGTCGCCTGCCACATCGTTGGTTTTGGTGGCAACTTCTTTTACGAGCTGTGCGCCCATATTTTCAAAGGCGTCTTCGAGTTCAACTTCTTTTGCAATGGTCACGCCGTCATTTGTAATGAGCGGGGAACCGTATTTTCTTTCCAGAATG
>DUVM01000067.1 GCA_012841045.1 Tissierellia bacterium | reverse complement strand
GAGTACGCAAAATGCGTTGACATTTCCACCGGCGCGGCCCTGCATGAGATGATCATCCCTGGCGTGATGGCAGTAGTGGCCCCGATCGCTGTAGGGTTCATCTTAGGGACCGCTGCCCTAGGCGGCATGCTTGCCGGCTCGCTTGTCACGGGCGTCCTCATGGCGATCTTTATGGCCAATGCTGGAGGTGCATGGGATAACGCAAAAAAATATATTGAAGAAGGTCACTACGGAGGAAAAGGCTCTACTGCTCATAAAGCCGCTGTCGTTGGCGACACGGTTGGAGACCCCTTCAAAGACACGTCCGGACCCTCTTTGAACATTCTCATCAAATTGATGACGATTGTCTCATTGGTCTTTGCCACACTGTTCTAATAATTCAAGAGGAGCTTTGATCAGCTCCTCTTTTTTGATTGAGGGAGTTTCTATGTTGACAAAAGATGATTTTTTAGCAGCGAGAGAGAGGATCCGAGATCACATCGTTCTTACCCCCTTGCAGGGGGCGTCGAGTCTCTCGCAGATGCTGGGCATGGATGTGTTCATCAAAAATGAAACGTTTCAAAAGACGGGAGCATTCAAATACCGCGGAGTGATGAACACGCTCCTTAGCACAACAAAAGAGGAACTCGTAGCCGGCGTCATCACCGCTTCCAGTGGAAACCACGGAAAGGCCCTGGCAACAGCTGCCTCCGAGCGCGAAATTGCCGCAACGGTCGTTTTACCCAGTACAGCTCCTCTTATCAAAATACAGGCGCTTCAGCATGTTCACGCTAGGATTTTCTTCAGTGAACCCCAGCGGCGCCTACAGCTCGCTGAGAAGATCGCAAAGGAAGAAGGTCTCCTTTTTATACATCCCTTTAACGATCTACGGGTCATTGCCGGACAGTCGACCATCGGGCTTGAGATTCTCGAACAGTATCCTGAAGTCGAAAGAATCGTCGTTCCGATGGGAGGCGGGGGACTGATCACGGGGATTGCCTCCGCGGTGAAAACGTTTCGTCCTGAGGTGGAGATGGTGGGCGCAGAGACACTAAATGTCCCGAAATTCACCTACAACCTTCATCGCGACGTATTGGCACCTACGCCGGAGAAGCCTTCTGCGGCAGATGCCATCGTCTCGAATATGCCGGGCACACATACGATAGAAGGTGTTCGAAGATACGTCGATCGCATCGTCGATGTGACGGAAGAGAATATCTTGCTGGCTTTGAAGATATTGGTAGAAAGTGAACAGGTGCTCTGCGAACCTTCTTCTGCTGTCGTCCTTGGAGCGATGCTACAAGAGGAATTTTCTCCCAAGAAAACGGTACTGGTCATTTCAGGCGGCAATATTGACCCGGATAACCTTCTTGGACTTATTCGCCGAACGTCTTTATAGCAGTACTCAAGTGTTAAATTCATCACCGAGGGTGTTGTTCTTCGTCTTACTGTTGTAAGACGTTTTTTTATGTCATTTCGAGACTATGAAATTAAATCAGAATTCTTCTTAGAAACGTAGTGTCAAGTTTCAAATCATTACTCTAAATCTTTGAAATGCTACTGAAAACATGTGATCAATTGAGTCAAATCACAATCTTTGGTACTAGAGTGATTAATTGAAGAAAGAAATATAAATACAATTAACATCAACTGAGAGAGATAGAGTCCGTATACTGGTGTAAATTGAGAAATGACCTTTTCTAGATAAAAACGAACCATTTCTCTCCTT
>DUVM01000066.1 GCA_012841045.1 Tissierellia bacterium | reverse complement strand
AGAAGAAGTCTTCCCATCTCCGTAGGAATCCATTGTGGCATCCCGAGCGGATTGATGTTCACACTATAGTCGAGCACACCCTCTTCTCGAATCCCGCCATGTCGGTTCATCGTAACCCTTTCATCAGCGCCAATGATAGTAGTAGAAAGAAACTCTCGAGTACAATAATTAATCGGTTAAGCTTACGTATGTCATCGGGCTTCGGCGGACGAAGATCATCCCCCAAAGAAGCTTTTTTCACGGTTTGCCCAAAATAGATCGCGTCTCCTCCAAGGCGTACACCCAGAAGACCAGCGACGGCAGCTTCTGGCCAACCGGAATTCGGGCTTATATGTGTGCGAGCGTCACGCCACATGATACGCCAAGCTGATTTCATGTCCATTTTGATGAGCCCTCCGCACAGAATCATGAGCCCAGCTCCGATCCTAGAAGGGAGAAAATTTGCCAGATCATCGAGTTTCGCAGAGAAATAGCCGATATTTCGAAACCTTTCGTTTCGGTAAGCGACCATCGAATCGAGCGTATTAATGGTTTTGTACAACACGCCCATGATGACGGGTTGTCCAAAGAACATACCGGCGAAAATGAACAGAAGGGGCGACACCAACCCGTCAATGGTGTTTTCTGACAATGTCTCGAGCACCCCGCGTATGATGTCCTCTTCATCGAGTGTCGACGTGTCTCGGCCGACTATCTCCTGTAAACGAGCACGCGCCTCATTAAGATCTCCCTTTTCAAGGGCTTTTTGTACCCGCTCTCCAGAGCGCCTCAGCGTAGCCCCGCAGAGCAGAAAATATAAAAAAACAGCGCTTAAGGCGATGTACAGGTAGTCATTTGCCTTCACTGCCGTTAAAAGAGCAAAGACAGTACCCGTGGAAACGACGATGCTCAGCAAGGCTAGAAAGAACCCCGCCGTCAACGTATTTCCAAAGAGTCTGCGTGTTTTCTTTTCCAAAAAAGCAATCCAGCGCCCTATCAGAGCGATAGGATGCCAGATGATCTGCGGATCTGGGAAGAGGATATCAAAGAGGATTGCAACACTTAACATCCGGCGATGTCCCTGATGCGCTGGATGTCCAGATGCTCTTCAAGCACATCCGCCCATCTCTCAATCTCCTCATCTGTTCCCTCATCGAGAGATTCCACGAAAGGAACGACACCAAGGCAGGGCAAGTTCATTCGCCTCTCGATTTCTTCTACTCCGGGCATTAACAGAGATTTATCGCCTCGGAACTTGTTGATGATAAACGCTTTAATAAGTTGTCTGTCTTCTTCATCCAACAAGAGCTGCGTGCCGAGTAAAGAGGCAAAGACGCCCCCTCGGTCGATGTCTCCGATGAGAATGACAGGAGCCTTCAGCTCGCGAGCCAGCCCCATATTGACAAAGTCTCCCTCTCGCAGATTGATCTCTGCAGGAGAACCTGCCCCCTCGATCAGCATGCAGTCGTACTCCTTTTGCAGTTCGTCATACGCTGCCAGCATCCCGCTTCGAAGACTCGACTTCATCTGATAATACTCTCGCGCCTGTATGATTCCCTGACTTTCTCCTAAGAAAAAGACCTCAGAGCCCATGTGCGACACAGGCTTTAACAAAATCGGGTTCATTCGCACATCCGGTGTCAGATGACAGGCCTTGGCTTGCAGAGCCTGCGAGTGGCTCATTTCTTTTCCCTGTTCGGTGACAAATGAATGACTCGACATATTTTGAGACTTGAAGGGACAGGGCGTAAGACCCTGTCTTGTCAGTGCTCTGCCGATACCGGCATTGATCATGGTTTTACCCACTGAGGACGCTGTCCCCTGAAACATTATCTTTTTCATAATCTACCTAAAAAAAACTGCCCCGAAAGGCAGTGTATTGAACGTCGCTCTCCCCTCCGTAGTGACTAAATGACCTGGTATTCTGGCTCTTTGCTAAAAGCAAATGACAGTAGCGGGGGCTGCAGAGGACTTTCACCTCTTTTCCCAGTTGCTCTATGAAATTGTATGCAAGAAATTAATTATCTAAAAATTGCTTTGTGTAGATGTATACGTTTTCATTGTTTTCGTTGACATCATATCCGTGGAAATAATACCCATTCTTATGAAGAAGCTTCTGTAGCGGGATATTTCCTTCGACGCATGGAATGTAAATCGTCCCTATGTAGTTTGCACGATACCATTCTTCAAATTCAAGGAAAAGCTCCATTCCCTGCAAAATGATATCGGAATACTGATGGAAACGAACATCGCTGACATGGATGTCTCCGGAATCTTCTGCTTTTGTAAACTTAAACCAGTTGAGATAATACTGACCAAATCGCTCGATAAAGAGTTGATCGTTTGCATCAATCTGGTAAAAGCCCCGATCCAATATCTTTCGGATATCAGCGCTTCCGGCTAGCGAGTAACTGGTATCTCGCTTATAATTCTTAATCATGCACCATTTTAGGTCGAGTTCGGCGAGAAAAATCTCGATCAGATTCGTAAACTGCTCTACGAGAGCAGGATTGACGTTTTTCTCAAAGATCTGCTGGATCTCCTGATTCGCCTTATCTACTTCTTCAAAGAGCGCTTTTCCCCGACTGGTCAAATACACGTTGACTTTTCTCTTGTCTCTGGGATCCGTGCGACGATAAATTTGCCCGGCCGTCTCCAGTTTCTTGAGTGCCTTGGCAACTGTTGTCTTATCGATCAGCAGATCTCGTGAAATATCATACTGATTCGCACCTTCGTGTTCATGCAGATATAAGAGGTATGCATACTGCCCGCGATTCAGGCTGGTGTCTGCGAGCGTATCTTCGTAAATTGTTTCAATCATGCGGGCCAGTTGCTCCACATAAGTTGCAATGGAATTCATTTATTGCACCCTTTCAGTATCAACACTTGGTGAATGAGCACCTATGAGCCCATTGTAAAGGATTGTTTCAAGCTTTGCAAGGATTTCAATAAGAGGAAAGGGAGTTTGTGCTCCCTTTCTTATTTCGCATAGGATACAGCTCTTGTTTCTCTGATCATATGAACCTTGACCTGGCCTGGATAATCGAGTTCTTCTTCAATCTGTTTGCTGATATCACGGCTGAGAAGGACCATCTCGTCATCGCTGACCTTTTCCGGTAGGACCATGATGCGGATCTCGCGACCTGCTTGGATCGCATAGCTCTTTTCAACGCCTTTATACGAGTTGGCAATGTTCTCGAGGTTTTCAAGCCGTTTTACATAGTTATCGAGTGACTCTCTCCTCGCACCGGGACGCGCGGCGCTGATCGCATCGGCGGCGGTGACTAGGACGGCTTCCACCGTGGTTGGCTCAAAGTCTCCGTGATGCGTGCTCATGGCATGAATCACTTCTTCACTTTCACCGTATTTTCTCAGGATGCCCATACCAAGTTCAATATGAGTTCCTTCCAGCTCGGTATCCACTGCTTTTCCGATGTCGTGAAATAGACCGGCTCGCTTGGCTGTACGGACATTGGCTCCGAGCTCTTTGGCGAGCATACCGGCAACCTTGGCGACCTCGATCGAATGTGACAAGACATTCTGACCGTAACTGGTGCGAAATTGCAGTCGTCCGATGAGTTTGACGAGTTCAGGGTGCACGCGGTTGAGTTCAAGCTCAAACACGGCATTTTTGCCCTCTTCTCTCATCATTTCATCGACTTCTTTTCTTGACTTTTCAACCATTTCTTCGATGCGCGAAGGATGGATGCGACCGTCTGTAATGAGTTTCTCGAGTGCTAAGGCCGTGACCTTTCTTCTGACCGGATCAAAACACGAGATGATGACGGCTTCTGGTGTATCGTCGATGATCAGATCGACACCGGTTTCTTTTTCAAGGGCGCGGATATTGCGACCTTCTCTGCCAATGATACGACCTTTCATGTCGTCACTTGGCAGTGTCACTACTGATACTGTGTTCTCTGAGACGAAGTCCGAGGCAATCCGGTGAATGGTGTTAGAAAGGATCTTCTGGGATTCTTTCTTTGCCTCTTCACGGATCTGTTCTTCCATATCGCGGATGCGAGTCACTTTCTCGCGACTGAGTTTCTTGTCCACTTCATCCAGTAGTTGCAGTCGGGCTTCTTCTCTAGACATGGCGGCAATTCTCTCGAGTTCTTCTTCAATCTTGTTTGCCTGTTTATCTAGGGCAGAACGCTGCGCATTGATTCGCTTGTCCTGATTTTGAAGTTCTTTTTCCCTTTTGTCCTGCTCTTTCTGGCGTTCGTCCAGTAACTCTTCTTTCTGAAGATTTCTCTTCTCAATGCGCTGGATCTCAGCGCGCCGTTCTCTGGTTTCTCTGTCAAAGTTTGCACGTTGTGCGTGGATTTCTTCTTTGGCTTCAAAGAGATTTTCTTTTTTAAGGTTTTCAGCTGCCCTCCGAGCCTCCTGAAGAATTTGGTTGGCCTGTGTTTCGGCGCTTCCCAATTTTTTCTCAGCAAAGGTACGACGAAGGAGATATCCAATTACAAGGCTTACAATGGCCACTATTACATAAACCAGAATTTTTAATAAGATGTCGGGTATATCAATCACCTCCTCAAATTCTTTCTATAATTATAGCATAGCCACGCAGACTACTCTACAAGAACCGTTGGGGATGAACAAAAAAGTCGAACAGACAAACGATTTTCGCTGTCTCTTCGACAATACAAGGCTTTCAACGAATAAGGATCGCCGTTTTACTCTTCGTCTGTCTCGTCTTCTGAAGGGGTCACTTCATAAAAAACCAACACTTTTTGTTCGATTTCCTGGAGCATCTCTGGATTCTCATCGAGGAACGCTTTTGCATTTTCTCTTCCCTGACCGAGTCTCTCGTCTCCGTAACTAAACCAGGAACCGCTCTTTTTCACAATGTCGGCTTCCACCGCTACGTCGAGAATACTGCCCGTCTTGGAAATACCGGTTCCAAACATCAGATCAAACTCAGCGAGTTTAAAGGGGGGAGCCATTTTATTCTTCACCACTCGCGCTCGCACACGAGATCCGATCGCATTGTCCCGATCCTTGATCTGCTCGCCTCTTCGAATATCGAGTCGAACACTGGAGTAAAACTTCAATGCATTTCCACCTGTCGTCACTTCAGGGTTTCCATACATAACGCCTATCTTCATGCGCAGCTGATTGATAAACACGAGGCATGTATTCGAGCGATTCAATACACCGGTGAGTTTTCGGAGCGCCTGGCTCATCAGTCGGGCCTGGAGTCCCACGTGCGAGTCTCCCATTTCTCCCGAGACTTCCGCTTTCGGGACGAGAGCGGCAACAGAGTCGACAACCACAATGTCTATGGCATTGCTGCGCACCAGCGCATCGACGATCTCCAGGGCCTGCTCACCATTGTCGGGCTGAGACAGGATGAGATTGTCGGTATCCACTCCGATGCGAGAGGCATAGGAAGGATCGAGGGCATGTTCTGCGTCGACAAATGCCGCTACGCCACCCAATCTCTGCGCCTCTGCGATGGCATGTAAAGCGACCGTTGTCTTTCCGGAGGATTCAGGGCCGTATATTTCTACGATACGCCCTCTTGGCAACCCTCCGATTCCCAGCGCTAAATCCAGCGCCAACGATCCGGTAGGAATAACATCCTGGTGTGTCTTGGGAGGAGCGTCTCCCAAGCGCATAATCGACCCTTTTCCAAATTGTTTCTCAATACTGGCAAGCACGCTGGTCAGTGCTTTTTCTTTTTCTGTCATGATTCCTCCGTGTGAACATTTGTTCTATATTAGTATATCTTACATGTCGTTGTTTTTCAAGAGAAAATCGATGGCGAAAGCCAGTGCTCGATAACTCATGCGAACCAAGTTGGCTCCACGATTTTGGCGGAGCTGAAAGAAAAGAGACTCTTCTCTCTCCTCTGAGCACATCGACACGTAGATGCGACCGTGCTTTAAAGGGTCTTCATGCTCAGCGTAACCTGTGAGCGCCAGAGCGTAGTCACACCCGCTTTCTTTTCTGGCCGCCTGAGCCAATTGCCGAGTGATCTGCTCCCCTACGCAGTCTCCTTGTAGGACATCTGCATCTAGGTGCAGCATCCGGCTCTTCGCCTCCGGAGTATACACGACATAACTCCCGTAGAGGACATCGCTCATCCCGCTGACCTCAGACAAGAGTGAGGCGATGCCTCCACAAGAGGCAGATTCGGCAAGAGCCAGTGTCTTATTGCTCTCCTTCAACAGAGAGAACACGCGAAGGGGAATCGTTTCATCGCCCGTTGCATAGATTTCTTTTTTGAACAGTTCTTCGACCTGCTTCGCAATGGCTTGACAGATCTCTTGTTCAGGTGCGCGCACACGAAGGGTCGTAAAACCATCCCCGACATACGTCGCAAAATATCTCGTATTTTCTTCGCCTAGATTGTCCCGCAGACGCGTCTCAATCTCCACTTCGCCTATACCTACGAGAAGGTAGAAATGCTCACAGATCGTGTCCGTCTGCAATTTTTCGTGTAACTGACGAATCATCGGCAGATTTTCTCTCGGAGGGCCTGGCAGTAGAATAAGTGTTTTCTGATCTCTTTTCAAGATCCAACCTGAGGCAATTCCAACTTGGTTGACGATTTCTTCCGCTTCCGCATCAGGAAATACCTTGTTGACGAGGGTAAAGCTCAGATCGTCATGCGTGCCCCCGAGCCCGCCGGTCATAAACAGCGTGTCACAACGGCTCAGAGCAAATTGAAATGCCTGTTCCATGGCAGGCAGATCGTCGGGTGTGGAGACCTGAACATAGAGTTCGCCTCCTAGCGAGTCCACCAGGCGGCCGATGTGCAGTTTGTTTCTATCGAGCACCTTTCCGTTTAAGAGTTCATCCCCGATGGTTAAGAGTCCAAATCGCACTTAAAGCACCTCACGATTCTTCCACAGATAATCCAGCGCACTGAAAAGAGTGATAGCCGTCATCGCCCAGACAAGAATCTGAAGAATCATATCCGTCTGTCGCCCCATCAACCAGTACAGATGTAATGTAATCAACAGAGAGATCTGTAGGATGGTCTTCGTTTTTCCATAGACACTGGCAGCGATGACATGTTGTTTTCCCGCGGCAATCGCCCGGAAAATACTGATAAATAACTCTCTAGTAATGACGATAATAACCGGGACCGCACTTAGTCTTCCAATCGAGACAAAGAGGACAAACGAACTGATGGTCAGTATCTTATCTGCCAATGGATCGAGTAACTTGCCAAGATCGGTCACCAGACCCATCTTTCTTGCGAGGTACCCGTCGAGAAAGTCCGTCATGGCGGCGATAGAAAACAAGAGGGTCGCCAAAATGCGGGCATCCGTATAGAGGAACACGCCCACGTAAATGGGCACCAATAGCAGGCGAAGTGTCGTGATTTTATTTGGCAGATTCATCGATAACTCCTAACAGATCAAGTCCGTCAGATGCGGTAATTAACACGGGCAGAAACGTCCCCGGTGGGACATCGGCGTCAGCTATAAAGACTACGCAGTCCACTTCGGGAGCATCCCACATGGTCCTGGCGTATACGCCTCCCAGGCCCGCTTCCTCCACTAGGACTTCTTGCTTCGTGCCGACTAGAGATGCACTGAGCTCTTCTGCCTTCTCCGTTTGCCTTTGCATCAGCTGATCAAAGCGGGATTGCTTGAGCTTAGGAGGAATTTTTCCATCCAGTCTTTCTGAAGGAGCTCCTTCTTCATCCGAGTAGACAAACGCCCCAAGGCGCTCGAAGGGATTGTCCTCAAGAAAGGTCATCAGTTCTTCAAACTCTTCCTTTGTTTCTCCGGGAAAACCCACCATGACCGT
>DUVM01000065.1 GCA_012841045.1 Tissierellia bacterium | reverse complement strand
GAATTGGCGGCAGCCTTTTCACAAGCCGCTTGTCGTAGAAGGGAAGAAAGGAAGCATCGACCATGAAGATAGAACAGCTGTTGCCCGAGCAAATTGAAAAGAGAAGCTTTGAGATGATCTCAGAAGAGTTGAATCGAGATCTCGATCCTCTCTTAAAGCCGATCATCTACCGCGTGATTCATACGACGGCGGATTTTGACTATGCCGATACGATGTACTTCAGCGAAGGAGTGGTAGAACATGCGCTGGAGGCGCTCAAAAAGGGAGCCACGATTGTGACGGACACAAATATGGCTCTTTCAGGAATCAATAAAAAAGCGTTAGAAGCGCTCGGTTGTCGCGCCTTGTGTTATATAGCGGATCCGGAGGTGGCAAAAGAGGCGAAGAAACACGCAACCACCCGGGCGCATGCAGCTGTCGACAAAGCAGCAAAGATCTCCGGACCTCTGATTTTTGTTGTTGGCAATGCCCCTACTGCGCTCCTTCGCCTTCGAGAATTGATCGATGAGAAGGAGTTTAAACCGGAGCTGATTATCGGTGTGCCGGTGGGATTTGTCAATGTGGAAGTAGCCAAAGAGCGCATCATTGAAACCGACGTGCCTGTCATTGTCTCAAGAGGGAGAAAAGGCGGCAGCAATGTCGCCGCAGCGATCGTCAATGCCCTGATGTATCAGCTGACAAGAGATTCATGACAAAAGGTGATAACACCCTAAAATAGACATAGCCAAGCTGCACTAAGTGAATCAGGAAAGGAGCTCCATGAGCACCATCTATTGCATCATCGACGGGATGACAGATCCTTCTTTTCGGACAGAAGACTATCCGACCTTATCTTCCATGCGCCTTGACAAGTATCTCGAAACGACGCCTGAAGGGTATGAGCCGGAGAGTTTGACCTGCATTCTTCGTCTTCTTGGTGTGCGAGACATTCCTAAAAAGATGCGCGGATATGTAGAGGCATTGGGCGCTAATATTCCTGTTCATCCCGATGACTTGATCCTTCGTGGGAGCTGGTTTTCGCTTGATGGTGCCGGGCGCTGTGTCGCTCCGGTCAAAGCGCCTAAAAAGTGGGAATTGCCTGCCGGTGTGTTCTACTACCGGCTGGAGGACTATAAGAGTCTTTTGGTACTAAGGCAACACGCAGATGAGATCGATCAATTAGTGACGACGCCGCCCTACGCCAGCACCGGTCAGCCGGCAGAGCGCTTTCGTCCGTCAGGAAGTTCGACACTAGAAGAGTTGTATGAGATGGCACTTCACAAAAAGAAATGCATGATCCTTTGGGGAGAGTCTGTCCCCTCAAGGATAGCGCCGTTTCCTGAGAGGGCTGCGGTCATCTGCGGGACGAATATCGTGCGAGGCATTGCAAAGCTCCTACAGATGGATCTGCTCCATGTAAAAGGAGCAACCGGTGATGTCGACACCGATCTTTATACCAAGACGCAAGAAACTTTGATGGCAGCAAAGAGATATCCTTTTGTTCTTCTGCACATCAACGGAGCCGATGAAGCGGCGCATCGAAGAGACGAAAAGGAGAAGAAAGCCTTTCTTCAAAAGATTGATGCCGAGGTACTTCCTGCACTGTTACAGAGCGGACACAGGATCTTGCTCGCCTCGGATCATACGAGTAACCCCATTAATGGTCAACATGAAAGAGATAGGCAGCCGCTGTTTATCGGCGGGTGTAAGAGAGGGTCTGATGAGTCAATCAACGGATAAAAAAGCATATTATTTCAGTCACACGGAGTGTGAATACTTCCCCTGTCATGAAACGCAAAACCCCGAGGAGTTCAACTGCCTGTTTTGTTTTTGCCCATTGTATATTTTAGGAGATCAATGCGGCGGGAATTTCACCTACACAGAAAAAGGGATCAAGAACTGTGTCAATTGTCTCCTTCCACATCGTAAAAAGGGATATTTCTACGTCATCTCAAAGTTGCAGGAGACGCTGTTTCGATCTCCTCTCGCGCCTTCGTCAGAAAAAAGAGGGGACATCGACAAATAGCTTTGCTTTTTCGAGTTTTTCTTTTTAGGAAGAAGCAGATCAAATCGTACCAGAACTATAGATGTCGACAGCTGTAATGATTTGATTCGACGGTTTTATTCTCTTGCGCTTGAGTTAGGGGTGAAGGCTTATTATTTGGGCTTGGGTTTGACACGCAACCGGGACTTCATGACCCGAATATGACCTTTAACCATGATGCGATAAAGATCGGCGTACAAGTGCGATATAATTCAGTGACAAAAAGAAAAAAAAGATATCGCTTGGGCTCAAAATATGTATTAATAGAAGAAAGGATACGCATGATAGCGTATCGTTCCTACTTTCCATGAATAGATTCCTTTATAAGGGGGATTGCCATTATCATGCGGCGGGAAGAGTCGGAAAAGAAGACTTTCACAACACAACGAATCTATGGATAGATGAACAAGTCTCCAAGAAAGAAACCTAAGTGCTACGCTTGCTTTGATAAGGGCAGAAAAGACATTTAAAATGAGAAGAACGGACAACGAAATGGACCATTATATTCGCTTCAACCAAGATAGATGGAATCGGGTTTCTCGAAAAAGAGGAAATCCATATACCATTCCTATTAGTCACGAAGAATTACAATTGGCAAAAGATAAGCCATTAGAGGTCGCCTTAACAGTGGGAAAGAATGTCCCGACAGAGTGGTTTGAAAAAGCAAAAGGGAACAGAATTCTAGGACTTGCATGTGGCGGAGGCCAACAGGGTCCCATCTTTGCCATAAAAGGCTTTGATACGACTATCATGGATTACTCAGAGGCTCAGCTTGCATCTGATCAATTGGTGGCTTTGCGAGAAGGGCTTACCATCCATACCGTCCTAGCAGATATGACAAAGAGATTTCCGTTTGAAGACGAAAGTTTCGATATCATCTTCTGTCCCGTATCAAATGTGTATATTGAAAATCTAGAGAATATGTGGAAAGAATCCTACCGCGTCTTACAGCGTGGAGGGCTTTTAATGGTAGGATACATGAATCCCTGGGTCTATATGTATGATTCCGATATTGTCTGGGACCAACCGGACAAAGAGCCACATCTAGAATTTAACTTGCCCTTTAATTCGAGACGACTAGAAGAAGAAGGAAGAATTGAGATAGATCCGGAGTATGGTTATGAATTTAGTCATACGCTGGAGGATCAAATAAGAGGTCAAATGAAGGCTGGTTTTGCCATGATCGATTTTTACGAATCGAAAGACCCAAGCAATAGACTGACAGAATATGGGAGCGACTATTTAGCGAATCTCTGCGTGAAATTATGATGACGAGAACGGAGATTGCTCTTCATCTATTCGCGTTAGCGACATATAATGCTAGATTTATCCTAAGCGGAATCGGAAATAGAAACACTTTAAAATACAAAGGATGAGAAAGGTCTAAAACATCCATATGTCACCGCGTGTCATTTGACACGTTGTGACATCAGTCGGGCAGTAGGAGGTGACATGGTGCATTCAACTATCTATAAAGGGAAATTCTCTGACATTGAATATATTCTGGCCGGTTCTGGTGAAGAAGTCATTGTCTTTATCCATGGGGCAGGGGCAAATCTCCATCAATTCGACAAGCAAATAGAAGACTTTTCAAAAGATTTTCAAGTAATTTCTTTTTCTATGACGGGACATGGCAAGTCAAAACCTAATGGGATATTAAAACAAGAAGATCTATCCTTTGAGAATATAGCCTCAGCACTCATAGAATTGTTGGACGCTCTAAATATCGAAACATTTCATATTGTAGGCAATTCCGCAGGGGGAACCGTCGGTTTGCAAGTATTGAGAGCGTTTCCCAACCGACTGAAAACAGTAACGATTTTTGGCTCCGCTCCTAAAATGAATTTACCTCCTTCTGTCGTCAAAATCATTCATTTTATAGACAAGACAATGCTCAAGATAGCGCCGATTTTTTACGTTCACATCCTCATCAATCACGCTTCTAAGAATGAAGAGACAAGGAAAAAATTAAAAACAATCGTGATGCAAAACGATAAGAATACCATTGTGGAATTTAGGAAAAATTTGGGGAAGTATGACTATATTAAGGATATACAAGACTGTGCGTTGCCGCTGTTGATCATCAAACCTCAGGGTGATAAGGAGATAAACAGAAGTCTTGTAAAACTCGAGAAGCAGTTTAAAGAAAATCCAAATATACATATTATTGAATTAGAAGACGCCGGACATATTGCCAATGTGGATAATCCGAAGGAATTCAATACCATCGTCAGAAGTTTTATCAACCACCATAACACAGGTTCAACCCAATGAGGAGAAGTACTCCTCTTTTTTTTCCTTTTTATATAGCAATAACCTTTTTCATTTTTTTGCAATGCTGCTGACAGTTTTTTTGATACCAAGATAGTTAGAGTCAGACAAAGCAAAATTTAATGTATCGTTAAAAAAACGTTTTGTTCTTTAAGGACACTCAATACCAGTCTAGGGGTACAAGCTGATGAGTAACAGAATCAAATTACTTAGCATGAAGAAAGATAGTAGAAAAAAATCGATCGTCTACAACATCGAAATCTTGGTTTTCAGAGGATACAATGTGAGTGTCACGGACAATGTTAGCGACAGATTTACTTTTGACAACAAGAAAGCCGTACACAGTGGAGTTACTTCTTCTCTTGATTACACACCGGACTTTTCATGGAAAGTCTTGAAATTTGCTCTTGTACGCACTCAGATGTGTGATATAATGACCGGGCAGCAAAAACACTACTCTCTGCTCCCGATGATAAGACGGGGGCCAGAAGTCCAAAGGGAGGACATATGAAAAAGTACGAAAGCATTGTCGTTTTCCGTCCGGACATGGAAGATGCTTCGCGTGAGGAGCTCCTTGAGAGATTCAAAGGAGTGATCGAGCGCTACGGCAGCATCACATCTGTGGACGACTGGGGAATCAAAAGACTGGCGTACGACATCGAAAAAGTCAGCGATGGGTACTACTACCTGCTGAACTTCGAAGCCAGCGAAGACTTGCCGAAGGAACTGGAAAGAAACTATAAGATTTCCGACCAGGTCCTGCGTTACAACGTTATCCGCAAAAGCGAATAGGAGGAGCTGTGAATCACGTCATACTCATTGGGCGCTTAGCGGCGGATCCGGAGCTTAGATATGCTGCCAGTTCCGGTCGAGCCGTCACCAATTTCCGCTTAGCCGTCAATCGACCTTTCTCAAAAGAGAGAAAAGCGGACTTTTTCCGTGTCGTCGTTTGGGGAAAGCAGGCAGAAAATGTCGCCAAGTACCTTAAGACCGGCTCCCAATGTGCCGTAGAAGGCTCCATCCAGATCGATCAATATCAGGATCGCGACGGCAACACCCGGTATTCAACAGATATTGTCGCCAACTACGTGGAATTCCTCGGCGCACCCTCGGGTCAAAGAGAAGAGAGCGAGTACTCTCCGTCTGTCCCGACAAGCGAACGAGATATGGATTTCCCGGGAGTGGACGACGAAGACATTCCATTCTAGGAGGAAGTAAACCATGGGTTTTAGACCGCGAAGAAGAAAAGTATGTTTCTTCTGCACAAATCACATCGATGAAATCGACTATAAAGACGTCCGCACACTCAACCGCTATGTCTCCGATCGAGGGAAAATTCTTCCCCGTCGAGTCAGCGGCGCCTGTGCCAAACATCAGAGAAAGATTACCTTGGCCGTCAAACGCGCCCGTGCAGTCGCCCTGATGCCCTACGTCGCCAGATAATCGTCGACATAAGCCCCTTCCGAAAAAGAAGGGGTTTTTCATTTGTCTCATACCGTTTTGCTCAAGCGGGAGCGCAGTAAGAAACGCCACCCTCACTCTCTGTTTTACTTTGTTCACGCCAGGCAAGTAGGGGCTTTCTATGATGAGCTCTTTTCAACGAGAATGGGGCGCTAGAGCTTCAAAGTTGTGCAATGATCAGATAGTCACTGTGGTATAATAGCTACATTACCCGCAGGAGGTAGAAGAAGATGAAACAGAAGGATACAGTACGGAACCTGACCATGCTTATGGACTTATATGAAATGACCATGTCGATGGGCTATTTTCAGTCCGAAATGACCAAGCAAATCGTCTATTTCGATATGTTCTTCCGAAGAACTCCTGACGGAGGCAGCATGGCGATCGCCGCCGGCCTTGAGCAGCTCATTGAGTATATTGAAAATATGTGTTTTGACGAGGAAGATATCGAATATCTCCGAAGCGTCGGCATCCACGATGAGTCGTTCCTCGAATATGTTCGAAACTTCCGCTTTACCGGAGATATCTGGGCCGTGGAAGAAGGCACACCCGTGTTCCCGCGGGAACCGCTGGTGACAGTGCGCGCCAATGTCATTGAAGCGCAGCTGATCGAGACGACGCTGCTGGTTCTGATCAATCATCAGAGCCTCATTGCCACGAAGAGCAATCGCCTGGTGAGAGCTTCTCAAGGCATACCGATTGTTGAGTTTGGCGCCAGAAGAGCGCAAGGGGCTGACGCTGCCTATCTCGGTGCAAGAGCCGCCTATATCGGCGGGTGCATCGGCACGAGTAACCTCATGGCGGGACGCGACTTCGGCGTGCCGGTATTTGGTACGATGGCTCACAGCTGGATCCAACTCTTTGATGATGAATATGAGGCCTTTAAGGCGTATGCGAGATCGTACCCTGCTTCGACCGCGCTTCTCGTTGACACGTATAATACGCTGATGAGTGGCGTGCCCAATGCCATCCGTGTGTTTGACGAGGTAGTGGTCCCCTCGGGCCATAGACCTCTTTCCATTCGGCTCGATTCCGGTGACTTGGCTTATCTATCGAAGGAAGCCAGAAAGATGCTCGATGATGCGGGGTATCCCGATGTAAAGATCATGGCCTCCAACGCCATCGAGGAAGAGACGATCAAGGCGCTTCGCGACCAGGATGCGTGCATCGACATCTTCGGGATTGGTGAAAAGCTCATCACTGCTAGCAGTGACGCGGTCTTTGGAGGTGTCTACAAGCTAGTTGCCATTGAGCAAGAAGACGGCACCATCGAACCCAAAATTAAAATCAGTGAAAACGTCGAGAAGATAACGACTCCGCATTTTAAGGATCTCTACCGCTTCTACGACAAAAAAAGCGGAAAGGCGTTGGCGGATCTTCTGACCATTCATGGAGAAGAGATCGATACCTCGAAGCCATATGAGCTGTTCGATCCGGTCTACACATGGAAAAAAACCGTTGTCGAGGATTTCGAAGTAAAATCGCTTCTGGTTCCCATCTTTAAAGATGGCATCTGTGTCTATCCGAAAAAAACGATCGAAGAGATACGCGCTCACCGCGAGACGGAGGAAGAGCGTCTGTGGGATGGCGTTAAGCGTATTCTTCATCCACATAAGTACTTTGTGGACTTCTCGCTTCCACTGTGGAATCTCAAGAACGATCTGCTGACCAAATACTCCGCTAGAGGAAGATAATGTCAAGAAAAACCCATATGCCGATCATGCTGATCGGTGCATTGTTTATCACTGTCAGTGTCTACATGGCTTTGGCCTTAGGGATGACCATTCTGCTGATACTGCCACCCCTATATACTAGCCTACTCAGCTTTACTTCGCCTAGGCGAGTGGCTGTGGGTGCGTCGCTGCTATCGGGCCTTGGTCTGATGCTCTTTGTCGACCCGCTCCACGCAGTACTCTATACGTTGACGGGGGCTGTCTTTGGTATCCTTGTGTATTCGCTCAGCTATGCCCTTCAGCGAGTGGAGGTCATTGTGGTGCTGATGGGGACCTATTTGAGCTCTGTGTACGTAGCCTATATTTTCGCCGCTCGCGCACTCTTTGGAGTGGACGTGCTCGCCAGCATCAAGACGGCGATAGTACAGACGTTTGGCAGTGAGCTTGCTGCCATGGGCCTCGATGTGTCAGGGCTTCTTCGCCAGATGACGACCTTGAGTTTTGGAGGTATGTTCATCATGGGCGGGGCGATGGCGCTTTGGAGTCTATATATGGGAGCCAGACTGGCCGCAACGCGCGGCATACCGGTCCTGGTCCCAAACTTTCTTGCTTTTCGCCTGAAGGAACTTACGCTCTTGCCGATGGCAGGGCTATTTGCTTTTACCTTTTTGCTTTCACAGCTCGGCGGCCAGGATTTTTGGCAGATCGCCTCGGTACTTATCCTTATTCTGATCTTTCTGTTCTTTTTACAGGGAATCAGTTTCGTCGCCTGGTGGAGAGCAAAGAGAGGAAAGGCGAACCGCTTCTTCTATGTGATTGCGTGCCTTTTGTTTCTGATCCCGATGGGACAGGTCAGCTTGGGGCTTCTCGGTTTTATTGAGAATATGACGCAGATGCGTAAGATAGGAGGATCATCTGGATAATCTGAAGGATACCCAGAGAAAAATTCTGGGAGAATTCCATATCAATGTGTATTACTACTTAGCAGCCATCGCGGTGCTGGTGACAGCGCTGTTTTTCGTGCGCCTCGAATGGGCGTACGTAGGGGCGGCCATTTTTCTGATTCTCCTAGTCTACACGATTTATAAGAACATCCGCATGCGCGCCTGGACAGAGGATTATCTGGAGAGGATGCGTGAAGATGTCTCGGCGTCGCAGGGTGGAGGGTATCTGACGATGCCGCTGCCGCTTTTGGTCGTCGATGAAAAGGGCGTGATCCTCTGGTACAATTCCAAGATGCGCGATCGCCTCAACCGCGAAGAGCAACTTGTGGGTACCAGACTCCAGTCGATCTTTCCGGGATGGAACTGGGAGGAGATAAAAAAGAGCGAAGAAACCTTCTTTACGCAGCGGATCCGAGACACCTACTACAAAGTCTTTCATACGGTAGCCGAGGCTACCTCCGGAAAGGTCTATACCTTTTATTGGATAGATGACACGGAAAATGTCCGGCTCTTGCAGGCATATCAGGATGAAAAGCCCATGCTTGCCTATATTCAGGTCGACAACTTTGATGAGGTGATCTCTGAAATTGACGACGCACGCAAGCCGTTTTTGATCAGTGAAATCAATACTTTGATCCAGAAGTGGTCGATGAGAAACTCCGGCATCCTCCACCGCATCGATGACGATGAGTTCATTTTGCTTGTGGAAAAACACCATCTGGAAAACATTGAGATGCGTCGCTTCACGATTCTCGACGATGTGCGAAAGATCAGCACAGGCACGAGATTGGCCCTCACGCTTAGCATCGGGCTCTCCATCGACGGAGATACGCTGACACAAAGAGATGAAGCCAGTAAGAGCGCCCTTGAATTGGCGCTGGGGCGCGGAGGAGATCAGGCCGTCATCAAACAAGGTGGAAACTATGAGTTCTACGGTGGGCGCAGTAAGAATGTCGAGCGAAAAAGCCGCGTGAAGAGCCGCATGGTGGCACAGGGACTTGTTGCCTTGATCAATGAAAGCCCTCATGTATATATTATGGGTCACAGCTATCCCGACATGGACGCCTTCGGTGCGTGTATCGGACTCTACCGGGCGACATTGGAGCTGGGTATCCCCGCCTCGATTGTCCTTGGGGAAGTAGGCGACGCGATCGCCATGGTGTATCATGAGTTCGGACCCAATCCGGATTATCACTTTATCCAACCTGGGGAAGCGAAGAGCCGGATCACACCGGAGGACCTTCTCATTATCGCCGATACCCACCGCCCCAACTTCACCGAAGCGCCTGAGTTGATCCCCCTTACCCCCCGCCGGGTCGTCATCGACCATCATCGCCGGGGAACGGAGATCGTCGAGGATCTGTCGCTTCTGTATCAGGAGCCGTATGCTTCTAGCACCTGTGAGATGGTGGCGGAGATTCTGCAGTATCTGGGAACCGACGTAAATATCACAGCGGATGAAGCCAACGCTTTGATGGCGGGCATTATCCTTGACACCAAGAACTTCGTATTTAACACAGGTGTACGTACGTTTGACGCCGCCGCATATCTTCGCCGCAAAGGGGCAAATATGCAACAGGTGCGCGAGTTCTTCCAAGAAGAGCTCGACGATACGATCATCAAGAGCACCCTGATCAGCTCGGCGGTCCTTGTCGAGCCGGAGCTCGCTTTGTCCTCTACCGACTTTCCGTCGGTGAATATAAAAAAGATTGTCAGCCAGAGCGCTGACGAACTCGTCGACATCCGCGGGATTGAGACAGCCTTTGTCATGGGACCTGACACAGACGGCACCATTATCATCTCCGCCAGGAGCAATGGAAAAGTCAATGTGCAGGTCATCCTCGAGAAGCTCGGGGGAGGGGGCCATCTTGAAACGGCGGGTGCGCAGTTAACGGGAATGAGCCTGGAGGATGCAAAAGAAAAGCTCCTCCAAGTGATAGAAGAAAGGAATGGTTAAATGAAAATTATTTTGCTTGAAAATGTCCAAGGACTCGGTTCAAAAGGAGAAGTCGTCGAGGCAAAAGACGGCTACGCTCGCAATTTCTTGGTTCCCAGGGGACTTGCCGTGATCGCCACAGACAGCTCGCTGCGTGAAGCCAAGCACCGCCAGAAATCTCAGGCCATCCGAGATGAAAAAGAACTCGAAGACGCAAAAGCGCTGAAAGAAAAAATGGAAAAAGAGACTTTTGTGCTGAGCGTCAAAGCTGGTGAAGAAGGCCGCATCTTCGGTTCTGTCACGAATATGGACATCGCCGAGGCAGTAGAAGCTGCCGGCTACAAAGTGGACAGAAAAGACATTCTCCTCGATAATCCCATCAAAGATGTGGGCAGCCATTCGATTGAGATCCGTCTGCATCCCGAAGTGCATGTCTGGGTGAAGGTCGAAGTAAACGAGGAATAATATGCCCCAGGATCTTCCGCAGGATATCAGCGTCGAGCGTTCCATGCTGGGCGCGATGATTCTGAACAAAGCCGCCCTAGCAGAAGGTATCAACGGTCTGACGCAGGACGACTTTCTTTACGACACTCATAAAATCATCTTTAAAACCCTGCAGGAATTGGCGACAGATCGCGAAGATCTCGATATCATTACGCTCTCGAGCCGACTTGAAGATGCAGGAAAGCTTCAGGGCGTAGGTGGAAGAGATTATTTGAGCGCTCTTACCAGTGAGGGAATATTGGCATACAACGCAAAGGAGTATGTCGATATCCTGCGCGAAAAAAGCCTCCGACGAAAGCTGATCCAGGTCGGAAAACAGATGGCAAGAGAAGCCACAGACAATCCGGATGGACAACAGCTTCTCGAGCAGGCGGAGAAGAAGCTTTTTGAGATCTCTCAACAGGGAGAAAGCCAACAGTTAGTTCCGCTAAAGAGCATGCTACCTGAACTCTTCAGCCAGATTGAGGAGTTCGGCAAAGACCCTGACAAGCTGCGAGGACTCCCCACGGGCTTTATCGAGATCGACGCAAAGACGAACGGACTGCAGCGAAGCGACCTGATTCTCATTGCGGCGCGTCCCTCCATGGGCAAGTCGTCTTTGGGTATGAACATCGCGCAGTACGCTGCCTTTCATGAAGACAAAAACGTATGCTTTTTCAGTCTGGAGATGAGCAGGATGCAGCTGCTTCTTCGCATCATCGCCTCTGAGTATTTGATTCCGCTTAGCAATCTCTTGACGTATCGATTGACGCGCGAAGACCAACTGCGCTTTACCCATGGGATCGAGCAGCTGGACAAAGCGAAACTCTTTATCGATGACACCGCCGGGATCACGCTTATGGAGCTTCGATCAAAACTCCGGCGCCATCGACTCGAACAGGGGAGCATTGACCTGATCGTCGTCGACTATCTGCAGTTGATGGACGGAGGCGGCGGAGAAAACCGTCAGGTGGAGATCGCCCAGATCTCTCGCGGCCTAAAAGCCATTGCCCGGGAGATGAACTGTCCTCTGATTGCCATCTCTCAGCTTTCAAGAAGTCCGGAAGCCAGAAAAGACAAGCGCCCCATGCTCTCTGACCTGCGAGAATCAGGTGCCATTGAGCAAGATGCGGACCTCGTCATGTTCATCTATCGAGATGATTATTACCATGCAGATTCGCTGGAAAAGAATGTCTCCGAGATTCATATCGCCAAGCAGCGTAACGGAGAGACCGGGACCATCAAACTGACGTGGATGGGACCATATACGAAGTTTGGTTCCAAAGCTTTTCTCAGCGATGATGCGGGGGCTTAAGTTTCACTTTTTGTAAACAAGGTATCTATATAATAGCGGGTCTTCGCGAGAACGTCTTACGCACTCTTTGATAAAATGGTGCAGGACATCATTCTTTCTATGAATCCGTTGTATGCGATGAAGAAGGCACATGCAACTCATGTGCCTTTCACAGAAAGGAAACGAGCCTATGAACTTGACAGATCTGTTTAAAGAAGACAATCTTACTTTTGCCGGCGCGGGACTAGGTGATGTCGCAAAGAGCGCCATCCCCATGATTTTGATAGGACTTCTCAACAATATCAACAACAAAGACAAAGCGGCTTCTCTCGCCAAGGCTCTTGGCGATCATGAGAAAAATGATCTTGACGTGCGCACGGCGGATATGGAAGACGGCAAGAAAATTGTCGGTCATATCTTCGGACAAAACCGAGACGCCATTACTCAGGCCATTGCCAAACAGAACAACATCAGCGCCTCTGCTGCATCGGACGTCCTTGGTAAGCTGGCGCCGGTCGTTCTCGGAAAGCTCGCCAAGAACACCCAAAGTGACCGCTCTCTTGAAAAGTTACGGGACGCGGCACTTCGAGAAATCCGACAAGTCGAAGAAGACAAATCTTCGCCGCAACTTGGCGACCTGCTGGGAGGCATGTTTGGTGAAGGTGGCGGAAGCCTCGGAGACATCTTCGGTGATCTCCTCGGAGGCGGTTCGTCGGCATCTCCTAAAAAACAGCAGGACAGTGGACTGGGAGATATCTTGGGCGATTTGATCGGAGGCGGTGGAAAAGATACCGGCCTTCTGGAGAGCATTCTAGGAGGCATCCTCAAAAAATAGGAGAGTTATGACTCGCGAATTTGATTCGGAAAATCTAAAACTCTGGTTTGCCTATCATTACCGCTTTCGCAAGTGGAAAGAGACGGCAAGTCGTTTGAAATATCGGGTCCGGCATCGTTCGATAGAGGATGATCCTTTTGAACTCCATGAAGAGATCCAACTGTGCATGCGAGTGGGAGAGATCCTCTGGCATCGCTACACAAAGATGGAAGAGCGGATGGTGAAAATGACGGACGCCCATATCTTCGAGCGAAAGATTCGAAGGGACAAGGAGCTTCATCGACGCTGGATGCGAGAGCTTGGCGAAATGGAAGCCCGCACCCGCGACTATCTGGACTATCTGACCTACAGGGATCCTGACCCGATCCAGTAGGTCTTTTTTTCTAAACTGCAGGCAGACAAGTGAGATGGCTGTGGAGTCGGTAATCCTAATCTCTTTTTTTCATGCATCAGACAAAAAGTGCGAGCCATGATGCAAAGATAAGCTATGTTGTGTCGGATGAGGAAGAGGCAGGAGTAACGACTTCCTTGTCCGATACATTTCGCAGGGCATTCATGGGTATAATCAAGCATGGAAGAATGGAAAAAGGAAGAAAAACATGAAAGAGATTCCTGTCACAAAAGACATTGCCCAGCAGAGAGTGGACCGATACTTAAAAAAGTACTTAGATCGGGCGACGCTCAGCTTCATCTACAAAATGATACGCAAGAAGAATATTACGGTAAACGGAAAAAAAGTCTCAGAAGACTATTTTCTGGAAGAGGGAGACCTCTTACAGTTGTTTTTATCCGATGAAACCATCGAAAAGTTCCAGACAAAAAAAGAGAAGCGACGGGCGAAAACAAAGCTAAATATCGTCTACGAAGACGACAATATCCTTGTGATCAATAAACCGGCGGGTCTCCTGTCTCACAGTACAAGAAAAGGACGTTTCGAGAAAAATGTCGTGGACTCTGTGATCGAATACCTCATAGAAAAAGGGGAGTATATCCCGAGGCAGCAGATCACCTTTACTCCAAGCATTATCAACAGACTCGACAGAAACACATCCGGTATCATCGTTGCGGCAAAGAACTATCTGACGCTTCAAGCCCTCAATCAGGCGATGAGAGAGCAAAAGATAAAGAAGTATTACTATACGATCGTCCGTGGTGTCGTAAAGGGACAAAGAGATGAAAGAGCGTTCCTCTCAAAAATAGAGTCAAAGAGAAATCGCG
>DUVM01000064.1 GCA_012841045.1 Tissierellia bacterium | reverse complement strand
TACTGTTAAACAAGTAGAAAGCCCCCTTTCTCACCTTGCCGGCTGAAGCCGCGGGTTCATATCATGGTATGAATGTGGTAAGATTGCGGGCTTGAGGTCCGCATTTTTTATTGGAGGTTAGTATAAAAAGGACAGAAGTCAATGAGGAAATCCGTGATCGCGAAGTTCGGCTTATCGATGTGGACGGACGCCAGATAGGCATTGTCCCCATCAGAGAAGCGCTTGAGGCAGCTGATGAGGCTAAACTGGATCTAGTGAAGATTGCTCCACAGGCCCGGCCTCCCGTGTGCAAAATCATGGACTATGGAAAGTACAAATATGAACAGGCCAAGATGGAAAAAGAGGCCAAGAAAAAGCAGCGTGTCATTCAGGTCAAAGAGATTCGCCTGAGCGTCAATATTGACGACGGCGACATGGAGACCAAAGCGCGCCATGCGATTCGATTCCTCGAGGCGGGGGACCGTCTCAAAGTATCTCTGCGCTTCAGAGGACGTCAACTCAGCCGTAAGGAGCTGGGCCTTGAGGTTGTCGAGCGATTCGGAGAGATGATCAAAGAGTATGGAGAAGTAGACAAACGACCCGCGATTGAAGGGCGGAGTGTGGTTGGCTACTATGCTCCCATCAAAAAATAGGAGAGAACCATGACCAAAATGAAAACAAGAAAGAGCATCGCCAAGCGTTTCAAGAGAACCGGCTCCGGGAAACTCAAGAGACAACAGCAGGGCATGCGTCACAAATTAGGGCAAAAAGATTCCAACGTCAAAAGAAAACTACGCAAGAGCGCCATTGTTTCCGCCGGAGATCAGAAGCGCATCGATCGCGGGATGCCTTATTAATTATTGAAGGAGTAAAATCATGGCAAGAGTCAAAGGCGCAGTAAACGCCAAGAAAAAGCATAAGAAAGTCCTGAAGCAGGCAAAAGGTTTCTACGGACAGAAGAGCAAAGTCTTCCGTTCTGCCAATATCGCTGTCATGCGCAGCCTGCGCTCGCAGTTTGTCGGACGCAAACTCCGCAGAAGAGATTTTAGAAAACTGTGGATTACCCGTATTAATGCAGCCAGCCGCATCAACGGCATGAGCTACAGCACCTTCATGCACGGACTGAAGAATCAGGGAATTCTGATCAACAGAAAAATCCTCGCCGACATGGCCGTTAACGATCCGGCGGCATTCACAAGCCTAGTTGAGCGCGTAAGGACGAATTCATAAGATACACTTAGCGTGTATCTTTTTTTTAGGAGTGTATATGAAACACCGTGGATTGATTCTCGGATTCGTTCTGATAAGTCTACTTGCATTCTTTTTATGGGTTGTTTTTTCTAATGGCAAGGAGCCTGCAAGCCCTTCTCCCACTCAGCCAGCCTCCGAGGTCAAGACAAATCCTGATGATGTCATCGATCAGGAGCAACCCGAGATTGCTGTGCCGAGCGCGCATCATCTGATAGAGCGTAACGGGTACGTGTACGTCGGAGAGGAGGCATCACAGGTAAACTGGGAAGACAACACCGTGACAGTCTCATCTCAGCCGGTCGATATCGGATATAATAAGGACGATTTGTTTTATGGTCTTTCCGGAAAAGATCTTGTCCAAGTCAGAGGGGAAGAGACGATTGTTCTGGCGGAGGGCGTGAGCGATATCCGCTACCTTAAATCTCATATCCTTTACCTAGACAGTGAAGGAGTCCATCTCTTGAGTGTGGGGAGAAATACGATTCAACGGCTGCTCGAGAATACAGAGGAGAGACCTCTTACCTCGCTCGATCGGATAGAACTCTCAAAGGGGACAGAGTACTATGTCATTGCAGATGATACGCAGAATAACTTTGAGATCTATATCAATGAATCCAAAGAACTCTTGAGTATTGTGGAAGGAAAGTTCCTCAGCGCTTCACCGATTGATGCATTGGTCGCTTATGGGGAGGCCGATCAGCCCACGCGTCTTGGTGTGTTTTATATCGAAACATCCACGGACACACAGATGCATTTGACAAGTGAAGGGGAAGAAGTGGTCACCTCGCCGGCCTTTGATGAGCGAGGAGATATACTCTATCTGTCAAAGAGAGAGGGTATTCTATATGTGAATACCATTGTACTTGAGACGAAACAGCGTAATCGGGTCCAGCTAGAGGAAGCAGATAAATTTGTCAAAGAATTCTGGGTTGACGGTTATTATGTCATAGGATTTAAAGACCGCTTCTATTACGGCCAAGATCCTCAGACTCTTTCGTATTACGAACTACCATTTGATCAGATCCGTTTTTCCGGAGAGGATATCTTCGTTACGGAAGGCTCAACGCTTCGTGTGATACGAAAGAATCAGTACAAAGAGTATTCCTTGAAGGGAATCCCTGTGGAATTACTTCCAGTAGGCGAATACTTCTACTACACTTACAATGTGGGGACAAAGCCATTTATAAGCCGAATTAAGATTCAATTCTAGTGTAGAGGAGAACAGTATGCAGGTAAGACGGCCCGTCTTCCTGCTGGCACTAGGTTCTTGGCTTTTATGCCTGGCAGTATCTCATCCGGCGGGAGGAATTACTCTCCCGCTTTTTTGTATATTGCTGGTCCTCTTTCCGATGCGATGGTGGGTGATTTTGCTTTGTTTTGTGCCGCTTCTCCTTCCGGTATCTTCTGTTACAGGGGAGATCGACACGGACTTCTCTATAGTAGATCAGGGCATCATCAAGCCAAATAAGATCATTCAATCAGAAGAAGGTTCCTGGCAGTATTTTGGAACGCTGAGAGAAGGGGAGTACAGCGGGATCATTTCCGTAGAGCCTTTTTCACAGAAGAATTCCAGATGGTTTTTCAATCAAGCCGCCGCATCGCGCGGATTGCAGGGAGAAGCAAAGGTAAGGGGAGAGCGTTTTCATAAAGAGATATCTCCGACTTTGAGACAGCGCCTCCTTAGGGTCTTCTACGATCGCATGGAGGGGATGGGGGAACAACAAGGGATGGCGTTTAGCCTTCTCTTTGGACTGCGAGAGGGGCTTGAGCGAGAGCTTGAAAAAGGCATAAAAGAACTCGGGATGCTCCATTTGTTCGTCCTATCAGGCTTGCACTTAGGGATTTACTACCGCAGTATTTTAAGCGGTGGGAAAGCGCTCTTGTTCCCTCGAGCGTTGACGGAGTTGATCGCCTTTTGTGTGCTGATCTTCTTTTGCTATCTGACCAACTGGCACGTTAGCGCTCTTCGCACCTTATTTCTTGCCTTTGTCCGTTCCGCCGGTTTTTATTTCAAGCGAAAACCTGATAAAACAGAGTCGCTGAGCGTCGTCTGTCTACTGCTTCTATGGATCAACCCCGCATGGGCGGGGAGCCTGTCATTTATACTAGGAACGCTTGCTTACGGTGCACTCAGACTGAGTAAGAAAAGAAAGTTCTTTTGGATGATGCTAGCACTGCTTCCCCTGCAATGGTTACTCATTGGGAAATTCTCTGTCCTATATTTGTTTGCCAATCTGCTTTTAAGCGCCCTGAGTGCTCCGATTCTTGGACTTCTCTTCGTCGCGTTTGTCTTTCCCCCTTTTCAGTCCTTGCTCAGATATCTTCTTGCCGGATTGACTCGTGGTCTGCACGTCATTAGAGACATCTCGTGGCTCCGATTAGAGGTGCCTACACCGGTTCCTCTGACCCTGATATGCATTTACCTATTGTGGTTCGTCTGGCTCCTTTTGCGAGAGAAGAAGGGCTGGTGGGAGCGCTGGAGGACAAGAGGCATCTGGTTATTAGTGTGTGGAGTGATCATCAGTTCCATGACACTCGCTATGGATAGAAGACTCAAGCGCGGAGTGACGTTTTTTGATGTGGGACAAGGGGATGCGTCTTTAATCATGACACCAAATGGAAGAAGTGTTCTTATTGATACCGGAAGAGATGAGTCTCTCTTACGAGAGCTCAAGACGATGGGCATTCAAAAAGTGGACATGCTGATTCTTTCCCATCTAGATGACGATCACAGTGCGCTCGCGCAGGTGGTTCCCGCTCGAGACGTTTACGTCCCGATGGGTGTATCAATGGGGCATCCGCTGAAACGAGGAGACAGGCTTCAATTGGATGGAGTGGAGATATTGGTTCTTCACCCTAGCCGCATAACAAATAACAGCAATGAAGACAGTCTGGTGCTCCTCGTCAGCTGTTATGGCAGACAAGTACTGTATACAGGCGATATCGGGGCAGCGACCTTTGGTACACTAGATGTGGGGTGGATCGATGTGCTGAAATTTCCTCACCATGGAGCGGCAGGATCTCTTCATGCAGGCGCTCTTGAACGCATGCAACCATATGTCACCATTCTGTCGGTAGGGAGAAATCACTATGGACATCCTTCTCCTGCCGTCCTAGAAGCGCTTGAGAGCAGGGGTCTTCGTTATCACAACACATGGGAATCAGGTCATTTCTTCTTTAATGAAACGGGCTTTCGCTCTTATTAACTTCGTGTTACAATTTGATTGGAGGCACTATGAATTATTACGAAGGACTCCAAAAATTGAAGGATGGCACACTTCCTTCTTGTTTAATTCTTGAAGGAAATGAACCATACCTGACGGAGGATTTTTTAAATAAGCTGACCAAAGAGATCGTGCAAGAGGGGACAGAGTCCCTGAACATGACGAGGCTCGATGGAAGCGAATTGGATCAAGAAGCACTTCAGACGGCTTTAGGCACGATGTCGTTGTTTGGCGATCGGCGCCTTGTTGTGGTTCGCAGTGCGCAGGATATAAAGTGGACCAACTCCATGAAAAAACTCCTCACGGAGAATGATTTTGAGGGGGTGACGGTTGCCTTTGTCATAGATAAAGAAGGCGGGAGTGCCCGAACGCTTCGGAGTCTTGGTACACCGGTTACATCTCAGAGTATTGATCGCAGACAGATGCACGGATGGATACAAAAAGAAGCCAAGCAAGCAGGAAAAAAGATGACGGCGGAAGCGATCAACGAGATCATTGATGGAAGTCGCTACTTTGAGTATCAATCAAAAATCGACCTTTTCTTCGTAAAAAGTGAATTGGAGAAACTATTCTCCACACCGGAAGAGATGATTGACACGGAGCGCGTGCGTTCCATGCTCTCTATCCCGGCGGAAGAGAGAGTGTTCGATATGCTCGAAGCCATCACACTGGCAAAGAGCGAGAGAGCGATGGAACTCTATGCCAATCTCAAAGCCTCAGGGGAAATATACAGTATCCTGGCGCTTCTAATAAAAAACTATGAACAACTCGTCATTGCAAGAGTCTTCTTTGAGTCTTCACAGAGCCTAGATGCACTGGGAAGCGTATTGGGTCTTCGAAGCAGTTTTGTCCTTCGCAAAATCCAAGACCGAGCCAGAGCGCATGACAAGAAGTACTTTCTAGCACAATTGGAGCTGTGTCTTGACACACTACACCGTAGTAGACTGGAGACCGTGGACATGGGGGAAGTGGTGGAGAATTTGATACTGCAACTCCTGCAACGGGCAGAGAAGGAATTAAAAAAATGAGCACCACAGTAGATAAATCGAAGCTTCAACGCATTGTTGTCAAAGTGGGGACATCTTCACTGACATACCCTTCCGGGAAGATTCATCTGAGAAAGATGGAGGAACTGATTACCGTTCTTTCTGATCTGAAGAACAGAGGTCTTGAGATCATTCTCGTCTCTTCCGGTGCGATTGCCGTAGGGGTGGGAAAGATGGGATATGATAAACGCCCGGCGGATCTACCGGGAAAACAGGCGTGCGCCGCCATCGGACAATGTGAGTTGATGTATCTATACGACAAGTTTTTTTCTCAATACCACGTAAAAGTGGCGCAGATCTTACTGACAAAGGATGCCTTTGAAGTGGATGAGCGACGAGAAAATGTCACCAATACTTTCCTGCGGCTACTACAGATGGATGTTTTGCCGATAGTCAATGAAAATGACTCCGTGACCGTGGAGGAGATCATTGTAGGTGACAACGACACGCTTTCTGCTCTGGTAGCTCTGATCGTCCAAGCGGACGCACTCATCATGCTAAGCGATATTGACGGAGTATACGATAGTGACCCGAGAAAGAATCCCGATGCGATCAAGTTAGAAACGGCCAATCTCAACTCAAAAAGAGTGCGGGAAGGAGTCAGTGGCGCGGGAAGTTCACATGCGATCGGAGGGATGATTACCAAGTTCTCTGCCGCCTCGCTGACGACGCCGGCTGGCATCCATACTTGGGTGATGAACGGAGAGGAGCCAAAAGATCTGTATCGATTCTTTGACGGAGAACCGCTGGGAACCTTGTTCGTAGAAGGAGAAGAAGATGATTGAAAATATGGGAAAACGAGCCAAACAAGCTCTTAGAGACAGCGTCCATAAGACCTCTGATGAGATCAATCGGGCGCTTGTGAAGATGGCCAATGGACTAAGAGCTAATCAGCAAGACATTCTCGAAGCAAACGCAGAGGATATGAAGCTTGCGAGAGAATCCGGCATGAACAAAGCCATGCAAGACAGGCTTTTACTGAACCCCGAAAGAGTTGAAGGGATGGCGCAAGGGCTTGAAGCAACAGCCAAACTTCCTTCCCCTCTCAATAAAGTTCTGTGGGAGAGAGAAATCCACGATGGACTGAGGGCGAAAAAAGTCAGTGTTCCTTTAGGTGTCATCGGATTCATCTATGAATCTCGACCGAATGTCTCAGCGGAGGCGGGAGGCCTCTGCTTTAAAGCAGGCAACAGTGTCATCCTAAAAGGGGGAAAAGAAGCCTTCCACAGCAATCAGGCTATCGTAACGTCCATGC
>DUVM01000010.1 GCA_012841045.1 Tissierellia bacterium | reverse complement strand
ACAGCTGTTCTCGATGGCGACGAATATGTCCTCAACGGAACGAAGATCTTTATTACCAACGGCCAAGAAGCGGATATCTACATTATTATGGCCATGACCGACAAATCGCAGGGCACCAGAGGCATCTCTGCTTTTATCCTTGAAAAAGGAACCCCTGGATTCTCCTTCGGTCTGCAAGAAAAGAAAATGGGTATCAGAGGATCTTCCACATGTGAGTTGGTCTTTGAAGATGTTCGTATTCCGAAAGAAAATCTTCTTGGAAAAGAAGGCATCGGATTCCGCATTGCCATGGATACGCTCGACGGCGGACGTATCGGTATTGCATCCCAGGCTCTCGGCATTGCCCAAGGCGCACTGGATGTGACCGTTCAGTATGTCAAAGAGCGCAAGCAGTTTGGCCGCTCCCTTTCTCAGTTCCAGAACACTCAGTTTGTCCTAGCAGATCTGGCCAACTTGGTGGAAGCCGCTAGACTCCTTGTCTATAAAGCTGCTTGGAATAAAGATCAGGGACTTCCCTATGCCGCCGCAGCAGCCCATGCAAAACTGTTTGCATCGGAGACGGCGATGAAAGTTACCACAAAATGTGTCCAGCTGTACGGCGGATACGGTTATACCCGCGATTATCCGGTGGAGCGTATGATGCGCGACGCCAAGATCACTGAAATCTACGAAGGCACCAGCGAAGTTCAGCGTATGGTTATCTCCGCTGATCTGCTGCGCTAGGAGGGGATTCATGAATATAGTAGTTTGCATTAAACAAGTTCCCGATACGACCGAGGTCAGACTCGATCCGAAAACAGGGACATTGATCCGTGAAGGAGTTCCCAGCATCATCAACCCCGATGACCGTGCAGGACTCGAAGAAGCTTTAAAAATCAAAGACGCCACCGGCGCAAAAGTAACTGTTCTTTCAATGGGACCTCCCCAAGCAGCCGACGCACTCCGCGAAGCCTATGCAATGGGAGCCGATGAAGTGATCCTGCTGACAGACCGTGCATTTGCCGGATCTGATACTTGGGCCACATCATCCGCCCTGGCAGGAACCCTCCAAGGTCTCGAATATGACCTCATCATCGCCGGCCGTCAGGCCATCGATGGCGACACCGCTCAGGTTGGACCGCAGATTGCCGAGCACCTCGGACTGCCCAGCATCAGCTACGTCGAAGAGATCCAGGAAATCACGGACGAGTACATGGTCGTCAAACGCCAGTACGAAGACCGCTTCCAGGTTCTCAAAGTCAAATTCCCCTGCCTGATCACGACCCTCGGCGGCATGAATATGCCCCGATATATGCAGATCTCCCGTGTATTCGATTCGTATCGCAACGAAGACACAGTGAAAATCTTTACTGTCAACGATATCACAGTTGATCATGCAAACCTGGGTCTGGCGGGAAGCCCCACACGCGTGAAGAAGTCCTTTACGAAGGGTGCCAAGACCGCCGGTAAGGTATTTGATGTCGATGAACAAGAAGGCGCAAAGATTATCCTCAATGCGCTGGCTGAACGCTTTATCATATAGGAGGCTGAAGTGTTAGAAGAATATAAAGGAGTCATGGTCTTTGCTGAGCAAAGAGACGGACATCTCCAGAGTGTATCTCTTGAGCTCCTTGGTAAGGCCAGGGATCTCGCCGAACAGCTCGACACGCATGTCAGCGCAGTCGTGGTAGGAAAAGATGTTTCCAACCTGGTCGGTACGTTGAGCCACTACGGGGCAGACAAAGTCTATCTAGTGGAAGACGACAAACTTGAAAAATATATGACCGAGCCGTATGTCAAAGCTGTCTATGAGACATGCAAGCAAGTCAAACCCGATATCGTACTCTTCGGAGCCACATCCATCGGCCGCGACCTTGCCCCGCGCGTATCTGCGCGTGTGCACACCGGCCTGACAGCTGACTGTACGTCACTGGATATCGATCCGGAGTCGAAACTCCTTCTGATGACCCGTCCGGCTTTCGGCGGAAACATCATGGCGACCATCGTCTGCGAAAACTACAAGCCGCAGATGTCCACCGTCCGCCCCGGTGTCATGCAGCGCATCGAGCCCGAAATGGATCGTGAAGCGGAAGTCGTGCACATTGATGCAGGACTCCAAGACGCTGATTACAACATCGAAATTCTCTCTGAAGAAGTCGAGCAGAAGAAAAAGATCAAGATCGAAGACGCCAATATCCTTATTTCCGCAGGACGCGGAATCGGCGGACCCGAGAAACTGCCCATGCTTCAAGAGCTTGCCGATGTCATCGGCGGAGAAGTCTCCGGCTCACGCGCCGTCATCGACGCGGGCTGGCTTCCCAAAGAGCAACAGGTCGGACAGACCGGTAAAACCGTTCGCCCCGGCGTATACTTTGCCAGCGGCATCTCCGGTGCCATCCAGCACCTCGCCGGCATGGAGGAAAGTGAGTTCATCATTGCGGTGAACAAGAACCCCGAAGCGCCGATCTTCCAAGTGGCAGACCTTGGCATCGTCGGAGACCTCAATCGAGTTCTCCCGGAACTGACCAAGAGCATTGCCGCCCTCAAAGAGAAGAAAGCTCAGCAGGAGTAATCTAGGAAACCTAAAAGCGAGTCCGTTTGATATGGACTCGCTTTTTTGTGTTGACATGTTATTTGCTGATCAATCTCTTTTCGCCTTCTAGCGAGCGCAGTTCACTGATCTCTTCACTGACTTCCAGCACGCCCAGATACTCGTCTCCATCTCGCACAGCGAAGTATCTGATAATAATAAACGCCCCGTCTTTTTGGATCCAGAAGGATTCTTCGTCTTTTCTTCCGGCTTTAAAGTCCTCTACCAGTTCTTCCACCGCCGACAGACTCTTCGGTGGATGGCAGTTCGCGACGTCTCGGCCGATGATCGTACGTGTTCGAGGAAAGACGCGGTGCTTTCCTTCAGAAAAGAATCTGACGCGATCATCTGCGCCGACGAAGGTAATGTCCGAGGGAAGAGTGTTGAGCAAATGCGTCAGTTCCTGAACAGTGAACTGGCCACTCGGTAGGACGATATCGCCTTCCAACTCGAGATTTGTCTCACCCGTTTCCCAGACGGTGGCATCTGAAGGAGAGGCTCCTTCGATCGCATCGGCAAACACGTAACCGATCTGACGACTTTCTCTGGCGACGACTTTCCAGTCTTCCTCAGTCATGTTCTCCATCAGCATCGGCATCAGGATATTGTTTTCTTTTCCGATCATCGAGCGGATTTTTTCTATCAGCGCATGCGATAGGGGTTTGATGGCCTCACTAGATGCCTTCTTTCTCACCTGTTCGATTACATCTTTTAGCCCTGCACGAATCTCATCGTCGACTCCCCACATCACTTTTGGAGGCGCCGTAATGCCCTTGGCTTCTAGGTAGGGGAACATCAAGTTTTCTTTTCGCACATAGTGCTTGTCGATCTTTTGAAGCTCTTCCCATGCGGACAAAAGACTTTGATAACTTTCTTCCTTTTCTTCAGAAAGATTATCAAGAAGTGATTCGACTTTCTTGAGATGCTCTTCAATCCCTTCGTTTTCCTTTTGAAAGACAAATGCCGGGTGTCCGGAGGAAAAAGCTACTTCCTCGACTGACTCTTCAAACAGGGTCTGATGAACATCGCAGAGACGCTGCACCTCTTCGATCGGGACACCTGCTTCTACGAGCTGCCTTTCAGCTTGGGCAATCTCACCGGCACTGACAGAGCCGAACTCTCGTTGAAAGTCTTCTTTTACCTGTTCTACCGTTTCCCCTCCGTGCAGTCGATCGATGAATTCTTTAAGACGCTTCGGGCGGTCAATGACTTGAAATGGTTTCATACGCTTTCTCCTTATCCTTCGATGGCTTTGAGAAGTTCTTTCATGAGGGCAGGCATGTCGCCTGGGCCTCTGGAGCTCAGATGGTTGCCGGATACGACAACTTCTCTGTCAACCCAGTTAGCACCGGCATTGATCAGATCATCTGCGATTGACTTGGTCGAGGTGATGTCCTCCCCTTGAATGTCGCAACACGATGCCAACATCCATCCTGCGTGACAAATGGCGGCGATCGGCTTCCCCTGTGCTTCAAACTCCTTTACAAGATCGACCGTCGCTTGGGTCCTTCGCATATAGTCGGGGGAGAATCCTCCCGGGATATATAGCGCGGCATACTCGTCGGCAGACACGTCTTTCGATGCTTTAGTGCTCTTTTTAGTGAAACCTGCTTTGCTTTTATATTCTTTCCCTTCTTCGGCGCCGATCAGGTCGACCTCGTAGTCTTCTAGCAGACGATAGTAGGGGTAGATCAGTTCCTGTTCATCAAACAACTCTTCGATCAATATGGCGATTTTTTTCATTATGGTCTCCTTTCTTTTCTTTCTATACCCCTTTCAGTATACGAAGGCAACTATCCTTCCCTTTCGCAGGAATGAAAAAACCATCGCACGAAAAAGAACGCTACCTTCTTCCGCTCATGGTGTACAATAAACAAAGTACATGCATTTGCTGATCATAAGGAGACGGCGGTAGGAACATGAAACAGACACACTTTATTCGGAGAGTTATTCAATTTCTCTTGGGAATCAACATCCTCGCGTTGGGAGGAGCTTTCTCCATCGTGGCAGGACAGGGTACGACGCCTGTCAATGTGCTTCCCTATGTGCTCTCGCAGATCTTTTCAACCAATATCCGTTTTTGGATGATGTTGGTGATGGGGATCTATCTGCTGATTCAAGGTCTTCTTCTAAAGAAGTTCAGCTGGATCAATATCGCACAGCTGATTGCCGGCCTTCTTTTTGGCACATTTGTCGACTTGTATTTGCTCCTGATCGGCTCACAGGCTCCTTTTGGGACCTTTGGCGTGCTGCTCTATGTCGTGCTCAGCATCCTCTGCGTTGCGTTAGGCATCACTTTATATGTGGATGCAAACGTGCTCCAGATGCCGACCGAGGGCGTCTTGCACGCTTTGGCTACACGCTATCCGAAGCGATGGCCTTTTTACCGCGGAAAAATCATGGCAGACAGCGTATCGGTGCTGCTGTCAGTGATATTAAGCATTCTTTTTTTGAGGGAGATCCGCGGAGTGGGTATAGGTACCTTGGTAAGTGCCTTCATGATCGGTCCGATAGTGAAGGTTTTTCAAGAACTCATTGCACGTCTACGGCGCAAAATCTCGTAATAGAGTAAGGGAGGAACCCTTTTGAAAAAAATAATGGTAGGACTTTTGGTACTGGTACTGCTTGTCGGATGCTCACCTGGGACTCAGAGCCCCGCGTCAGACAAGACACTTGTGATCACTACGCTCTTTCCACAGTATGACTTTGCCAGAGTCATCGGGGGAGAGGAAATTGACCTTCGACTCTTGCTCCCTCCGGGCACGGAGCCGCATCAGTTCGAACCGAAACCTCAGGATGTGGCCTCTATCTCCGAGGCAGATGTATTCTTGTATACAGGTGATGTGATGGAGCCGTGGGTGGAGGGCATTCTCTCCTCTGCAAAACCGGCGCTCGTCAAGGATGTCAGTGAAGGCGTGACACTCCTTAAAACGCGTGAAGACCACGATGATCATGACCATCACGAAGAAGAGCATGACGATCATGAAGAAGGCCATGACGATCACGATGAAGAGCATGGCGATCATGAAGAACACGCACATGATCACGGCGGTGTCGATCCGCATATCTGGACGAGTCTAGAAAACGCTCGGATCATGGCTAAAAATGTACTTGATGCGCTGGTCGAAGCGGATCCTGCCCACGAAGAGCTGTTCCGCTCTCGCTGGGAGGCCTATGATCAGGAACTCTTGGCGTTGGATGAAGAGTATATCTCGGTTATCTCTGAGCTTCCGAACAAGACACTTTTGTACGGAGGGCATTTCGCCTTTGGGTATCTGGCAGAGCGCTACGGGCTGACGCATCGCTCACCGTATGCAGGCTATTCTACAAATGCCGAGCCGACACCTGTCGAGATGGCCAAGCTCATCGATGCATTGAAAGAGACGCACAGCACCACCCTCTACTTCGAGGAACTGACAGATCCGCGCGTGGCACAAGCCATTGCAGATGAAACGGGGGCACAACTTGTGCTCTTACACGGAGCCCATAATCTCAGTCCGGAAGAGGCAGAGCAGGGACTCACGTATATGCAGATTATGAAGGACAATTTGGATAAACTTAGAAAAGGTTTGCAATGACACTGATTGAAGCCAAAAATATCAGTCTATCCTATGGCTCGGTGGAAGCTCTCCACAATGTATCGTTTGCGATTGAAGAGGGAGAGCATATCGGGATCGTAGGGCCCAATGGCTCCGGAAAAACGAGTCTGGTGCGCTCGATCTTGGGACTGGAGTTTCCTCAAAAAGGGGAACTTCATGTCCGCACCGAGAGTATCGGCTATCTGCCGCAGCAGCTAAAGGGAAAAGACCCGCTGTTTCCTGCGACTGTATCGGAGATTGTGGAGATGGGGGTCAAGAGAAAGGAGCGTTTTAGAAGTCGAGAAGCGGTAGCAGAGGTGCTAGCTGATCTTGCCATCAGCGATCTGGCCGATCGACGAATTGGCTCTTTAAGCGGCGGACAGCTCCAGCGGGTTCATCTTGCTCGGGCCCTTGTGAGCGATCCAAAGCTTCTGATTCTCGATGAGCCGACAAGTGCTCTCGACCCGAAAACACGAAGTGGGTTCTATTCGCTGATGGACCATCTAAAAGAAGACGGTGTGACCATCCTGCTCGTCACGCACGATGTCGCGACGGTTGGAACCTATACGGATAAAATTCTCTACCTCGACCAGCAGCTGATCTTCTTTGGTGAGTACGATGAGTTCTGTGAGAGTGGAGGAATGGGGAAGTACTTTGGCCAAGCAACGCAACATCAACACTGCTGGAGGCATGAATGAATCTGCTGAATCTTTTTCAATATGAGTTCATGACTCGCGCGTTGGTGGTAGGAACCTTGATAGGGATCAGCGGCGCTCTTCTGGGTGTCTTTCTTGTCCTCAAACACTACTCCATGATCGGCGACGGACTGGCGCATGTGAGCTTTGCCTCTGTGGCGATTGCGCTTGCACTGGGGGCAACACCTCTTTTGTTTTCCCTTCCGCTGGTGATCGGCGCTTCTTTTCTCATTATGATGCTGAGCGAAAAAAATGAGCTTCACGCCGACGCTGCCATTGGCCTCGTATCCAGCTTCTCTGTCGCACTAGGTATTTTCTTGTCTTCCCTTAGGGGAGGATTTGGCGTGGATCTCAACAGCTATCTGTTCGGTTCCATCCTCGTCATCCGCCCACTAGAGGTGTGGATCAGCGTGATTTTGGGAGTCGGTGTCGTCAGCGCCATCGTGTTTTTCCATACAGAGCTGATTGTGCTGACTTATGATGAAGACTATGCGCGCACGCTTGGACTTAATACGCGTCTACTCAATCAGCTGCTCGCCCTTCTGACAAGTGTCACGATTCTCCTAGGTATTCGGGTTGTCGGAACACTTCTCATCTCAAGCATGATCATCTTTCCCGCTGTCACAGCTCTTCAACTGAAAAAAAGCTTTCACATGACGCTGTTTCTGAGCGTGGTGATCTCGCTTGTCTGTGTGCTGGGTGGGATTATGTCCTCTTTTGTCTTGAACACGCCTACCGGGGCGACAATCGTCCTTTTAAATGGCGTGGTGTTCGCTCTGGTATACCTGAGTAGGCGAGTCAAAGCCTAGGAGAAATAGAATAAAAATGAAAACAACGCCTTTCCTATTGGAGAGGCGTTGTCGCATGAGATCAGTCTTTTTCTTTTCCAGGAGGTGGTTTGACGTCCGGATCGATCGAGGTACCGTCCCCGAGGCTTATGCTCAGCTGAACATTGAAGGTCAGAGGAATAAGCGATTCATAGGTACTCTGGGAGATGACGGTTCCTTTTGGATAATGTGATTCCACATATCTCACCGTGTAGGTGACATTGGCACCTTTACTCTGGAACTCATCAAAGAAGTACTTCTGAAGATCACCTTCGTTGGTCTCTAGGCGCAGATCTTTCAAGTAGGGAAGCCCGAGAGAGTAGACCACGACCATGGATTTGTTGTCTTTATCAGAGAGTTTCGTTCCCGGCATGAGCGACTGGCTGATCAGCTTTCCGTACGGGATGAGTTCGCTGTAGCGGGTGTGGACTACTGGCGTGACGCCCGTTACCTCTGCGGCATTTCCCATGTGATAATCGTGGAAGTCCGGTACGATAATCGCCTGACCCAGCGAGACCGTGATCTCAAATGGATCATTCTTGGCAACTTTTTCTCCCTTTACTACGGACTGTGAGATGACAAAACCTGCATCGACTGCGTTGCTGGTCGTCTCTTTGATCGTGAGCTTCATAGAATTCGTGTTCGCCCACGTCTCCACCTCTGCCCGCTGTTTTCCTGTGAAATCAGGTACGACAATGTTCTTTTCAAAGACTTCTGGTCCGCGGGAGAAGTACGCAATCGCTGTGTCTTTTCTCTTATAGGACTCGGGAGTAACGTTCTTGTCCGTGATATTCAAGGAGATAAATCGACCTTGTTCCACGGTGTCCGAATACTGATTGACTACCGAGAAGTTATTGGCCTGTTGCTCGCCTGCCCATTCTCTGGCCTGTTCTGCTGAATATGTTTCAAAATCAGGTAGAGGGATCACTTCCTCGGGATCGGGCCCCAGCGAGGTCACGAGGGTGACAGATGTGCCTTTTCGCACCATCTTATTTGCTGTATCCGATTGGCTGATAACGATGTTGGCGCCGTAATCTTTGCTGTGTACCTGATCGAGTACAAAGTCTATACGATTCTGTGCTCCCCAGACACGCGCCTCTGAGACGTTTTTCCCGGTGAAGTCCGGCACCTTCACATGCATGAATCGATAGATGCCAAAGGCAAGTAGAAGAAGCAGTAGGACACCGACAGCGGCAAGAATGATATACTTTCGGCGCTGCTTGTCCTTATATGACGGATCGATGACCGTCTCTTCATCTGCATACGTATGACGAGCCGGAGGAGGCACACGGCGTGACTTGTTGCTCTCTTTTGGCGGTGAAGGAGGCCCGACCGGCGGAGGGCCGGTGGATTCCACATCTTGGACCGTCATCTTCTCTTCAACTGCGGGTTCTTCAGGAAGATCTTCAGGCTCGGTGATGACCGGCTCTTTTGGTGCAGGTGTTTCAGGGACGGGCTCCTTCGCAACCTGGGGAGCAGATCGCACGGGAGGCTCCGGCACGAAACCATTTTCATCTTCGATATTGTCAGGAAGCCGCTGAGATCTGGGTGCCTCTTCGGGCGCTGTCCCTTCCGCTTTTTCTTTTTCTTCTTTTTTCACCATATCCGCGTACTGATCGCGGGTGAATTTGGATAGAAAATCACTCATAGAGTCTTATTGCTCCTTTGTGTAAGTGAAGGATGACATCACTTTGTTCGGCAATTTCTTTGGAGTGCGTGACGACGACCACGCATTTGTCGTGCTCATGGGCCAGCTTTTTAAAGATATCAACGATTTCTTGTTCCATCGCCTCGTCAAGGTTTCCTGTCGGCTCGTCGGCCAGGATGATCTCGACATTGGTGGAGAGCGCTCTGGCGATAGCCACACGCTGCTGTTCGCCGCCGGAGAGCTTTGTCACACTGCGGTCCGCCTTTGATCGACTGATGCCGATATAGTCAAGCAGGTTGTAGGCAACTTCTTTTTCTTTTTCAGGGAGAGGATTCTCCGTGATCGACATGGCCACAAGGACATTTTCCACAGCGCTGAGGTAGGGGATGAGATTGTAGCTTTGGAAGATGATCCCTATGCGATTTCTACGATACTTTTCATATCCGATCTGCTTAATATCCGCGCCATTAAAGAGGATCTGCCCTTCCTGTGGTACATCCAGTGCAGAGATCATGGCAAGAAAGGTGGTCTTACCGGATCCGGACTGTCCCCAAATGGTATAGAACTTGCCCTTTTCAAAGGTCACATCTACATCGTTGAGGATATAACGGCGGGATTCCCCGTCCTGATAATAGTACGTAAGATTTTTCGTCTCCAGAATAGACATGATTCCTCCTTACATCAGAATCTTTCTTGGGTTGAGCCGCACGATGTAGATCATCGGTACGAGAGTAGACAGGGCAATCGTTCCCAGACTCACGAGGAAGAACACGAGAATATACGTCGGAGTCAGGCGGATTTCATAGGCACTGACGACGTCTTGCATAGTGAGATTGGTGGACATGTAGTCATCGACATTGTTCATGCTCATACTCATACCACGTTCCCACGGATTGTTCTGCGCTTCTTTTTCCATCTGCGCCTGGATCATAGAACTAGAAAGTCCCGAGGCGACCAGATTTCCGGTGAAGACCGATAATGTGATACCGAGAAGGGCAATAATCAGGACCTCTGCGACAATTTGGGAGACAACTTTTCCTTTTTTCTCCCCAAGCGAGAGGTATACGCCCAGCTCATGTTTACGGTCGCGCAGGAAGAGCAGGACGACCAGCGTAACAATCAAAATGGATGCAATCACAGCAACGATCAAAATGTAGTTGGCCATCTTTGTTGTCTGCTCCACTGGGGCTGCGATATCTTTATAATTATCTGCTGTCGTCGCCACCATGTAGAGTTCGGGGAGCAGCGGAGTGGTCTCTTCTTTGAATCGTTCGAGATCTCCCGGGTCGTTTAGGATGTACACCGGTTCGTACCAGGTCTGCTTGAACGCCGACTCATCCACTCCCTCATACTCCTTGGGATTGGCTTCCATGCTTGCAAGCAATTGTTGCTTATTAAAGTTGATGATGAAGCCGTTGGGCAGATACATGGTGTTGGCGGTCTGCTGCTCCATGAATGCTTCGGTATATTTGTCACCTTCGCGATTGCCGCTCTGGTTAGGTGTTTTGGGGGCGGTGTTGGGTTCGACAAAACCAATCACTTTGATAGGATAATCCAGTTGATTAACAACAGCCGGCATGCCGGTGTTGGCATCTACGTTCTCGTAATCCATGATAAAAGAGGACAATACGATCGTATCGTTCAAATTAATCTGATTCGCGTCCGCCAATTTCTTTGAGATAATGGCGACAGATGCCCCTTGCGTAATTTCCTCTTCTGTGAAGACGCGACCGCCTACGAGATTGAGACGACCTTCTTCGATGGAGAGAACCTTATGGTATTGAACACCGCGCAGTGAAAACGCATAGTATTTGTCCCAATCGCCTCCACCCATTCCCTGTTGCTCTTGAAGAAACTGAGGGGTAAACTTCTCAACGGTCTCAGAACCAGCCTCGTTTGAGGTGGAGTAATCGTAGTACTTCACGTATGGACTACTACCGATCGTTTGCATCAACTCCGGTGTGGGGGGATTAATCGTCGGCATGGATTCAGGATTATCCTGATACTGCTGCCAGAGTTTTTCATACTCTTCATAGTCTAGGCGGATGGTTGCCGCAGCGCCCATGTCAGATTTAATCTTTTTCTCCACATTGGCAGAGGCCTGTTGAATGGAAATAGCCCCTGCGATCGCATTTCCTAGGATCAGTACGATCAGCAGAAGCAGTAGAGATTTGCCTGTTCTTCGTGTAATGCTCAGCCAGGCACGTTTGAGAAAACTCATAGTCGTTCCTTTCTTTCAACCCGTGAGTTGTAAATAGATGCGCAAATCTGTGTGGTTAGGCAATCTTCGCAGAAAACCCCGCATATTCAATAGACAATTCTATCAGCCGATTCGTCCCGCATTTTTGCGAGAGAACATGTCATCGTTATGTAGGAATTCATTATAAACACGAGCTCCATTTACCCTTGAGTGTACTGTTCATGCTTCCTCATGTCAAGAATGTAGCAATTAATACTCCAATCTATGAATAAATAGAGAAAATGACTGCCTTCTCAGCAGTAGGAAGACCTACCTGTAAAGGGAGAAATCGCCTGTATATATGTTCGTTTTTTCTTCCGCTGATGAGCAGAGATGATTACAGTCCCATCAGGATTTTCTTCGGGTTTAGCCGCAGAAGATAGAGCATAGGAAGGAGCGTGGAGAGAGAGATGACAAAGACACTGGCACCCGAGAAAGCGAGCAAGTATCTGCTGCTCAGTTCAATCTCGTATGCTTCATACACATCCTTTAGAGACAGCGAGGTGTTCATGTAGCGAGCGGAGATCCCCTTATCATAGACTTTCCACTCTAATCCTATTTCCTTGGCTGTGTTTTCGATTTCCCCACGGACCATGGACTGTGAGAGGGCATTGGCACTGAGCTGACCACTGAAGATAGAAAGGGCGATTCCTATCAAGGCAATGAGAAGTGTCTCTAAGAGAATTTGGCGTATCAGACGACTTCTTTTCTCACCCAGAGAGAGGTAAATGCCCCATTCCTGCTTTCTATCTCGAAGGGAGAGGAGAATGACCAAGGTGATGATCAGCACCGCCGCCCCTATGGCGATGAGCAGAGTATACTCTGCAAGCTTCTGCGTCTGTACGAGGGCTCCGGAGACAATCCGATAATTGTCAAGCGAGGAGACAAAGCGATTATAAGGGGGGAGGTATTTCTCGGACTCAGAGATAAAAGTTTCTAACTTATCGGGGTCTTTGAGGATATAGAGGGCCTGATACTCTTCTACCGGATAATCCGACCCGAACCTCTCACGATACGACTCATTGTAGGCGCTCGCCTTAAGGTGGTACAAGCTTCCGACGAAGTCGATGGGCGCGATCAGGGTGTTGGCGTTCTGCTGATCTAAAAAAGCGTCTCCCCAAGGATCCTTATAAGAATTTCCTGCCCCATCTGCCATCGCTGCCTGAGGAGTCGACTCGTAGATGCCGATGATCGTTGCAGCTGTCTCTAGCGTCTCTAGTACGCCAAAGGTTTCTATGTCTGACAGGTCGTAGATGGAGCTTTGAAGAAGGAGCGTATCTCCTAAGTCCAGCTGATTGTGTTCTGAGAGCTCTTTACTGATCAGCACAACCGATGCTCCGGAGGTAATCTCTTCTTCACTTGGAAGCCTGCCGCTAATAAGTCTGCTTTTTCCCTCTTCAAAGTCGATGATCGTAGCATGCGAGACACCCATGAGTGAAAATGGCTCTCGATTTTCTCCCGGTTTTTCTCCTTTTTCCTCATTTTGAAAATACGCGGGTATGTATTTTTGTGCTCCTTCGATGGCGATAGACATGCGAAGCGAATACTCAAACGCTTTGACGTAAGGGCTGCTGCCGATGATGGCGAGTATCTCAGGTTTTGGCGACTCCCACGTAAGAGGGCTTTCGGGATTTTCTTCTAGACTCTTATTGATCTGCACTTGATCAAATTCGATGGTCACCGCCGTGCCTAGACGGAGTTTGATGCGTGAGTGGACATTATCAGAGGCAAGTCGCACAGCCATCGCCCCGCCGATGATACTTCCGAGCACAAAGATGATGCTCAGAAGAAGGAGAGATTTACTTTTTCTGCGAGTGATGCTCAGCCAGGCTCGTCGAAAGATACTCATCTCATACCTCTACTCTCATTGGTCTGAGTGACTTTCCTCTAATGATAGACTAACGAAAAATACTTAAGTAATGGATAGAACAACATTAACAAACCATTAGAAAGAAATGCTAATCCCGCCTGAATGTTCATTTGAAAGCTACTGTTCTGGGCAGCATTGATGGATCAAGTGAGATGGATTTATTCTTCAGGGACTTAAGATCTCAGTAGTATCGAAACAAATACAGTGTGTAAGCAGAAAAATGCCCCGGATTTCTCCGAGGCATCTAAACGAAATATTCTTTTAGTCTCTACCGACATAGTCAAGCATTTTGAGGAGCTTCTTCTTTCCGTCTTCTTCCTCCAGGCACTCATCGACATACGTGCTGAGCACTTTGTACTGGAGGCGCTTGAGAGAGGAGCTGAGGGCTCGAAGCTGGAGCATGATCGCATCACAGCTTTCGTCCTTTTCTACCATGGCTTCAATGCCTCCGATGTGGCCTTGAAGTGTTTTTAGACGATTGATGATGTCTTTTTTCTTGTCCATGGCATCAGATGAAGAGGTTCGTGTCGGCGTCTTCGGCAGCCCCCAGATAGGTGGCGACACCGCCAAGCTCTACGCCTTCTATCAGCTCTGACTCGGTGATCCCCATGAGATCCATACTCATATTGCAGGCAATGAGGCGCACACCGTTCTCTTTTGCTTGTACGAGAAGTTCTTCCAGGGAGTCAACGGAGTTATCCTGCATGATCTTTCGGATCATTTTGGGTCCAAGACCGAGGAAGTTCATGCGGCTGAGGCCCATTTTTGTCGTGCCTCTTGGCATCATCTTGGAGAACATTTCTTGCATGGGCGCCTTCTTGACCTTCACCTTATCGGTCTTACGAAGGACATTGAGTCCCCAGAAGGTAAAGAAAATAGTCACTTTTCTACCCATGGAAAGGGCACCATTGGCGATGATCAGCGCTGCGATGGCTTTATCAAGGTCTCCTGAGAAAAGTACAATCGTCTTGTCATTTCCTGTGGAAGGTGTGGCAACGGTACTCAGCTCTTTTTCTCCTTTTTGGATATACGCGACAATGCGTCCGTCTTTTAGCTCTCCTGAGATATATCGGTTGTTGGTCTTTTCTGACCACACCGGCAGGTCTCGAAGGAGGCCGGGGTCGGTTGCGTGCACTTCAAAGATAGTTCCGTCTTGCGCGTCTTCAAGTGCTTTGGAGATGCGGATGATCGGACCGGGGCACTGCATGCCTTCGAGGCGAAGGAGCGTTGCGCCTGATAGGTCATAGACCTTGTCGGCCTCGGGCTTTTCTAGTGGGGCAGCAACCGGGAGATCTTCATGGAGATTGGCATAGGCTCGATAGCCGCTGGCGAGGTAGTAAACATCTTCGAAGCCATTGTTTCTGAGGATCTGTTCTGCGTAATATCCGCGCTGTCCGATGGCGCAGTTGACGACAATGGTTCGATTTTTTGGAAGTTCATTCAGATGTTCTCTTAGCTCTCCGAGTGGGATATTTACACTGCCGGGGATTTCGCCGACAAGTAGTTCATCTTTTTCGCGCACGTCGAGGAAGAAAGGAGCCTGAAGCTGATCAAAATTCTGGGCAAAGAACGGACGGGACTTTCCTTTTAAGACGTTGTCCGCCATGAAGCCCATCTGATTGAGCACTTCTTTTGCAGAGGCGTAGGGAGGTGCATAGGCTTGTTCATGCTCTTTGAGATCTTGGACGGTGCCTCCTTTTTGTAAAAGCGCCGCGAAGATATCGACGCGTTTGTCTACACCGTCCATTCCAACCGCCTGGAAGCCGAGAAGTTTTCCTGTGGGTTCAAAGTACATCTTCGCCTGCATGTCCATTGCACCGGGATAGTAGCTAGCATGAGCAGGTCCGGTGAACTGCACAAATAAGAAATCTTCACCAAGCTTTTTACCGAGTCTGGCGAGTGTCTTTTCCCCGAGACCCGTGGAGCCTGCGGAGAGGTCAAAGACCTGTGCAATCGATGTGCCAAGCGTGCCTGGATAGGCTACAGGATCGCCAAGAATCGTGTCTGCGACAAGGCGACCCATCTTGTTGGCAGGACCCGCTAGAGGAATGAAGGCTTCTGTCTGCGTGATGCGTTCTTTTACCGCCACCGCATCTCCGATGCCGTAGACATCGGGGACATTGGTGCGGAAGTATTCATCGACCAGTATATGACCGCGCTCTCCGATCGCTAAACCGCTGTCTTTGAGAAATTGTGTCTGCGGGCGTACTCCGAGGGAGAGGAGAATCAGTTCGGCCTCTACCTTTTCTCCCCCTTCGAGGAGAACGGCGTTTCCGTTTTCTGTCTTTTCAAAAGACTCGACACCGGCGGAAAGACGAAGATCGACTCCTTTTTCTCTTAAGTGATGATGGAGATATTCCGCCATCTCTTTATCAAGGGGCGCCATGACCTGATCGAGTTTCTCAATCAATGTAACGCGGATGCCACGGTGGACAAGGTTTTCTACCATCTCGAGTCCGATGAATCCTCCACCGACGACGACGGCGTGTTCCGGTTTCTTCTCTTCAATGTACTCGTAGATCTGGTCAGCATCAGGCACGGTCCAAAGAGTAAAGATCCCTTCGGATTCCATCCCTGGAATCGGTGGACGCAGGGGGGTTGAGCCGGGTGAGACGATCAGCGCGTCATAGGACTCCGTGTAGCGCTCTCCGGTCTGGTGGCTTAACACCTCCACTTGTTTGTTTTGCGTATCCACCCGAACGACTTCGTTTTGGGTGCGCACATCAATGCGAAATTGTGCGGACATTTTTTCTGGCGTAAGAAGCAGCAGGCTATCGCGCTCTTCGATGACGCCCCCTAAGTAATAAGGCAGACCACAGTTTGCATAAGAGATGTAAGGGCCTTTTTCAAAGAGGATAATCTCGAGTTCTTCGCTTCCTCTTCGAAGACGTGCAGCGGCACTGGCGCCACCGGCGACCCCGCCGACGATCAATACTTTCTTCATGTTACCTCCTACCCCCTGGGGAGGGGGGTCTTGTTGCCCTTATTCTACTTCATCACTGTGAAAAATTCAACCGGTGATAGGTATCAGTTGAGGAAAAATTAAGGGTATAACTGAATTAATCGCCCAATGGATCAAGTGGAGATGAGTGTCTTTCATCAGTCGGAGGAAGAAATGAAGCTAAATCGAAGCGATCTGCTGTTCAATCTGATCTCGCCTGTCTACGGACTTTTTTATTCCTTTCAAAGAAGACATTATGCAAAGATTCTGGAGAAGGTAAAAGACGTATTTGATCCAACGAAATATCATACGGTGTTGGATGTAGGCAGTGGCACAGGCGCTTTGGCTTCCGTTCTCAGCGAACATGGACTTCATGTGACGGGTGTAGAGTCCTCTACAGGGATGCTAAAAGTGGCCGACAGACAAAAAGAGAATAAACATGTTCGCTTTCTTCGCGCCAATGCTTTGGAAAGACTGCCGTTTGAAGATAAGTCGTTTGACGTGTCGTTTGCCTCCTATGTCGCTCATGGATTGCGCGCTGACGAGCGAAAGCACATGTATGCGGAGATGAGCAGAGTGAGTCGCCATCTCGTCATCATTCACGACTATAATGAGAACCGCTCGTTGATTACTTCGTTTGTGGAATGGCTGGAGCGGGGAGATTATTTTCGCTTTATCAAGGTGGCGAAAAAAGAGATGAAGGACTGCAAGAAAGTGAAGACAGAATCGCTGGCGTTTTCCTCTTGTTTTTCAGAGGTAAAAGTCATCGACGTCGATATCCGCGCCTCTTGGTATATTGGCATTCCATGAAAGACACAAGACTCTTTGCCTTATGAATTCTAGAAAGGACTTAGACATGAGAACTATGAAAGAAAGACCGATAGGTATGTTTGACTCCGGCGTGGGGGGCCTGAGTATTCTTCGCGTCTTCTTAGAAGAACTTCCCCACGAAGACGTGGTGTATCTTGCCGATACAGTGCATTTTCCCTACGGCAAGAAGACAGCGGAGGAAATTGAAGGGTTTGGAAGAAACATAGCGGAACATTTTAAGAAGGTAGGCGTCAAGCTCGTGATCATCGCCTGCAATACGGCCACAGTTTACTCGCTCAAAGCGGTGCAGGAGGTGATGGGAGACATTCCTGTCATAGGAGTGATAGGGGCCGGAGCTCGTGCGGCAGTGGAGAGCAAGGGAGAGAGCATCGGCGTGATCGCAACAGATGCGACCATTCGATCGCATGCGTATTCGGACATGATCCGCTCCTTAGGCGAGACGGCGCAAGTGACCCCACTTGCGACGCAACGCCTGGTGACGCTGGTAGAAGAAGGCGATGTCGACTCTGATCATGCGCGCGCAGTCATCCGAGAGGATCTGACTCCACTTCTTGATGATCCCCCGGCAAAACTGATTCTAGGTTGTACGCATTTTCCAGGACTTTCGCATCTGATTGTCGAGCTGCTTCCCGAGGTGAAATTGATTGATCCTGCGTATGCTTTAGTGAAAGAAGCATCGGATTATCTTGAAAAAGAAAACCTCCTTCGCGTGGAAGGAGGGGGAAAGGTAGAATTTCTTGTCACCGGAGATCCGATGAGTTTTGCGAAAAATGGCTCGCTTTTGTTGGGGCATCCTATTAAAGACGCCAAAAAGCTAATTCTCTGACAAGGCGATCTCCTCACGAAGCTCCGAGATTTTTTTCTTTAAGAGAAGGCCGCCGATGAGGCTGGAGATGACATCGGAGATGGGAAAGGCAAGGTAGACACCCAGAAGGCCCAGTCCCGTCTTGGGAAGAAGCCATAGCAGCGGAGGAAAGACCAGTACCCTATGTATCAGGGTGATGATCAGGGCAGGGCGAGGTTCGCCAAGCGACTGAAAGAAGGAGCTGCTGATAAACTGAAGGCCTAAAAGCGGCACCATGGAGAAGAGGACCCAAGACGCTTCTCTCGTCTTCTCAATAAAGGCCGGTTCTCGGCTAAATAGCGAGATGATGGAACTGTTAAAGAGAAACAGCAGTGCGGTGGAAAAGGTCAAAAGAAGGGTGTCCCAGGTCAGAGCACTTTTTACCACCTCGATCAGGCGTCGGAGATTGCCGGCGCCGTAATTGTATCCTGCGATAGGTTGCATACCTTGGACAAGGCTGATCGCCGGCAGAGTGACAAAGAAAATGAGGCGGTTCACTGTGCCGTAGGCACTGATGGCCATATCTCCTCCGTACATGGCCAGAGAGATATTGACAAAGACAGCGATAATGGAAGCCGTGCCGTTTCGCAGAAATGTCGGGAGTCCAATGCTGAAGATGTCTTTTACGAGTTCGATGTTGAGATTGAGTCGATGCGGATATTCTCCGATCGAGCTTCTTCCTGTGTAATAGATCCACCCCATGTACAGCATGGAGATGTACTGGCTGGCGACGGTAGCAATGGCGGCTCCTTCCACACCCCATCGAAAATACACAATGAACACCGCGTCGAGGAAAATGTTAGTAAAGGCGCCGATCATCAGACCGATCATGGATTGAAGAGACTTTCCCTCTCCTCGTAAAATGTGATGCGTATTCATGACGATCATCTGCGCCGGTGCGGCAAAAAGCACAATGCGAATGTAGCTGAGCGCCATCTCTCGCATCTCTGCTGTAGCCCCAAAGAGATCGATGATCGGCTCACTAAAAATCAGTCCGAGGACGATGATCGCGAAGCCGAGGATAAGGTTTAAGCCGTAACTGGTGCGGAAATATGCTCTGGCGCGCTCCATCTTGCCCGCACCGAGATTTCTTGAAATCGAAGATGCGGTCCCGACAGCCACCATTAAGCTTGTGGCAACAATAATGAGCTGAATGGGATTGACAATCGAAAGAGAGCCGATCGCAACGTGACCGACAACATTTCCTACAAATAGGGTATCCACAAGATTATAGAGTGCGTTGACAAACATCCCAAAAAACGCCGGCAGGGTGAGGCGAAAAAGCAGGGAGGTGATGTCTTCGCTGCCGAGAGCCCTTGTTCGTTCGTCGCCGGTCATTGGATCTCGGCAGGAATGGCTTCCTGCAATACGCGCACGTTCATTCCCCTGCTGCGCAGTTCATCATAGTAATTGGCAATGGTATCTTCTTCACCGTGCGTGAGGAAGACTTCTCCGATACGAGGAGAACTCTCCATCCAAAGGCGGAGATCTTCTCTGTCGGCATGACCGGAAAAGCCGTCAATCGTGAAGACTTTTGCACGAATCTTGAGCCGTTCTCTATCGAGGATGATGGGATCTTCTTTATTTTGAATCTTTCGGCCGTTGGTCTCTTCTCCTTGATAGCCGACAAAGATAATGGTGGCATTTCTCTGCGCTAAATAGGCACGCATATGGTGGATAATGTGTCCTCCTTGCACCATCCCGCTAGAAGAGATGATTACTTTGGGGGCAGGATCACGGTCAAGAGCGTAACTCTCTTTGCCCGAGACAATGGTGAGATTGGGCATCTCAAGAAGCTGCGGGTCAAACGTCGCATTCATTGTCTCATAACCGCGCAGGTACAGCTCTCTTCCTGTGATGCCAAGAGGAGAATCGACGTAAATGGGGATGCGGTAAAATTCGTTGAGTTTCTTCTGCTCTCTGGCGAGCAGATGAAGCCCGTAGAGAATCTCGGACGTTCTCCCGACGGCAAATGCGGGGATCAAGACGGTGCGATCGTGCTCGAAGCAGCGCTGAATCAGGTCGAAGAGTTCTTCAAAGGCTTCCTTGACCGGTCGATGCGTGGTCGTCGCGTAGGTGGTCTCGCTGACCAAAACATCACAGGCAGGCATCGGCGTGGGATCAGGATATAGCATGGAGTCATAGCGCCCTAAGTCTCCGCTGAAGACAAGGCTCTTAGAGGGCGTCTCCACATGCAAAAAAGCACTGCCCATCAGATGACCGTTAGGCAAAAAACGAAAGCGAATACCGGAGTCCTGCTGCTCTTGATGAAAGGGCACGAGCACGACACGGGAGAGCAGATGCTCGACATCTGCTGCAGAGTAGAGAGGAGAGGAACTTTTCTCCTGGATCGAGGCACTGTCTCGCAGAAGCGGTTCAACTAAGCGAAACGTGTCATGGGTCATATACACCCGGCCACTGAAGTCTTTTAGTAGGGGCAGGCGGCCGGAGTGATCGATATGTGCATGTGTCAACAACACAAAGTCCAGATCGGAAGGATGATAGGGCAGAGGCTCTCTGTTCTTCATCTCCAGACGGACATTTCCCTGGAAAAGGCCAAGGTCGACGAGGAACTTCACCCCGTCTGATTCAACTAAATATTGAGATCCGGTGACTTCATTGGCGGCACCGTAGGCTGTAATCGTCATAAAAACCTCCATTAATGAGTGTACCATTTATTGGGGGAATATGTGAGACTTTTCAGAAGCAATCCCGTCTATAATTAAGGTATCCTTTCTTGTATTGGACTTATCCTTCGCATATAATGAAAAAGGAGGTGCATGATGAATAAGATAGAATTAATGGAAAAGATAAAATCAGTTCGCGAATACCAGAATAAGAAACTCAGCAGAGAAGACCACCAGCTGATCCTTTCTCTTCTGGAGCGTCCATATCCACTAGAAGACGATGGAAATGTGGAGCTGCTCTTTCTAGAAGATGGAGAACAGATCGCTGAGCTCCTGGTGGGCGTAGCAGGCTATCACGGCCGCATGATCCAAGCTCCTCATTATCTGATCATTTTGAGCCGTCCAGATGGCGTGGGCTATCGCGAGGCAGGGTTTATCGGACAGAGCTTGATTCTTCGTCTGATGAACGAAGGCATCGGAACGTGCTGGGTGAGTGTCGACTCCTCGGATGCGGTGAAAGAAAAACTGCAGCTTGAATCGGAGAAAGAAGTGGTTGCGCTGATTGCCCTTGGCTACCCGAGAGAAGACAAGTTCTTTGAAAAACTCTTCAGCGGCATCAAAGCGTCGAAATCGCCCTATTCAGAAAAAGGGTATGCTGATTTCAGCTTTGAGTATGAAAAAGACACGCGTCAACCCGCAGGTCCGGTCGTCTATACGGATAACTGGGGCAAGGTCGCAGATTCAGACGAGTTGGTGCGAAGAGGCTATCTTGAAATCTATCATTATATGAAATATGCTCCTTCTTGGGGAAATCGCCGCCCGTGGAGATTTATTCTCCAGGACAACGACATTGTCATGGCGGTGCAACAGATGGGAGAAGTCGAGCAACTTGCCGACCATCTGGAAGGCGGAATCGCCATGTATTTCTTCCAACTCGCCATGCATGGGATGGGCTTTCGTGGGCACTGGCTCATGGATGCCCAGGCAGATGTCCCGTCGAACTATATACTTGCAGGAAAGTACGTATCGGAATAATTATGCGAAGGCGCTGTCTATGGATCATCATGGCAGGGGTTCTTTTTCTGACGGGTTGCTTAGGCGCTCAGTCGGAAAAAGCCCTGCCAATTTCTTCCGCTAAGGCATCTGCACCGGAGACCATCGAGGTGCAAATTGATGAGCTTCCGAAAGATTATTTCTTTATTCAGGGAGAAGATGCAAAACTGATCGATGAATCGGGAGAAGTGATTCGCCCACTCTTTTTTCAGGAAAGAGTTTTTCTTGTGCGAAAAGGTGTGCAGCGCTCTTTTGTAGAGGATTATGCCGGAAATCAAGGCTATGTCGACCGCTCGTATTTAAGTAAGAGTTTTTCTTCGTATATCAGCAATGAATACGAAGGGGTAGAATATGGGATGTATGCGGAAAAAAACAGACCTTATCGAGAATACGTCCCTGTGCGGGCAGTCTATATGCCGGGTTTGCAACTGAAAAATGTCGATGTGTTCCTAGACCGTCTAGAAGGATCCGTCATCAATACGGTCGTGATCGATTATAAGGATGACTATGATCAAATTCTCTTTCCGTCAAAAGCTGTGGATGAGACGCTCCCGGACGCTTCCTACCCTCTACTTGATAACCCAGAGGAATTCATCGCAAAGTTCAAGGAGCGCGGGCTTCGCTTGATCGCCCGCATCGTTGTCTTTAAGTCCAACCAGTACGCCTCACAATACCCGGATCAGTCAGTGGTCGACAGCTCGGGGGATCTTTTTTACTCCGACGAAGGGTACTGGGTATCTCCCCATAGCCGACAGATGTGGCAGTACATCGTAAAACTTAGCAATGAAGCGCTGGCATACGGCTTTGATGAGATTCAATACGACTATGTTCGCTTTCCCGTATCTTACGGCACCGTCATAGATCTCAGAAGTCCGGAAGAGGAGAACAGAGTGACAGCGATTCAAAAATTCATCATGTACGCACAGAATAATCTCAATGACAGAAATGCGTTGATAGGTTCTGATATATTTGGCTGGTCCGCTGTCTCGATTACAGACGAGGGCATTGGACAACACTGGGAGGCGATGAGTGCCGTCAGTGACATCATCTGTCCGATGCTCTATCCAAGCCTATACACCTCAGGAAACTTGGGTTTAGACAGACCGTGGAGGGAACCTTATGAGGTGATTAAACGCTCTACGGAGTATGCGCTTGAAAGAAATGCGAACATCCAGACGCCGGGACTTATCAGACCTTGGCTTCAAGCATATGATGCTTTCATTGACTTTAATGAAGAAGAGGTGGCTGAACAGGTGAGAGCGCTTCACGACCTTGGCATCTATGAGTACATGCTCTGGAATCCTGACGGACACTACAAATTGGGAGGACTAAATGACTTACAGAAAGATCGCCCAGCATCTCCTTGATATCGGCGCGCTGATCATCCGTGACAAGGACAATTTATTTACTTGGGCCAGCGGTATCCGCTCGCCTATCTACTGTGACAATCGCCTGACGATGAGTTTTCCAGTCGTACGCGATGCCATAGCAGAAGCTTTTGCCGAGAAGGTAAAGGACTTGGGAGACGTCGACGCCATTGTGGGAACGGCGACAGCGGGGATTGCCCATGCAGCCTATCTCTCGCAGAAACTCGACCTTCCCATGGCCTATGTCCGTTCCGGGGCAAAAGACCACGGAAAAGGCGAACAGATCGAAGGCATTGTTATTAAGGGCGATCGAGTCGTATTGGTAGAAGACTTGATCAGCACCGGCGGAAGTTCACTGAAGGCTGCCAAGGCGTTGCAAGTAGCAGGCGCTGAGGTCGTCTGCGTGCTAAGCATATTTACTTATGGGTTTTCGGAGGCCACGGAGGCTTTTGAGCGAGAAGGCATTCCCGTCTGGTCTCTGACCGATTATGCCGAAGTGCTGACGCTTGCTCAGGAAAGAGGCCTTGTCTCCGATGAGGACGCCCTGCTTCTGTCCCAGTGGTCACAGAACCCAAGGATGTTTACCTGATGCGACTGAGAAAAGTAAAAAATCTGGAGCAGCGAATGGAGCGGTTTCGGGGAGGTCTTTTGCTTGAACCCAAGCCACTTGTCTTCGCTGATATTTTTGGCAATCAACAACCGGTGGTAGCGGAATTTGGCACAGGCAGAGGAGAGTTTATCCTGATGATGGCCAGACGCCAGCCGGAGTTGAATTTTTTAGGCGTGGAACGAGTCGACTCTGTCCTCATTCAGGCGATGGAAAAAGTCGAAGGAGAGACGAATCTGCGCTATCTGCGAGCAAATGTCGAAGACCTAGATGACGTGATTCAAGAAAGCTCACTCAGCGGCTTGTATCTGAACTTTTCAGATCCTTGGCCAAAGAAGAAGAATAGAAAGCGCCGACTGACACACAGAGGATATCTTGAGCGAAACGACAGGTGGCTTCAGGAGCATTCGATGGTGCAATTAAAAACCGACTCAAAGACACTGTTTGCCTTTTCCATTGAAGAAATCTCACAGACAGGGCATATGCTTGAAGATGTGACGCTGGACATTGCTCAGTCCCCTGCCTATGAGGACAATATCCAAACGGAATATGAAGAGAGATTTACTGCGGAAGGTCATCCGATCTACGCGTTGAGATATCACTCCAAGAAGGTGAAGTTATGATGGAGGTATTAATCGTTCTTTCTGTGATCCTCCTCGATCGAGTGACGAAGATGGCGGCGATGGCGTGGCTTGCCCCTGTAGGCTCCGTCCCTCTTTGGGACGGGGTGTTTCACTTAAGTTATCACACGAACACCGGGGCGGCTTTTAGTATCTTAAGCGGAAAGACGACGCTTCTTGGGCTTTTTTCCGTGGCGATCAGCATTGCTCTGATTATCTACATGGTGCGTTACAGCAAGACGCTCAGTAAACCATCGAGGCTCGGACTTGCCTTTATCCTCGGCGGGGCTATCGGAAATGGATTTGACCGCCTGTTTTACGGAGCGGTGGTAGACTTCTTTGATTTTCGATTGATTCGTTTTGCGATTTTTAACGTGGCGGACAGTTTTATCACCGTGGGAGTCGTTCTTTTGATTCTCGGATTTCTCGCATATGATAAGGAGTTTTTGCAGTGATTATTGGTGTTCTTGCAGCCCTGAAAGTGGAACTGTTGGATTTACTAGAGGGCAGAGATCATATAGAAGAAAAGACAATTGGCGACAGTGTATTCTTTCTAGTAGAAGAAGGAAGTCATACACTTGTTCTCTGTGAGGCGGGGGTGGGAAAAGTCAACGCCGCCATGGTCACACAGCAATTGATCGATCATTTTGCTCCCGAGCTTCTTATTAACACCGGCATCGCCGGAAGTCTTCAACCGCATATCCATGTCATGGACACCGTGATTGCAACCGATGCGACCATGCATGATTTTGATCATCGCATTATGCGGGCGTTCAAACCTTTTTTAGACCACTTTACAGCAGATGCGGATGTGGCTAAAAGACTGGAAAAAGTGGCAAAAGACCAGGGACTGAGCGTCCATGTGGGGCGCATCGTGACGGGAGATGTCTTCGTCAATGACCTGAAGCTGAAAAAACATCTGGCAGAGACATTTGGCGGACTCTGTGTGGAGATGGAGGGCGCTGCCATTGCCCAAGTGGCCACAAGAAACGAAATTCCTTTTGGAATTGTCCGTACGATTTCTGATGAAGCCGATCACGAAGCGGACGTCTCATACGATCAGTTTGAAGAGATTGCTGCCAGAAGATCGGCAGCTCTTCTCAACAGATTCGTGCAGACGCTTGAGGAATGAAAAGATAGAGTGCAGGCTCAGCCGGTGACAAGTCACCGGTTTTTTGTTCTCGCCATCCCCTTGTTTAAGAAAAAAGTGACCCACTCTAAAGCGAGTCACGAAAGGTAGTAAGCATTTTCGTCAGTACAACACACAGGCAATGTACATGATCGTTTTAGGACCGTAGTAATAGGGCAGGCCTGCATCCTTACAGACTTGTGTCACAAAGAGACCGTAGCCTTCCATGCTAGACGTGGCTTTCTTTGGGAAACGACAGGGCTCTGGGAAGGTGCATTCCTTGCAGATCTGACAGCCCCCCGCGCCAAGACAAAGTGCATCAGGATATTCTTTTCGAATCTCCTCAATAAACGCATTGAAGTTCTTCATATGGCGCTGCTGCGTTTCTCTGTAGGCTTTTGAATCAATCGGCTTGCTTCGATGCCCGATGGTCTGTAGCAGGACACCATTTGGGTAGCTTCTCATCTTGTGCTGGCACTCCTCAAGCGTTCCGCAGTGAGGAGGACATGTCCAGTTTTTGTTATAGAATCCGCATTTATCGACGGCGCACATCTCACGCACATCTTCCCTGGCGGTCAATGTCTGCGGATCAAGCGGCGCTGCGACATCAAAGCCTGCTTCCTTTGCTTTATCAATCCAATCGGTCACGGCATTTCCTCTCAGACAATCTTAATGGCGAAAAATTCCGGAAAGCATCGCAGCTTGCCAGAATTTTGAAAAGGGTTCCATGCTTCGGTCGAACGCTACACGAATGACATAGCGCTTACGTCGCATGTACATGTTGAGTATATTGATGGTGCTGATGGAGGGACTCGAACCCCCGACTTCCTGCATGTGAGGCAGGCACTCTAACCGGCTGAGCTACATCAGCGGGACAAAATATATTCTATCACGATTTTCTCGTTGTGACCAGTGTTTACTCCGTCTTAATCGCTTCAATCGCAGAAAGTTTTGTCGCGCGTTTTGCAGGAAAGTATCCGGCCATCAGGCCGATGAGCGAACTGAAGATAAGCGAGAGAGCGATCAGCCAAATCGGGATAATGGAGATGACCGCATCGGCTCCTAAGCGAATGCCGGCTTCTGTGCTTCGGAAGATATAATTCAATAGCTGCGAGATCCCTATACTTAGCGCGATGCCCAGGACACCTCCCAAAAGGCCGATGAGACTTGCTTCTGTAAGAAAAATTCTTCTGACATCGCTGACAGAGGCGCCGATGACTTTCATGACTCCGATTTCCCGGGTTCTCTCATAGATGCTCATCACCATGGTGTTGGCGATACCTATCGCCGCGACGATCAATGAGATGGAGCCGATGCCTCCGAGCACCGCTTGAATGATGATGGTCCCTTGATTCATCTGTTCGGCGATGTCCTGAAGAGAGCGTGTCTGGTACCCTCGCTCCGTAATCTCATCTCGCACACTCTGCACATTCGCCACATCGTCTACTTTGACTTGGATTTGAGAGTAGATGCTTTCTCTACCTGATCCGCTGGGACCGGGCGCACCCAAGCGCTCCAAAAGGTATTTCATATCCTCTTCAAGAATATATACATCCGCACTAAAACTGTTGGAATCGTAGACACCGACCACCTGCGCAGGGAAGGTGAGGTGAGCATTTCTTCTGCTTCCTAGCGTTAAGCGAGAACGGAGCGGATCAAAGCTCTTGTCTTTGGTGGCGTCTTGTGCTCTGGTGGTGGAGTACAGTAGTTCACGCACATTGGAGGGGATAATGACTTGTACGCGGTTTTTGTTGCTGTTTCTCAGTTCATGTCCTTCAATGATGTCGATCTCAAAATCTCGGAAGTATTCCGGTTTGATCCCCTGCACACTTAAAAAAGAGCGGTAGTTTCCATAGGAGAGAATCGTCAGATCCCCTGAGGTGATCGGCGCCACCGCCTGCACGCCGGAAATGGTCGAGAGATCCGACAGGGTTCGATCGTCAAGATAGACTCTTCGCACACTGCCTGAAGAAGAACTGTCGGGGGCGCTGACGGTGATCGTGCTTAAAGAACCCATTCGCTCAAGCATGGACTGCTGCTGCTCTTGAATGGCAAGTCCTAAAGAGAGCATGATGACAATGGACGTCGCACCGATCATGACGCCAAGGAGGGTGAGAAAGGTCCTCAGTTTTCTTCTCCAGAGATTTCTGAGACTCATGCTCAGGAGGTCGCGATTATTCATCGATCGTCAATTCGTTGCGCACTTTTTGTGCTTTTTTCTCTCGTCGCCATTTCAGCCAGAAATACACAGTGAGAATCAACAGGATCAAAAGGCCAAGTAGGAGAAGCGTGTTCATCGGTAGAGGTAGTGACGCATTCTCTGCGGGAGATACTTCCGCATCACTCGAAGGAAGCACGTTCGAGCGAAAGTCTTTTTCGAGCTTATGCTCTTGGCCAGAGGAATCCTCAAATGTGATGGTGACGACACCGGAGAGCTCTCCGACTTCTCCGGTCTTTAACAAAGTGGAGAACACATCGGATGCTCCACTGGCAAAATCTCCGACAAAATAGCGGGCAGGATCAGCTGCAAAGTTGCCTGAGGTCTCGAGCATGACATTTTTCAAGTCGTCTCTCCCCGTGTTATAAAAACCGATGGATAGGTTAATTCCGTCATCGATCTGCACTTCCGCAGGCACGCTGGGGTCATCCATAGTGATACGAGGGCTCTGCATGACGGGGACGCCGACAAATTCCTTCGCCTCCAGCTGAACACCCTGGTAGTTTTCATATTGTAGATGCACACTCAGGGAGTAGTTCTTCGACAGGGCGACAGATGAGGTGTCAAAGCGCAGTGTCTGCTCTGTGCTCTCCTGTGCTTCAATCACGTCAAAGTAGAACGTATTGGAGCTTCCTATGGGAGTAAAGACACCGAAGCTTCCTGGATCTCTATCGGATGACTCGTTTATGAGAGTGACTTTGATATTTCTCGCACTGTAATCCTCGTTCGTATTATAAAATGTCATTGTCAGCTCAAACTCTTCTCCGGCTTTGGGATGTTCCGGGGAGAGGGAATAATCAGACAGAATTAGCTTTGGAAGGTTTTTTTGTGTGCTACTCGGCACAGCCATGGCAAACGTCAAGGTCTGCATCAGTAGCAGGAGCAAGAGTGTGATAGCGGTGATTTTTCGTTTCATAGGATCTCTCTTTCGTTGACGATGACCTTATCGATGCGGCCGTCCTTCATGCGATATGTGCGCTCACAGTAATCAGTAATCTGCTCATCGTGTGTGACAATGAGAAGGGTTTGCCGGTGCTTGGCAGTCAAGTCGGTGATCACCCGCATGACTTCCTCTGAGGTACGACTGTCGAGGTTTCCTGTCGGCTCATCTGCAAATACGATGTTCGGGTTACCGACAAAAGCCCGGGCAATACTGACGCGTTGCTGCTGACCACCGGAGAGTTCGTTTGGGCGATGGTTTAGGCGATCTCCCAGACCCACATCCGAAAGAATCTGCGCGGCCATCTCGTTTCTTGTGTGACGCGGGATTCCTTTAAAGGTCAGACCCAGACTGACGTTCTCCAGTGCATTTAGTGTCGGAATCAGATTGTAGGACTGAAAGACAAATCCAATATTGAGGGAGCGAAACGTCGTCAGTTCATCTTCACTCAGAAGATCGAGTCGGATCTTGCCGATTTCGATCTGTCCCTTCGTCGGGGGCTCAAGTCCCGCCAGCATGTTGAGAAGCGTCGATTTCCCGGAGCCGGATGTTCCTAGGACACAGATGCGTTCTCCTCTGGCAATGTCAAGGCTGACATCGTGAAGGGCGTGGATGCGCTCTTCTCCCATGGGATAGATTTTATAAAGATTTCTTGTGCGAATAAATCCCTGCATATTTTGCCTTTCCGTTACATGTGACATTTATCTATTATACCCAGACACCGCTCATCTATTGTATTGTTTTTTTGGCGTGATACACTGAGAAAGAATGAGGTGACAATGAAGAACAACAAAGGAATCTTTGGAGAGTTTCTTGAAGAAATGAAGGAGAGTGATTCGCAAAGTCTGCTGACTCGAAACGATGCAGCCCATCCTCTTTTTCTCATGGAGAGAGAAAATCGACTGTGGGAGAAAAAACTGGAGGATCTGGAGGAGCGTCTCATCCAGGTGGGTGAACATCGTCGGTGGGAAGATGTCCTTCCTCATCTTGAGGAACTCGAGCAGCTCCGCGATCACTATGAAAAAGTTGAGAAGCTATTCTCCTATGCACAGCCCATTCCTGAACAGCTTTATATGCAGCATTTGATGCGAGGAGAACAGGAAGAAATTCTCGAAATGATAGCAGAGATCAAAGAGGAGAGTTTTCTGTTGGGAAAAAGCACCATGGAGAAAAGTCTCTTTCTCGAGCATCTGTTCCTGCGTATCCGCCAGGAGATCTCGCGCGAAGAGACGAGCCTGTTTGAAGATCTGAGAGAATTTGTCCGTCCGCAGACATGGCAGACAGTGTATTATGAGCTCTTGGATATAGGGTATCTTTTCCCCGATGTGCCCGAATTCTTTAAGGAAGAGGGGACCTTTGTCTCAGAGGATGTGACCAAAGAGCAGCTCGAAGCGGTGCTTCACGCGCTGGAGATTCCTCTGAGTGTGAGAGGGAAGGACGGAAGACGTCTTCTTCGTTTAGGACCGTTCCCCATGCATGATGAATCCAACGAATCGGCTCTACGCTGTATGGAAGAAGCCACTAAAGAAGCTTGGAGTACAAAGCTTGTGACTGTGAAAGGTCAGCAGATCCGCTATATATCACTCAGAAACGCTCATGGTGAATTCATTGGGCTTCTTGAAAAAATGGAGGAAAAATGAAGGTACGCATTGGAGTCAGCTGCGGCATCACGTATACCAAGCGCGGCGCCGCATTCAATCACTTAGACATCGGGTACACGAAGAGTTTGCTGGCAAGCGAAGCCCTTCCGCTGGTGATGCCTGTCCTACAAGATCCCACCCTAGTGGACAAGGTGCTTGATCAGGTAGATGGTCTTCTTCTCAGCGGAGGAGTAGATCTTTCTCCACTATTGTACGGAGAGCATCTGATGGACGCATCGCACAGATATGATAAGCGACGTGACGCCAATGACCTGCTCTTCTATCGAGCGGCAAGAAAGCGCGGGATGCCGATTTTGGGGATCTGTCGAGGACATCAGCTGATCAACATTGCTGAGGGAGGAACCCTCTATCAGGACATTCCCTCGCAAGTGGATACCAAGATTTTACACAGTGCCTCTCCTGAGCAACAGGATATGGAACATATGATTTCCATTACACCCGGAAGCGAGCTTTTTCAGGCCCTTGGAACAGAAGAACTGCTGGTCAATTCCGTCCACCACCAAGCGGTGAAGGATCTGGCCGATACGCTCAAAGCCAATGCAACAGCGCCGGATGGGATCATTGAGGGATTTGAAGGAACTCAAGGCGGCTGGCTGCTTGGCGTGCAGTTTCACCCTGAGCGATTAAGCGATCAAAGTGAATTCCAAGGTCTCATGAAGTACTTCGTGGAAGTAGCGGGGAGGGAGAAATGAAAGTCATAGGTGTGCTGTGCTGGCCCATGCGCGATGAGAAACGCATATATGATCAGACGAATGAGTATTTCACAAGGCTTATAGAGCGTTTTGGCGCGATTCCCCTGATTATCCCTACCTTTGATGCAAAAGACCCTGTAGAGCCGATCCTTGAAGCAGTGGACGGTCTGATCTTTACCGGAGGCAATGACGTGGCAGGATTTCTCTTCGGAGAAGATCCGCACCCCAAAAGCAGTTACATCGATTGGCGACGAGATGATTTTGAAATGCGATTATATAAAGCGGCGCGACAAAGGGGTCTTCCGATCATGGGGGTGTGCCGAGGCATGCAGCTGATAAATATCGCAGAAGGCGGAGATATCTATCAAGATCTCCCCGAGAATCGGGATCCTTATGTTCGTCACGAGTCGTTTGAAGATCCTCTTCATGTGACGTACCATCGGATATTTAACCGCTCCGGTGTCATGAGAGAATTGTTTGGTGAAGAGATCATTGTCAACAGCTCCCATCATCAGGCGCTCAGACGAGTTGCGAAGGGATTTCAGGCGACATCCTTTAGCGCAGACGGAATGATCGAGGCGATCGAAAGTGATGACGGAAATGTGATTGCCCTACAGTTCCATCCCGAATATGAGAGTGATCAGCCCGATTCGCCCAAACTCTTTGAGTATCTCATCTCCCGCTGTGAAGACCGGGGAAGATAGACCTTTTTAGCCATAAGGATGTAGAAGACAGAGTTGTAAGACTCTGTCTTTTTTCACTTCCTGTATTGATCATAAAGAAGAGATGGTAAGCGAATCGGGGTATCTGACTAAAAAGGAGGATAGGATGGACAATGCCACATCGACCCTGACGCAGTCCTACCGCTTCACACAGGACGGCCAGGAGTTTGTTCAAGTCAATGTTTTTTATCCTGATCTCACACTGACCATGACAACCTATATGTATCTTGAGGGTGCAGAACCCTCCGATGATGATATTCTCTATGAGCTCTACTATTCTGTGCAGGAGAGCAAATATGACTCGTTGCAGCGCCATATTGAGAAGTCGTTTTCTTCCTTGCCAGACGGCTTGTCACAGAGTCCAGCATATCTTCAGCTTGCAAATGGTAAAACAGAGCGGAAATATTCTTGGCAGAGCGAAGGCGTGATGTCTGAAGCGTTCCAAGAGCTCGATGCCTTTGTCACTCGGATTGCGACGTATAGCAGCATTCCTTCGGGCTGAACCATCTAAAGAGACAGGCGTCGCCTGTCAGGAAGAAAAAACCTCGGTTCCGCGCGAATCGCCGTGACCGAGGAATAGCTTATGAGAAGATGAAATCATTCATTTTCGATTTTGATGCCGCCTTCATAAGGAGTGACCTCCTCAAGCGTAGCAAGAACGATCACACGCACACCGGATCGATAGGGAAGAGTACAGGTGACAAGGCACATGGTGGGTTTGCCGTAGCGATCCGCCACGTCATTTTCGAGCCAGCTGAAGTCCGTATCAGGGATCTCAATCCGGTCGATCACTTTGTAACGATAGACATCCACCTTGTCGGTGAGAAAGATATCCGTTTCATCCGGCAGTGTATCGATACCGTGGAAGAGGACACCCTTGCGCGAAATATTGTGTCCGGCGAGAGGATAGTGCCCTTGCCCCATCATCTGATCTGCTCGCATCGTCGTAGCGCCAAGAAGGAGATTGCTTTCATTGGTGCCGCGGGAGACCGGCAGATTGATGTTTACATCCGGTATGACGATTTGTCCAATGACGTATTCAGTGGATACTTCATTCAGTTTGATGTATGCATCGATGACGGAGACATTGCTCACCGACTCATAATTGTTGATGATTTCGAGTTGGTTGTTTGCTTGCAGTTCTTCTGCACTCAGCTCTTCAATAAAAGCCGTATCAGATGTCTGGCGCATGAGGTATCCAAATCCGAAATAGAGTCCGAGGACAATGAGTCCCAGGATGATCAGCGCGATGCCTAGGAATTTACGCATAGAGTTCCTCCTGAAATTAAGTATAATTAACATAGTCCTATCATGCAAGACTCAGAAAGGAATAAAAAATAGCAAAAGATTATGAAGTCGTCATTGAACGAACGGAATTCCCCGCGACAGGGATAGGCCAGAGTGAACGAGGAGAACATCGCGTACCCGGAGCGTTCCCGGGAGAGCGTGTGTTAGCCAGAGGAGCCAAGAAGAAACACGGTCTTCTCACAGGCTTTCTCCTAGAAGTTCTTGACACTCCCTATACCGGTGAAACGCTGTGCAAAGATTTTCGCCTCTGTGGAGGCTGTGTGAGTCAGCATCTTTCTCTTGAGAAGCAGCGACAGATCAAAGAGAGGGAAGTCCTGGCGCTCTTTCAGGAAAAAGAAATTCCCCTCGGGCAGTACAAAGGTGTCTTTGGCGCAGAGAATAAATATGCCTACAGAAACAAAGTGGACTTCACCTTTGGCAATCAAGTGAAAGGGGGACCGCTTCACTTAGGGTTCCATCAAAAAGCGATGCGAAGAAATGTCATCGATACGTCGCATTGCCTACTTGTTCATCAAGATCTTCGCACCATCCGAGATGTGATTGCTGAGTATTTTAGTGAGCGGCAAGCGCCTTTCTATGACATCTACACCCACGAGGGTCTCCTGCGCTTTCTGCTCTTGAGAAGAGCTGAGTTTACCGGCGAGATCCTCATCGTTCTCATTATCAGCTCGCAAGAAGAGGTGGATGCGAAGGAGCTCGAGAGAAGACTCTTGGCGCTGTCACTGGAAGGCAGAATCAAAGGATTTCTCGTTGGAATCAAGGATTCACTCGGGAACTTTGTGGACTATGAGCAGGTGGCCTATCAATGGGGGGAGAACTTTATCGAGGAACAACTCTGTGGGCTACGATTTCGGATTTATCCCGAATCGTTCTTTCAAACCAACAGCGCCGGCGCACAGATTCTCTTTGAGAAGACCCTTTCTCTTCTGGATGATGGCGAAGTCCTATGGGATCTGTATTGTGGGGCAGGGACGATCGGACAAATTGCCTCAAAGAAGTTCAAAAAGGTGATCGGCATCGAACTAAATGAGGTCGCTGTGGAAGCCGCCAGACAGAGTGCGTTAAGAAACCACATCGTTAACTGTGAGTACATTGTTGGAGATGTCAAAGAAGCAGTCGAAGGAAACATTCCTTCACCGGACGTCGTTGTCGTTGATCCGCCTCGCGCAGGTCTTCACCCCAAAGTCGTTCAATCACTTCTACAACTTCTACCGCCCAAGATCCTCTATATCTCATGCAATCCCAAGACACAAGTGCGGGATATGGAGCAACTTATGGCATCATACGTTGTAGAACAAAGCTTCATGGTGGATCTCTATCCTAATACGGGTCATGTGGAGACGGTCTGTCTGCTGACAAGAAAATAAATGTATAAGCCCTTGGAAATTGCGTATTTACGGTGTTT
>DUVM01000063.1 GCA_012841045.1 Tissierellia bacterium | reverse complement strand
GCGGGGGTATAATGCATTTTGTATATCAAAGGATGTAAAGTCTTTTTTGTGAAAGGCTTATTAGAAAGGAAAACATGAAGGAGTATCTAGTTGACAAAGAGGAAGTTCTCAGTGTGCTCGACTCATCAGAAGACGGTCTGACTTCCGAAGTCGCGAAAGAACGACTGAAACAATACGGCAAGAATCAGCTTGATGAAGCAAAAAAACAGAGTTTGCTCTCGAGATTCATCGACCAGATGAAGGATTCCATGATCATGATTCTTCTGGCGGCCGCCGTGATTTCGGGTATCACGTCATTTGTGAACAAAGAGCCGTTTACTGAGACGATTGTCATCCTGGCCGTTGTCATCATCAATGCTCTTCTAGGTGTCTATCAGGAGAGCAAAGCGGAGAAGGCGATTGAAGCCCTTGCGGCGATGAGCTCGGCCACCTCTCGTGTCATTAGAGACTGTCATGTCGCAGTCGTCGACAGTGCCGAGTTGGTTCCCGGGGATGTGGTGCTTCTAGAAGCAGGAGACGCCGTTCCGGCAGACTGCCGAGTGATTGAGACACACAGCCTCAAAGCGGAAGAAGCCGCCCTTACAGGAGAAAGCGTACCGGTCAGTAAAATAACGGAAGCGCTGAGCCCTGGTGAGGGAGGCGATGTGACCCTAGGGGACCGCAAGAATATGGTGTATATGGGCTCTTCCATTGTCTATGGACGCGCTCGCGCAGTCGTCGTCGACACCGGTATGAAAACGCAGATGGGCCAGATCGCCACGGCGATAGCAACGACTGAAGACACGCTGACACCTCTTCAGGTCAGCCTCGATAAATTGGGAAAGACACTGAGCTGGCTCGTCCTTGGCATCAGTGTGCTGGTTTTTTCCATCAGTCTCATCAGACTCTATCCAAATATTACCAGCGATGGCATCCTCGACACCTTTATGTTGGCTGTCTCTCTTGCTGTTGCGGCCATCCCTGAAGGACTTGTGGCGGTCGTAACCATCGTTCTTTCCATCGGTGTCACCAGTATGTCCAAACGCCACGCCATTATTCGCAAGTTGACGGCAGTGGAGACGTTGGGCTCGACGCAGGTGATCTGTTCGGATAAGACAGGTACCCTGACACTAAATAAAATGACGGTGGTCGACTCAACGGGAAGCGATAAAGACCTGCTGGCGAGAGCTATGAGTCTATGCACGGATGTGCAGATGACAGAAGAGGGTGAGCCGGAAGGAGAACCGACGGAATTGGCGCTGGTCAACTTCGCTATGGAGCGGGGGCTTGATAAAAGAGAGCTAGAAAAAGAATTTCCGCGTGTCGCAGAAGCGCCATTTGACTCGGTCAGAAAGTTGATGAGCACGATTCATCAACATGCAGACAAATTTACTCAATACACAAAAGGAGCACCTGACGTACTCTTACAGCGCTGTCGCACCTATCTTGAAGGAGATACCGAGCTTCCTATGACGCAAGAAAAGCTCGAACAGTTTCTTGCGGAAAATGTGGAAATGGCAGATCGGGCGCTTCGCGTGCTGGCAGTAGCGAAGCGGGATTATCCCGTGATGCCTTCTTCGATGGAGCCGCAGGAGCTGGAACAGGATCTCTGTTATATCGGACTGACAGGCATGATCGACCCGGTCCGCCCCGAAGTCGCCGATGCGATTGTTCTTTGCCGAGAGGCAGGCATTCGCCCGGTGATGATAACCGGCGACCATCAGATCACGGCCGTGGCCATTGCCAGAGAACTCGGGATATTAGATGACCCTTCCCAGTCGATTACAGGTGCGGGCCTGGATACCATCAGCGATGAAGACCTGACAGATCGCATCAATGATTATTCTGTGTACGCGCGCGTGCAGCCTGAGCACAAGGTGCGTATCGTTCGAGCCTGGCAGGAAAAGGGCCGCATTACGGCGATGACGGGCGATGGCGTCAATGACGCTCCTTCCATCAAGGCCGCCGATATTGGCGTGGGCATGGGAATCACCGGAACCGATGTCACGAAAAACGTGGCTGACATGGTTCTGGCAGATGATAACTTTGCCACAATCGTAGCCGCTGCAGAAGAAGGCCGCCGCATCTATGACAACATTCGAAAAGCGGTGCAGTATCTGCTCTCAGCAAATCTCGCAGAAGTCATCGCTATCTTTGTAGCGACACTTTTGAACTTTACGATTTTGCGCCCTGTGCATCTCCTGTGGATCAACTTAATCACGGACTCCTTCCCGGCAATTGCGCTGGGCATGGAGGAGGGAGAGTCGGATCTGATGCAGCGTCCTCCGAGAGATCCCAAAGCGAGTATCTTCTCTGATGGCATGGGAGCCGATGTCCTGTATCAAGGATTCTTTGTATCGATTCTGACTCTGCTAGCTTATTTTGCCGGCAATTTCATGGAGACCGGAGAATTCATCATTACCGGATTTGAAGGAGGCGTAAGCCCGCAGGGAATGACCATGGCGTTCTTGACTCTTTCCATGGCAGAGATGTTCCACTCTCTCAATATGAAGAGCCGAAGGAAGTCGATCTTCTCGCTCAAGCATCACAATCGCTACTTGTTTTTTGCGATGGTGGCCAGCTTATTTATGACCACGCTTGTCATCTACGTGCCCCAGCTTGCCGAAGCGTTCCACTTTGATCACATCACGCTCGGTGAGTACGGAGTGGCGATGCTCCTGGCTGTCTGTATCGTCCCGATGGTCGAGATCGTCAAATTTTTCCAAAGAAAAAGGGAACAGCATTCTTAAATTCGTGTGAACGGTGCCCCTTTAAAACTACGTATGAAAACGCCCGCATTTTAAGCGGGCGTCTTTGCTTTTTGTTGCTATTTACTCGTCTTGATCATGATGCGCATCCCACGTACTAAAGACGTTTTGCACGTCATCATTGTCCTCAAGAGTGTCTAGGAGTCTTCGCATATCCTTTGTATCCGTCTCTTCGATACGCTGGAGTGTTTTCGGAAGGTAGGTCAATTCAGACAGAGAAAAGCGATATCCTTTTTCTTTGAGTGCGTCTCGCACGTGGCCAAAATCAGCCACGCTCGTGTAGATCTCAAAGTGCTCTTGCTCCGCGGTAAAGTCTTCCGCCCCGGCATCCAACGCTTCCATCATCAGGGTGTCCTCGTCGATGGCGCCATCACGCTCAATGACGAGAACGCCGACGTGGTCAAAGACATAGCTTGCTGAGCCAGTGGTTCCGAGATTGCCTCGCGCTTTTGTAAACGCGGCGCGCACATCCCCTGCCGTTCGATTGACATTGTCTGTCAGACACTCGACCAATACGGCGATGCCTCCGGGACCGTAGCCTTCATAGTTGATCTCGAAATAATCTTCCTCACTGCCTTCGCCGCTGGCCTTTTTGATCGCGCGCTCAATGTTGTCATTGGGCATGTTGGCGGCTTTCGCCTTTTCTATGGCGCTTTGGAGCGCCGCATTGTACTCAGGATCGGCGCCGCCTTCTTTGACGGCGACGACGATGGAGCGGGCAAGCTTCATAAAGATTCCCGCGCGTTTGCTGTCCTGTTTTGCTTTTCGATTGACAATGGTGCCGATACGACCCATGTTTCCTCCTATTTGGAAAATGGAAGTGTTCTTTTAGTCAAAATGATGCAAGATGGTGACGTCACTGCTTTCAATGCAGTTGACGAGCGCCTGATAGTTGGGGAGAAACGCTACGATATCTCCGACGCTCATGGGGACCTTGCAGTCTGTAATGTCGAGAATCAGATGATCTGAGCTACCTCCGAGAACTTTGATCGTCTCATCGATCGGAAATAGCGCGTCGTGCGAGCCGATATCTCTTTTACCGATGGCGACAATCGCCTTCATCCGCATCCCTGAATCGATGTACTCAGGCGTGTTTCCAAATGCGTCGACAAAGATTCGTCCGATGGGATACGACGGCTTTTCCTCGATTTCTACAATCTGTGCTTCGACTACGTATGTGTCCATTCGAAGTCCGTCAAAAGGGAGTTTCCAAATGGTGACGAGATCTCTCCCAAGAAGAATACCTTCTCCTACCCGAAGGTGATTAATGCCTTCAGGAAGCGTGCGATCGAGAAGCATGGGAAGCGTGCTCGTTCCTCCGCCGGAGACGATCTCCAGTTTTCTCCCGATGGATTTTTCAATGGCACGTGCTCTTTCTACCAGAAGACTGAGATTGGTGACATCAGGTACGATCGAACCGTAGCATCCGAGATTGGTTCCAATCCCAAGAAGGTGGAGATGGGGGAGTTCTCTCTCGATCCAGACGGCCGTTTCGTGGAATACATCCGGGTCAAAGATTCCTTCCCTGAGATCTCCCAGATCTGTCATCAGGATCACGCCGTGTGTTTTCTCTTGGGCAGCCGCTTCTTCTTCCAACGCGGCAAGCGTGCCGGGATCAGATTGCAAGCTCGCATCGGCAAACTCTACCACTTTGGGCAGCTCCCACATCTGAGGAATGCGAAGGAGAAGAATATGATCTTCTACTCCGAGCTCTCGCATGCGCTCGATCGTCTTCATGCGAGAATCGGCAAGAGAAGCGACGCCGCCCCTCTTCATCGCTTCAGCAATGGCCTTATAAGAGTTGGAATAGTTGTCGCTGCTTTTGACAACACCGGTGATGCGGACTCCATTTTCGGCTGCCAGCTCACAGACGTAGCGCGCAGTGTCTTCTATTCGGTTTAGGTAGACAGTCATTTTCGGATACATAACACTCTCCTATCTTTGATTATTGTATCATGTTTTCTTGAGAGCAGAGGGGACCTTTGCTACAATAGATACAGGTAAAAATATGAAAACAATAATCAAAGGATTGGTCGTTCTCATCCTACTGGGCGTATTCCTTATGCAGGGACTGATCGCCTCAGGTTGGATGTTGGCTCCGGAGGGAGATGCAAAATATGTCCTCGTTCTAGGGGCAAAGATAGAAGGCGAGGAACCATCGCCTCTTCTTAATAACCGTATTTTAAAGGCGCAGGAGTATTTGTTAGCGCATCCGAACACGATCGCTGTCCTCTGCGGCGGCATCGGGACGGGGGAGATAGTCAGTGAAGCGCAAGTGATGAAGAACGTTTTACTGCGCAATGGCATCGATGAGGGGCGGATGCTTCTAGAGGAAACATCGACTAGCACATGGACAAACTTAAAAAACGCCCTTGCATTAATTGAAGAGGTGACGGGGGAGAAACCTGAGAAGATCATGGTTTCGACCAGTAACTATCATGCCTTTCGAGTAGGTTTTCTTGCTAACAGACTCGGCGTGAGCGCCTATCCCCTGACATCGAGCACCCCTGCATCTACCGTTCTTCACGACTTTACCAGGGAGATGTTGGCGATCGTCAAATCATTCTTGTTAGATCGGGAATAGAGATGAAAGCATATGTATTGTATGTGTTGGGATTTATCATCGCAGCACTCATCCTTGCTTTGCCGGGCCTTCTGATCTCAGGGTTTGTCGCCGTCGTTTCCTCGAAATCATTTTCTCATCTTCTTGATATCGTAGGTTCCATCTACCTAGTTGTGAGTCTCTTGATTCTGATACTGGGCAAAAAGGTGCGAAAACAGATCAGAGAAAACTCTCTTAATAAAGCAGCTTCTGCCGCCAGTGTGAACCGCCTTTTGCGTCACCTTTTGATGAGCTATAACGGCATGGTTGTCACGGCGGTCGCAGGGATCTTGTTGATGCTGATACCTGTCATCTTACACTAGGAGGAGGGATGGAAAAATCCTACACGTATGTAAAATCGGGTGAGCCAAATATTCGAAAGAGCTGGGATCACTACTTTATGGAACTAGCTCACTTGGCCGCCTCCCGAAGCACCTGTTCGCGTGCACATGTCGGAGCGATCGTGGTCAACCGAGAGCACCGGATCGTTGCGACCGGCTATAATGGCAGCGTGGGAAAGAAGACGCCACACTGTGATGAGATCGGTCACGCCATGCGCGACGGGCATTGCATTGCTACGCAGCACGCCGAACTGAACTGTATCAGTTATTGTGCTAAAGAGGGCATTGCGATGGGAGGAGCCAGTATCTATGTGACGCATTTTCCCTGTCTGCACTGCACAAAAGCGCTGATTCAATCAGGCATTACCTCTATTTACTACGACGAAGCGTATCGAGTCGATGACTTTGCGCTACATCTTTTGGAGATCAACGGGATTGAGTGCATTCAGATCTCTCTGGAGGAACGCCGTGGGTGATTCAATTCTCTCCACGATCTCTTTTAGTTTCTGGGTACTTTGGGGCATCGTTTTTATCGTGCTTCTGACGCTGGTGATCTCAGTTATTCGAAGAAATCTTCGCACGCAGAGAGCGCCGGTGAGAAAGATTCAGGCGCAAGTGATTAAGCTTGAGCAGGCGAAGGGACCGCTTTCACCGCTTCGCGGGACATTTAAAACAGTAGAGGGGGAGCGGCTGCTCCTCTTCATCGATCGAAGTCGATCGACATCTCTTTTTGAAGGCCAGAGCGGGGAGCTGAGTTACAAAGGGAATACGTTCATTTCTTTCGATCGTACAGACTCACAGGTTTGAGCAAGCATTTGAAGGGCATAAGACAGTGAGGTGATATAATGAATTGGACAATGGTTCCCTTTGAAGAGATGAGCGCAGAGGACCTATATGATGCGATGAAGCTTCGGTTCGATGTCTTTGTCTTAGAACAGCAATGCCTGTACCAGGAGTTTGATGGAAGAGACAAAACAGCCGTCCATTTGCTGCTTCGCGACGAAGAGGAATTGATAGGTACCGTGCGAGTTCTTGAAGAACCGGAACGTATTTTCATGGGCAGAATCGTATTAGCTCCGGAGTACCGATCCAAAGGGTTGGGAAAAGAGATGATGGAGTATGCACTCCATTACATAATCGAGCATCTGCCAAAAAAAGACGTTGAGCTGCAAGCGCAGTCGTATGCGCAAGGGTTTTATGAATCCCTCGGCTTTGAAGCCACGTCACCTTACTACATTGAAGACGGGATTGAACACGTAGACATGAAGTGGAGGAGAAAATGAAAAAAGAGCATATTGCTCCGTCAGTGGATGTTGTCGATCATGAGGAGAAAAATATCCAAGACTCGGAAGATTTCGTCACTCACGAAGGCAATCTCAAAGAACAAAGCGAAGAAGTCAGCGATACGATGAAGCAACAAAAGAAACAAGTATCGGCCGAAATCCATCGCAGCGATTTTTCAGATCAACTCAAGGATAAGGGCTGCTAAAGCCCTTTTTTTTGAGCGGAGTGCGATACAAAAAAACGCCTTTGCGTTTCCACCATCTCACTTAGGAGAACACGTGAAAAAACTTATCATCCTATGCACCCTTATTGCCTGTTTCGCCTCAACGGCGTTTTCTGCCACCCCTCAAAACATCTTGTTAATCGACCCGAAGATTTCTCAGGAAGCTGAACAACAGCTTCTGGAGGCGATGCGCATAGAATCAACGGTGCGCACTGAGGTGCTGGAGGCAAAACACATCGAAGCCTTTTATATGGAAAAGAGAACCAGCGGACGCCTTATCGTCCAGATGGTCGGCTCAAGCACCTTTGAAACGGCGAATATAAAACGCTTATTAGAGCGAGCGGGAGTAAAGGACTATCTCGTGCGACTTGTCGCCACGGAAGAGTTCACAGAACTCGATGCGCTCGATGCTGTCATACAGGCGAGTGAGCGGCTGGGAGAACCCTTGAACGAGGACAGAGTGGCCTTGGCAAGAGAAGAGTTTGACATGCGATCCTTCTCAAAGGATTCAGCCGATATAGTTGAAACGCTTGAAGAAAGGGTACTAAAAAGAGCACAGGAACTAAAAAGAGATTTATTGCCTGAAGAGATAGAAGAACTTTATGATGAGCTGGTGCGACGCGGCGAGCGACTACTGCCGGAAGAATGGCGCCATCAGCTGATCGACTGGATGGAGCGCGCACAGAGCTCTATGCACGAAGGAGAAGACGGACTAAAAGAGAAAGTAGTCAATTGGTTTAACAAGCTTATAGAAGGAGACTGGATACAAAAGATCAAGGACTTTTTTGATCAACTTATGCAACGGATGAGGGGGCAACATGGATTGGAGAGGACGTAGAACGAGTTCAAATGTCGATGACAGACGTTCCCGGCGTACCACGCGAAGCCCGGGAGGTTTCGGCGGCGGTGTCCCGCGGGGCGGAATGGGTCTACCATTTCCTATGTCGGGAAGAATGCTGGTGATCATCGTCTTGATCGCCGTACTTTATGGAATCTTTGGCGGAGGTCTCTCGAATATGTTCAGCGCAGATCAGCCTGCGCCAACGACACCCGCCAGTGACGAAGACGCACTTTTTGCAAGCACCGTACTTGCCATGACTGAGGACGTCTGGGGGGAGATCTTTGCCGCGTCGAATTCGCGCTATATCGAGCCGCAGATGGTCATCTTCAGCGGTCAGACAGAGTCGGGATGTGGATTTGCCAGCGCGCAGATGGGGCCGTTCTACTGCCCCGCTGATTCGACGATCTACATTGATCTGACATTTTTCCAGGAACTCTCAGAGCGCTTTGGAGCGCCGGGTGAATATGCCAGAGCCTATGTCATCGCCCACGAGGTCGGGCATCATGTCCAAAACCTCTTAGGGATTACCGATGAGATGGCCAGACTCAGAGATCGCGTATCGCAACAGGAATATAATCAGTATTCTGTCCGACTTGAACTCCAAGCGGATTACCTGGCTGGTGTTTTCACTCATTATATTCAGAACGAAGGAATTCTTGAAGAAGGCGACGTAGAAGCCGCGATGAGAGCCGCCAACCAGATTGGCGATGATCGCATCCAACGTGAGACGCAGGGAAGAGTTTCTCCCGATTCTTTCACGCACGGGACGAGTGAACAGCGCATGCGCTGGTTCTTAAAAGGCTTTGAATCAGGAGACTTGAGCGACGGCGATACCTTCTCGATTCCCTTTGACGACTTATAAATCCAATAACATCTTTACAGAACGAAAAGCGCTTGCTACGGGTAAATCCGCCAAGCGTTTTTTTTCAAACCACTCAAAGTGCTCCGTGCTGTTATCAACCATTACGTGGTACAGACGCATCTGCCAGATGCGATGAGAAAAGACATGGGACGCTTCCCCTTGATCAAAAATATCTCTGACGACAAAGCCTTCTTTCTGCAGTGTTTTCCTCACTTCTTCGGTTGAGAGATGTCCCTTTAGCATGGGAAAATGATAGAGACCTTTGAGAAGTCCTTTCTCTTTTCTCTCCACAGCAAAGGCCGCATTGCATTCGAGGAGAAGAACAGTGTGGTGTTCTCTTCTCGGAGGCGACTTTTTCTTTCTCCTTGGAAACTCCGCGACGTCTTCTGCCTCTGCGCTTTGGCAAAATGCCCGCACAGGGCAAGTAGAGCAGGCAGGAGAGGTGGGCTTACAGATGAGAGCGCCGAGCTCCATCAGCGCCTGATTAAAGTCACCAGGAGCCTCGGCGGGGATCAACTCTAAGACCTTTTCTCTGACAGCTCTCGTTAAGGCGGCGCTGGGGAGTGTTTCCTCGAGCCGATAGAGACGGCTAAAGACACGAAGGACATTGCCATCCACCGCGCTGACAGGTTTTTGATAGAGGGTCGAGGCGATGGCGCCTGCGCTATAAGGGCCGATGCCGGGAATCTTCTGAAGTTCTTTTGGGTCACTGGGAAGGATGCCATCGAATTCTTCCATGATGTAAATGGCTCCCTTCTTTAGGTTGCGCGCTCTAGAATAATAACCGAGTCCTTCCCAGAGTTTCATCAGCCGATCATCGTCGACCATGGAAAGATCTTTTAGCGTGGGCAACTCACGTATAAAGGTTTCAAAATACGGAAGAGCACTCTCCATACGTGTCTGCTGCAACATGATCTCACTCAAATAGATCCAATAGGGATCAGGGTTTTTCCGCCAGGGAAGGGGTCTTTTTGCCGTTTTATACCAATCTAACAGGTGTTTTGCGAAGTCATTCATAAAGTCAGTATAGCAGAGAGCAGTTTTCAAGGGTACAATAAAATAAGGAGGTCGTCATTGCTATTTGTTTACATTCTGATCAGTTTTGCGGCAACTTTATTAGGCTCCATAACAGGGTTGGGCGGGGGAATCATCATAAAGCCGGCTCTTGATGTCGTCGGAGATCTGCCTCTTAAGACGATCGGCATTCTTTCGGCTATCACGGTCTTTACTATGAGTCTGTATTCGATTCTGCGCTTTATCCGCATGGGCGTGAGAATTCCTCAAAAGATCGTTGTACTGGTTGCAACGGGCTCTCTTTTTGGGGGAATGATCGGTCAGAGAATCTTCGAATCGGCTACAGTGAATATCCCTATGAAACAAGTAAAGGTGATTCAAAACAGTCTCCTTGCGGTTCTTCTGATCGGTGTCTTTTGGTATATGAAATACCAGCCCCTAGGCCATCGGATTCGGCGCAAGGAACTGGTATCTTTGATCACAGGGCTGGTACTAGGTATGCTCTCATCCTTTTTAGGAGTGGGGGGTGGGCCCTTTAATATCGTAGCCTTTTTATATCTGTTTAAGTTTGACATTAAAATCGCCGGAATCAGCTCGCTTGTGAGCATCCTCTTTTCTCAAAGTGCCAAGCTCCTGACGATTACATTTACAGGCGGCTTTCAAGGATATGATCTGAGCGCACTGCCCTACATGGTCGTGGCGGCAATCCTCGGAGCGCAGTTGGGCGTCATGCTCAACAAACATCTCTCCGGCAAGGGAGTAGAGAGGCTCTTTGTCGGAACACAGTGGCTGATTTTTATCATCGCTGTGGTCAATGTCATTTTTCCTTAAGAAAGATCTTCGTAAAGTTCAATTCCATTCATCTGCAGATTGTAGAGTGTGAACAGATTCATCAGCGTGGCATCATGAAGCGTGGCGGTGAGGTCAAATGTTTCGACTCCTTTTGTCAAAAGGATGAGACGCTTATTTTGCTGTGCCTGATTGAAATACGTCTTTAAGGTCAACGCGCCCTGAAGTACACAGATGTCGCTGACGTCGCCGACGATCAAATAGGTATCCCACTCCGGATGATCCTCTATGAGATCGAGAAATCCTGGTGCATGAAACAAATTGGTAGAGTTTTTGGTAAAGGTATGCTCTTTCTTTGCAAAAGGCTTGAGCGCTTCCACGAGCTCGCTCTCACCTGTGCCCACGACACAATGGGGCGGATAGGCACCGAACTCCTCTGCTTCTTCACCGTGTTCATCGAGGATAAAGATTTTTGGAAAGTCAGCCAGTCGTTCATTTAGATCCACGACGTACGGCAGCATATCTGCCACACGCGGGGAACTCAGAGCGCCCTTGTGCAAGAAACCTTCCACAATATCGATATGCAAGAGCACAGTTTTCTCCGGGTCTAGTGACTTAAGAGGGAGAGTGGGCAGAGTAGAAAGCTCCTGTCCTATTTTTTTTAGTGTTTGAACGGCCTCTGTAAGATCTTGAAAAAGTGATAGATCCATCAATGGTTCCTTTCTCGAATGGTTGCGCATATTTCTCATCCTATGGTATAGTCAAAGGGCTAGGGGTGCTTAATTGCTGAGAAACTACCCTCGTACCTGATCCGGACAATGCCGGCGTAGGGAAGCGACCCCGGTTTGGGGTTTTTTTATTTAGGAGGAATAATGTTCGCCGTAACTCAGATTTGGACCGATTTTGTTGGTAAGATCAGCGAGATACCGCAGAGCTTCTCAGAGGCTCTTCAGGAAATTGCCGCTAATCCCCTCAGCTTGGCGGTCCTCGTCCTATTGTTTATCGGGCTGATCATGATGGTGCGTTTCGGAAAGATACGCTTTACCCCCCGTCTCATCGCGCACATGGCCCTCGCTGTGGCCATGGCCGTGATTCTCGACATGATCGTGCTCTTTCGTATGCCACAGGGAGGCAGCGTCACTCCCGGCTCCATGGTGCCCTTGATTCTATTGGCTCTGGCCTATGGGCCTTCTGTCGGTCTTCTGGCAGGATTTGTCTTTGGCCTGTTGAATCTTCTTCTTGGCGCTTATATCCTGCAACCATTGCAGGTGCTGTTAGACTACCCGCTGCCGTTTATGTTTATCGGCTTGGCGGGGGCCTTCCCGCGCCACATGAATCTGGGAACGATCTTGGCGTTTTTCCTTCGCCTGATCTCCCATGTCGTTTCAGGAGTGGTGTTCTTCTACATGTACACTCCCGAGGGCATGAGTCCTCTGTGGTATTCGATCACCTATAATGGAACGTTTTTACTGGCGGAGCTTGCGATCACGCTCGTGTTGTTAAACTTGATGCCGGTGCCCAGATTGGTGCGCACCATGAATCCCCAAGCTCCAGAGATATCCCGCTAGCTAGAGAGCCCGCATCCACTCGCTTCGACTTTCAAGAAGCCCGGATCGGGCTTTTTCTACTTCTAGGAGAAGCTTTTCTTTGTCCTGCGGCAAGGTGCCTGCAAGCGCCCAGTAATTGGATGCGTGATTGCTGCGAAAAATGGTGTTGGTGACGTTTAGATGGTTGATCAGTATGTCGAGCTCCTCAAGCACCTCCATGGGGGAGAGCAGAGTCAGAGAACCATCCGTAACTTGCTTATAGATCGGTGTGCTTGCTTCGATGTGCAGCGTCAAAAGTCCCAGATAGTCCGGATCCATCTCAGAGAGTACCTGGGCACTATGAAGCGCATGCTCTTTCAGACGCTCTTTTCCGCCAAGACCGCTGATGAGGGTGACGGACAGAAGAATTCCGGCATCTTTTAGCCGCTGTGCACCTCGGAGGATCTCCTGTGAAGTCGATCCTTTACAGACGTTTTCCAGTACCACGTCATCTCCGCTTTCTAGCCCTAAGTAAGCAATATCGAGCCCGTGTTCTTTGAGCAGTTTAAGATCTTCGTCCGATTTTATTCGGATACTCGTCGGTGACGCGTAGATTCCTATGCGCTCTAGATAAGGGAGGACTTCTTTCGCCTTTTCTATGATCGCAATGAGCGTATTCGTCGGAAGAACGAGCGCATCGCCGTCTGCGATAAAGAGTCTTTTATAGGGATAGCGAAGCTTTGCCATCTCTTCAAGATCTGCGAGAATGTCAGGAAGTTTTCGGATGCGAAAATCATCATCCTTGTACATGTGGCAGAACGTGCATTTGTTATGCGAACAGCCGACGGTTGCCTGAAGGATTAAACTTCGCGCCTCCGAAGGCGGACGGTATACTTTTCCAATATAGTTCATGAAATCTCCTTTAATGTTTTGTACTCATCTTCGAGGAGGGAGTAGACAAGTTGGGAGCGAAACACCCCGTCAGAGTGGACGGTGTCTCTCAGTCGGCCTTCATAGACATAGCCCATCGATTCATAGAGATGGATGGCTCGTCTATTGTCTTCGAAGGCGTCGAGCCAGAGGCGATGAATGCCCAGTTCTTCAAAAGCCCAGCTCTGAATACCGTGCATCAGTTCCCTTCCATAACCAAGCCCCGTGTGAGAAAGGGCAATGCGGCGAAGCTCGAGAGAGCGGTTTTTCTCATCCGTAGTAATCAGGGCATATCCCAAGAGCTCTTCGCCCATGTAAAACAACAGAGTCACATGCCCAGGGGTCTGCATGAAAGCCTGATGTTCTTTCTCAGAGTACTGAAAGACAAAGTCGCGATTTTCTGGCATGGATTCTATACGCCGGATGGCGGGAATATCCTTTTCTGTGGCCTTTACGGCGTGAAATTGACGAGTGCGAAATAGCATGTAGGCCTCCTCTTTAATAGAAAGTATACCACTTTAGGGGGAAATAATGCCTAGTAAACAATAGGGATTGGATTTTTGGGGTATATCTGATAAAATGAATTTTATCTAAAAGAGCGAAAGGAGTTACCATGCTCATTAATACAACAAAAGAAACAGTCGATGAAATCAAAAAAGTGATTGAAGCGAATCCTGAGGAAGGCACATGCGTGCGCATCTTTTTAGCAGGTATGGGTTGTTCAGGTCCTGCATTTGGTCTGGCACTCGATGAAAAAGGCGAAAGCGATCTCTACTGTGAGAGCGAAGGCCAGGGATTCCTGATGGAGCCTGAGTTCCACGAACAGTTCGGTGATTTCAATCTTGAATTCACAGATGGCGGCTACCTTGTGACCCCCGTGAATGCGCCGGAAGGATATGGCGGCTGCGAAGGGTGTGCAAGCGGTTGCAACTAAAAAAAAACGACTGGATAACAGGGGCAACCCTGTTTTTTCTTTTGGCTTAGGTTACAATAGAGAAAAATGGAGGGCAGATGAAACCGAAGATTATCGGCATTGCCGGAGGAAGTGCGTCCGGAAAATCGACCATTGTTAAGAAGATGCTTGAGCATCTCGGAGAACATGCAAAAGTCATCAAACAAGATGCCTATTACCATTCATTCAGCCATTTGCCTTTGGAAGAGCGAAAGAAACTGAATTACGATCATCCCGATGCGTTTGATTTTGAAGCGATGCTCAAGGATATGGCTGCTCTGAAAAGGGGAGAGTCGATAGATATGCCCGTCTATGACTATGTCTGCTATACGAGAAAAGAAGAGACAGCGCATATCGCCGCATCTCCGATTATTTTAATTGAAGGTCTATTGACACTCTGGTATGAACCTCTTCGGGACTTGATGGACCTAAAGCTCTTTGTCGACACTGATTCTGACGAACGATTGATTCGACGTATCCACCGTGATATGAATAAGCGTGGCCGATCTCTGGAGTCAATTATCGAGCAGTATCAGCAGACGGTGAAGCCGATGCATGAACAGTTTATTCTTCCTACAAAAAAATACGCAGATCTGATTATTCCCGAAGGGGCGCAGAATGAACGGGCATTGCAGATTGTCAGAGAGCATCTACTGGGTCTTCTGGAAAAGAAGTGATGGTCTAAGACGCTAAGGTCTTGTGTAAAGGGAGCGGCTTTTTGACAGAATACTCTTTGACCCCT
>DUVM01000062.1 GCA_012841045.1 Tissierellia bacterium | reverse complement strand
GTCCTTGGGTTGAACGTTCCGTTTCTTGAGATTACAAAACAACTGTTCCCGGGCTGGGGAGCTCTTGTCTATCAAGTCGCACTTGCTTTGGCCATCTATACCACTGGTGTGAGCTACTGCTTTACCATCGGCACGAGATTCTCGCGCTTTGTCCCGCAGACGGTTGAAAACAAAGTCGTCCGAAACACGATTCCCATCTCATTCTTTGTCATTGGCTCCGTCATCGTCTCTCAAATCGGTGTCATGGCCATCTACAATAAACTGGCTCCGATCATGGGCTATCTCAACATGATTTTCTTATTCCTGCCTCTGATGATTTTGGCGCCGATTGCCATCGCCAGAAAGAGGAATGAACTCAAGAGCCAAGGAATCAATCCTGATGAAGGGGATTTCATTACAGAGTCTTAAACGAAGCAACATACCCTCGCAACGAATGATTTTACCAACAGTGACATAACTCAAAAAGGAGCAAATAATGAGAGATTTTTTGAACCCTATCAAAGAAAAAATTAACAACGGAGAGATTGCCACCGGTTTTGCGATCACACTTTCTGATCCGCAATTGAGTGAATTAGTCGGTCTTGCAGGTTGTGACTTTGTTTGGATTGATGGTGAACACGGGGCCATGGGAAGATCAGAAATGGTCAATTTGATGATCGGTGCCCATGCCGGCGGAGCGGCCGCTTTCGTACGTGTGAACTCTCAGGATCCAAGAAACATCCGACAAGTGTTGGACATGGGACCTGAAGCGATTGTGTTTCCCTTAATCGGAACCGCTGACGATGCAAGACAAGCAGTGGCTGCTTGCACCTATCCGCCACACGGTGTTCGAGGATTTTGTCCCATCAGAGCCTCAAAATATGGTTCACATGACATCTCAGATTATTACTATAACCACTTTAAGGATCTCTGGAGAATTATGATCATTGAAACACTGGAAGGATCGAAAAACATTGAAGAGATTGTTCAGGTAGAAGGAGTGGATGCGGTCGTTCTCGGCTACGGAGACCTGTCGGTAGATATGGGGCTGTATGGGCAGTTTACACATCCTGATGTCCAGGGCGCGATGGCTCATTCCGCCGAAATCTGCAGAAAATATAATAAACCCATCCTCTATTTCCCCACCGGATCAGAAGACATGAAGGCATGGATCAAAAACGGTGCGAAGCTCTTCAGCTTTGGTTTTGACGCCTTTGCCCTCTCGGCTCACATCCGAAGCCATTTTCCTGTCTTGGAAAAAGCACTACAGGAAGTAGCAGAAGAGGAAAAATAGTCGAAAAAACCAACCGCTAATGTCATGTCTCATGATCTTATGAAAGGACAACAGACAAGAAAATGAAAAGATTTCTAGCTGATAGGGTTGTTCCGAAAGTTAAGAAAAAAGGATTGTTTGAAATCTATGCCATGGCCATAGAAAAAGAGCGAGCAGGCGATCGCGTGATCCATATGGAAATCGGAAGGCCTGATTTTGACACACATCAAAGGATTAAAGACCGGGCGATCGAGGCGATTCGCGCCGGTGAAGTATATTATACCGAACCTAGAGGGATGCTTGAACTTCGCCAGGCGATCACATCGTATGTACAGCGAAATTTTGGATTAACGTATGATCCGATGACAGAGGTCTTGGTCACTGTCGGCGCCAGTGAAGCGCTGGATCTTCTGTGGAGAACATTCCTTGAAGACGATGATGAGATTTTGATTCCCAGTCCATACTATGGGGCCTATACGGATCAATTGCTCTATTCAGACAAGAAGTACGTCACTGTGCCGATTATTAATGAACAAGGCGAAGTGCGATACGATCTGGAGGTGTTTAAAGAGAAGCTGACACCCCAAACCAAGATGATTCTCATCAATTCACCGAACAATCCCACAGGATACGTGATGAGTGAGGAGGATCTGCACAACATCTCTCAATTTGCCATAGAGAACGATCTTCTGGTCATATCCGATGAATGCTATGATCGTTATGTTTTCGAAGGGGAATTTAAAAGCATCTCGACTCTCCCCGGAATGAGAGAGCGCACCATCATTGTTAACTCCACCTCCAAGACCTTTTCTATGACGGGTTGGAGAGTCGGCTATGTGTTAGCGGATGCGGAAGTCATTGAAGCCATGATGCGTGTTCACGCTCAGACGATTGTATGCCCCACCTCGTTTGCACAGGTGGGAGCCATCACGGCCTACGGTGAAGAAATCGAAGAAGTGGAGGATATGCTGCTTCAATTCAAGGAGCGAAAGGAATACATTTCGCAATTTCTAAAAACCGTTCCCGGTATTCCCTACGTAGAACCTAAAGGGGCCTTCTATGTATTTATGAACATCTCCAGTCTGGGAATGAACGGCGTGGAATTCTGCGAGCAGCTTCTTGAAGAACAGGGTGTCACACTCTCGCCGGGAGTCAATTTTGGGCCGGAGTGGAAGGACTATGTTCGCATCTCGTATGCATGCTCAATGGCAGAAGTCAAAGAGGCTATGGAGAAACTCCGAGAGTTTATAGAGAAAAATCGCTGACACACCCCTCATGACGCAAGACATATGACAGAGCGAAAAAACGCTTGTCGTATGGACACCTTCATGAGTGTTAGGGGGCTTGTCAACAGCCTTGCGAATCAATAAAAAATACGCGCGGTGAGAGAATCTCCACTGTGCGTTTTTTGTCTAGGTAGAGGTCAAATGGATTTCCCCTTTGATATACGCGCCTTTTCATCAGCATCGCCCATGGACACGTAGCCTTAAAATGTTTATCATGTGCGAATCGGCTCTTCAGTGATATGATGAAAAAAACAATCACTTCATGCATATACACTGACAGAGAATCGGAAGGGAAACATGATCGATATCGTGATCTTAGGTACCGGAGCGATGACCCCGCTGCCCGAGCGAAACCTGAGCGCTATGCTTCTTCGCTGCGAAGGACGACAGATTTTGGTGGACTGCGGAGAGGGCACACAAGTGGCCATAAGAGAATATGGGTACGGACTTAAATCCATTGACGGGATTGCGATCACGCATTTTCACGGAGATCATTTCTTTGGCCTGCCAGGACTCCTTCAGTCTCTAGAACATGCCGGTCGAACGGAGCCGGTGTGGGTGGCAGGACCTGAGGGACTGGACGAGATGATGGAGCGGGTCTTGGGAATGACGGGAGATCTCGCTTTTCCGGTGGAGCTCCGCTCAGAAGAGAGTTTTGTCAGCACGAATCTTTTGATCGAAACGTTTCCGCTAAGCCATCGCATCCCCGCACAGGGTTACAAGTTCATACTGGAAAGATCCGGAGAATTTTTCCCTGAAAAAGCAAGAGAGTTCGGAGTTGCGAAGGACCAGTGGTCACGTCTGCAAACGGGTGAGACAGTTGGAAATGTCACGCCGCAGATGGTCATGGGTCCAAAGAGAAAAGGCATTTCTGTAGTGTATGCCACAGATACACGCCCGAGTAGGAGCATTGTTGAAGCAGCTCGCGGGGTGGATCTGTTGATCATGGATGGGACGTACCCCAATGAAGAGAAGATGGCTCATGCCGTGAAATACGGTCATATGCACTTTTTAGAGGCGGCAGCTTTGGCGGCGGAAGCGGGGGTGAAGGAGGCGTGGCTGACGCATTTTAGCCACTCGATAGAAGATCCTCAAGAGCATATGAAAGCGGCGCAGGCTATTTTTCCAAATATTCACAGCAGTTTTGACGGGAAGAAAGCGACGCTTCGCTTCGAGTGATTTTGAATACCAAGTGGAGAAAACGGCAGCTTCCTTAACTCCTTAAAAAAAGACGATGCCACTACAGAGGGCATTCGTCTATCACTGCATGCTATTGTTCTTGATTTTGATCAATCCATGTACCAGGTGATTTCTCTCGTCAGTTCATCTAGCTCTTCCTCTGTCCATTCGGCGTGGGGATCTCGACGACTCATATGAAGTGACAAGGGATCGACCAGGTCATCGTGGCTGATCAGCTTCGGATCGTACGACCAGATCTCGAGAAGCGGAATGGTTTCCTCCAAGGTTTCTCGAGTTTTTTTATTTTGGGAGAAACGCTTCTCGTACTCCTGCTCTCCGATCGCCCGCACAGGAAAAAGCGGGGCATCTCTCATGTGTTTTTCATACAAGGCCTCTTCACCGGCTTTTAAGGCCGAAGCAATGTCTTTTCTTCGTACGGTTCTAAGTACAGGGCTTTGCAGGAAGTCTTTTCCGACGTGGAAGTATTCCTCGTCATCCACTCGCTGGTATTCCTTACTTCGATTCGTCTTTCCTCCCACACGAAAATGCACGAGATCCGCCTCGAGAAGCGCATTGAGCGCACGTGAAGCGCTCATCACGCTGATGGAGAGTCTCTCAGCGAGCTGGGTGGCGTTGGCTTTTAGGTTTGGCTCATAGAGAAACACAAGGAAAACGAGTTGCGTCGTCGGGGAGAAAACCTCAGAACGCCGGCGCCTACCCTGTGTGGTCTTTCGAAGAAGCAGTGACACATCGGGAAGGAAGAACTGCGAACGACTCATAAAGGCGATTCGCTCTTTGAGAAGTCGCTTTCTCCGATAGGCACGAAGTTCCTCGACAAACACGACAGGATCCAGTCCGGTCTGTTCTTTGGCCAGGTGCATCTCCTCTACCAGTTGGGAGGTTTTTTGAAGAGCTGAGAGAGGCTCCATCAATAGAAAGGTTCTCTCAAGAAGATCCATCCGGTAGAAGTGATATTTTTTCTGCAGAGAAGCCGTCAGGGAGCGGTCGTCTTTCCATGTGACGATGCTGGCCTGCTCATCGATAGACTCGGTCAGTTCCCTCAGAAGTTGCGAAATCATGCACGTCCTCCTGTGACACAAGAAAAGCAATCGGCTAATATAACAACTAATAAGCGATATGTGTGTTATATTAAGAGAAGCCTTTTTAGATCATCTTAGGCTTATCTCGGCTTTACTCAAAGAACAGGTCAAATAGATCGTCGGGCTGAACATATGCCCCATCTTTGTAGACGCGCATATTTCCGGAGGCGATCTCATCGATGAGTGTGACCTCCCCTTCGCATCTTCCAAACTCATATTTGATGTCGTAGAGTTCAAGCCCTTTTTCTTGGAGATCTTCTGCGATGATGTCGGTGATCTCTTCGGTCATGGTTTTAAGTGTATCGTACTCTTCCTTTGTGAGGATGCCGAGCATTCTCAAGCCGTCCTCTGTAATCAGGGGATCGCCGAGTTCATCGTTTTTTAAGGTCATCTCTACATAAGAGGGGAGAGCTTCGCCTTCCTCCACATAGTCGCGGTAACGCCTGAGAAAGCTTCCTACAGCTCGCAGGCGGCAAATGACTTCAACACCCTTTCCAAATGGCGTGGCTCCGAGCACCTCCATCTCTGCTTGTTCATGATCGGCTCGAACAAAGTGTGTGCGGATGCCGGCGCGCTCAAGCTTTTTAAAGAAATACTCGCTCATGAGAAGATTGTTTCTGCCGACCCCCTCAATGGACAGTGCGACTTGATTGCTTCCGGGATCAAAGACTCCGTCTTCGCCCGTCACATCATCTTTAAATCGCAGACAGTAGTTTCCGTTATCCATTTTGTAGACATCCTTGGTTTTGCCTTTGTACTTCAGTTCCATGCTGCCTCCTCTCGTATAAGTCTATTCTACCCCTTTTCTGACCATCGGGAATAGAAACTTTTCATGGTATGATATGGCTATGAAAGTGAACGAAAATATTCTCGAACAATTACAAGCTGTTCCGCAAAGTCCGGGCGTCTACCTTTTACGAGGGGTGGAAGGCCGGATCCTTTACGTTGGAAAAGCAAAAAGACTCAAGAATCGGCTATCGAGTTACTTCCACTCGATCGATGCACATCCGGTAAAGACCAAAGCGCTCGTCGTCAATACTCGGGACTTCGAGTATATTTTGACGTCTTCTGAGACAGAAGCGCTTCTTCTCGAAGCCAACTTGATCAAGCGGCATCAGCCCAAGTTCAATATTTTATTAAAAGATGACAAAAGCTATCCTTTTGTCCGTCTGACAGAGGAAGACTTTCCCCGACTGATCAAGACGCGCGACACCAAAGGCGGAGGCACTTTCTTTGGACCCTTTGTCAGTGACTATGATGTCAATCAGACTCTTTCTGCGCTAAAGATGATCTATCCGCTGCGCCGCTGTGACGTGCCGCTCTCAAGCATCCGAAGGCCGTGCCTGTATTATCACATGGGGCAGTGTGTCGGTCCTTGTACGGGCAACGTGACAAAAGAAGAATACGCTGTCTTTGTCAACAAAGTGAAGAAATTCTTTTCAGGCGATCGCAGAGAAGTCCTAAATGAACTGGAGAGAAGAAGAGACGAGGCAGCCTCCAAGCTGCTATTTGAAAAGGCCATGGAGTATCGTGACTTGGCGATTTCTGTGGGTCGATTGAGTCTGTACCAGAAGATCACGCATGTAGCGACGGGCAATGAGGATATCCTAGGACTTTCCAGGGTGGAAGAAAAGATCTGTGTGACGCTTTTTGTCCGCAGAGACGGTAAAATCATTGACAGAGAAAATCACGTATTCACGCCGCTTGAAGAAGATCCTGCGTCAAATCTCGAGTCGTTCATTCTTCAGTACTATGCAGAAGCTCATACACTTCCTTCAGAGATTCTGGTCTCCCACGAGCCGCCAAGCGCCGCGTCACTCGAAGAGATTTTGTCGGAGAAAGCCGGAAGAAAAGTACAGATTCGAAGGCCACTTCGAGGGGAGAAAAAACAGATGGTGGAGATGGCGCTCGTCAATGCTACCGAGTATCTGGAAAAGTTCCGAAAGACCATTCTCTCTGAAGAAGAGAAACAAAAAGAGATCGAATTGATCCTCTCATCGATCATCAGCCGCGATAAAGTGGAGCGCCTAGAGATCTACGATATCTCCAACCTCTCCGGTTTTTTAAGTGTGGGAAGCATGGTGGTGTATGAGAGAGGAAAGAAGAAGCCCTCTGACTACAGGAAATTTCGCATCAAGCATGTCAAGGGAATTGACGATGTGCGCTCGATGGAGGAAGTGCTCACGAGGCGACTGGCTCGCCTGCAGGAATCGGCATTTGGAAAACGCCCGGACTTAATCCTCGTAGACGGAGGAGCAGGGCAAGTTGGCGCTGTGCAGGCGGTACTTCAGAAACTGGGCGAGGACATCCCTGTCATGGGCATGGTAAAAGACAGGCATCACCGCACCAGCCATCTTTTCTTTGAAGGGCGCGACATTGCGCTTGATCGCGACACACCCATTTATCGCTTTTTCTACGGAATGCAGGAGGAAGTGCACCGCTTTGCTCTTGCCTATCACCAAAAACTCCGAGGAAAAAGTTTGGCATTTACACTTCTTGATGAGATCCCTTTAATAGGAGAAAAGCGCAAGGTGGCACTGATGAAACACTTTGAGACGCTGGAAAAACTCAGTCAGGCTTCTGTGGAGGAGATCCTCGAAGTTCAGGAGATGGACCGCCCTAGCGCTCACAACGTATATATGCATTTTCGGGAGGAAGCGGATGAAACAATGGATCGTATTTGAAGGGGGAGAAGGATCGGGAAAGACCACCCTTATGGCTGCGCTGGAAGAACATCTTGTGAGCCGCGGGATGGACGTGCTCTGCACCCGGGAGCCTGGAGGCGTGCCGATTGCCGAGGCGATTCGCCGTATCATTTTGGATCCGCAGAACAAAGAGCTTGATCCCATCGCAGAGGCCCTCTTGTTTGCCGCTTCGCGAAGGCAACATCTAGTGGAAAAAGTCCTTCCTGCGCTAAAAGAAGGAAAGATGGTCCTGATGGATCGCTTTGTGGACTCTTCTCTGGCGTATCAGGGACACGCTCGAGAAATTGGACTTGACGAGGTCCGAAGAATCAATGCGCTTGCGACACAGGGACATATGCCTGACGTAGTGTTTCTTCTAGATATTGAACCGATCAAGGGACTGGAGAGAATTCGCGCCGATCGGGACAGCCTCAACCGTCTCGATCTGGAGACCATGCGTTTTCACGAGAAAGTCCGAGAAGGCTATCATCTGCTTGCCCGTGAGAACCCGAACATGATTGTGCTCAATGCGCAAAAAAGTGTGGAAGAACTTCTCCATGAGATTTTGGAGACCCTGTTTCCATGAGCAAAGTGCAGAGAGGTTCCATGAGCATTGAGGCAATGCTTGTCATGAGCGTTCTTCTCGTACTCCTCGGAATCATCGTCATGCTCTTTAACAAAGGATATCTGATGGCAAAAGTGGAGGCGGAAGACCGCTATCAGGAAGCCTTCCTAGAAAAAATTGACGGTTTGCGATTTGAACAACTGATGAAACTGGGAAAATGAGTTTTTATAAAAGTAGATATGAGATAAAAAAGCACCATCTCAGCTTAGCCGGGATCAATGATCCGGGCTTTTTCGTTGTTGAAGTGAAAAACATGGGAAGATAAATAAAAATGCCCTTACTAAAGGCAATAGGGCATGCATAACAGATGTTTATAGTGACGATTGTTTTTGCCGAAAGTTTTTATTTCCTGTCTTTTTCTAGGATCCCCTTTTCCATTTCCAACAGCCATTCTTTTCGATTGAGTCCACCGCCGTATCCTACGAGATTTCCCAAGGCGCCGATGACGCGGTGGCAGGGAACGAGGATAGAGAGGGGGTTTTTGTTATTGGCTTGACCGACTGCTCGGCTGGCATTCGGTTTTCCGATCTTTACAGCAATGTCTTTATAGCTACAGGTCTGTCCATAGGGAATGTCCTGTAATGCTTTCCAGACTTGTTTTTGAAACTCTGTCCCCTGCATATAAAGGGGGAGAGAGAAAGTCTTTCTCTTTCCTTCAAAGTACTCGCCGAGCTCTTTGACGGCTTGTTTTGACAGCGTCGAGGGGGAGGCTTTTTGTTTTTGATTGACAAAGCCAACACCTAAAATATACTCCTCATCGAAGACGATCTCGAGAATGCCAAGCTGTGTGTCGAGATAATCGTAATAGATCATAAGTACCTCCGTGACTGAGTGGAAAAGAAGGGGTTTTGACTATTATACCCCCACCGAGATCCATATAGTTGAATGGGAGGAAATGATGAAAGAAAGAGGTTCTGTCAGTGTATTCTTCTTGATCCTGTTGCCGTTTCTTTTGATTCTTGCGCTGTTCTTGGTGGAGTTCAGCTACTACCGATTCCTCTTTCACCGGCACCGCGCGCAGATGTATTTGTACGCCGATCAAGTGTTAAGTGACTTTGAACGTCCTCTTTTTCTTGAACTGGGTCTCTTTGCCGTGGAGGGAGAGGGAGATCCTTTTCATGACCCTCTTAGTGAATCAGATGTCTTGAAAGACTCGATCCTTCGCACCATGGAGGGGCATCTTCTTTTAGAAGGAGTGTATTTTGCAGAGGATCTGGTCGGGGAGTTCATGCGAGAAAAAATGCATATTGAGCTTGAAGTGTTTGATCTCTCCGGACTAAATCGCGAACTTCAGAGCATTCTCGATGGTGAGAGCGTTGACATCCCGGGATTTCTGTTGAAGCTAGCCGCCAGCTCCGCATATGCAAGGCTGGAAGGGGTGAGCGCGCGAGAACTTGAACAGCTACTTTTAGCGGGTGATTTAGAAGCCATACGGGAGCTGAGTCCGGTATTTGTCATCAAGGAGGAGATTCGAAAAAGTTACTCTACATTTTTGGAGTATGCAAAGAAGTATGATGTCTTGAATGTCCTCGGGAGCTATCAGCTGGCAGATTATGCCGTGGATTATTTGGGATACAGTCTGACAAAAGCGGAGCGAGACACCCTTCACAGTGAATATATTTTGACAGGAGTGGAAGAGCGCACCTTGCGTAGAGCCCTGATGACAGCAGAGCTGTTTGGCCTTCGAATGGTCTTTAATGTAGCGGAGATTCTTGTCAATCCGCAACTACGAGAGAAGGTGGAGGCAGCTAGCTTTGGGGACCCACGCCTGTTTATTCTTGAGACACTGGTGCTTGCATCCGCTGAAAGTGGTTTTGATGTCAGCGATATATTACAGAGGAGGCCGATTCCTCTTTACAAGGGGGAAGAGGGATTTCAGAGCTTTTCTTTTGGAAGGAAGAATTACAGAGAAGGCTGGGCATACCCGGATTATTTGAAGATCATGTTGATGCTGGTGCCGGAGAGCTGGTATCTTTCGCGCATGAAAAACGCCATCGAACACAACTTCGAGGCGGATCTTACTTCACTCTATACAGCTTGGACGTTTCACGAGGAAATGACCTTCACGGGAAAAGTGCTTCCATATGAGATGATCAGAGAAATAAAAGGAGGGCTCAGCTATGTCTATGAATCGGGCTTCATTGAGTATTGAAGCGACGGCTGTCGCAGGAGTGTTTCTCGTCTTTATCCTGTTGGTGTTTTCACATCTGTTTGGCACCGTGTACTTTTCAAAGACCTTTCATGAGGCAACGGCTTTCATCATCGGCAACAATCGAAACTTTGTTGATGAAGCAGTGATAAACGAGGAGATCGGGACATCTTTTGAAGAGGGATTTGTGCTTCGCTTCGGTCCTCTCGAGGAGAGCTATCCATTTCTTGAAAACGGATTTCTTCACGCCAGTGAGGAGGTGGTCTATATTACAGATACGGGGGATTACTACCATCGCCCCTCTTGTCCCACCGTCAGACTCAGTCTGCGCCCTGTCGTAAAGGAGGAAATGGAGGGGATATTGGGCCCGTGCAGAATCTGTCACTAATAATAAAACGGGATGAGTTTCTGTCTGGCTCTGACCTCAATGCCTTCGGCGGGCGTATTTTGCAAGAAGAACTCTCCATCCATATCGAGCTCGTCCTCTGTCCAAAAACGCACGCGTTCGGATTGAAAATAGGACACATATGGGCTTTCAATGTGCTTGCCTTCCTGGATCCCTGTGGCGATCTCCACGAGTGCCGGCAGAGGCGCTTTTTTAATGAGGAGACCCTCTAAAAGGCCATCTTGTGTATCGGCATAGGGAGCCATATGGAAAAACCCACCAATACTTGATGAATTCGACAAGAAGAACACGAGATATTCCCCGAGGTATTCAAACTGATCGCATTCAATGCGGATGGTGCCGAAGAGGTTTTCTGTGATGACTTCTCGAATACCCTCTAAGTAATATGCGACGGGTCCGAGGAGGTTTTTTAGATTGGGTTCTGTGCGGTGCGCAATCGTGGCCAGCGTGCCGGCGGCAATCACATTGATGAAGTATTTCCCCATCGACTCGCCCAGATCGAGGCAGTGAAGAGAGAAGTGGGGAATGGCGTTTAGAAAATCGTTGACTTCTCTGGGAATTTCTAAGTAAGAGGAAAAGTCGTTGGCGGTTCCTCCTCCAAAAGGACAGACCGGCAACGACTGAGGTGCTTTCATCAAGCCATTGATCACTTCGCGAAGCGTCCCGTCGCCTCCATAACTGATCAGAAGATCGACGTCTTGTTTTTCCGCGCGCTCTTGAGCTTCCTGTATAGCTTCTCCCGGAGCATCCGTCTCGAATAAAGAGACGATTTTGCCTTGTCGCACAAGACCTAAAATCAGGTCTTCAATGTCATGGGACAAGCGCCCCCTTCCGGATAAAGGGTTGAAGATAATGTGAACACGTTTCATGTGAGTCTCCCTCCTGCTATGACATACATACCCAATTGCCAGCGTCGTGAGCTGTTCTTTTTTTTCTAAGGCTACTGGGGTATACTAACTGCATGGAGGACGCTACATGGAAGACATTTTGAATTATTTCAGGGAAAACGACATCCCTGTGATGGAATATATACCTCTTAAAGATCACTGCACCTTTGGCATTGGCGGGACGGCGCGCGCTATGTTAAAGCCGAATACGGAAGCATGCATCGCACAGATTCTCAAAGAGTGCGCTGCAAGAGAAATTCCGTATTATGTTCTCGGCAACGGCAGCAACGTGCTTTTCAGTGACGAAGGATTTGATGGCATTATCCTAAAACTGACAGATAACTGGGATGAATATACGATTCATGGGCATATGGTGCGTGCCAAAAGCGGCGTGTCTCTGTCTATATTGGCAAGAAAAACGGCGCTTCGTTCGCTGACAGGCATGGAGTTTGCCTCGGGAATTCCGGGCACGCTTGGTGGTGGAATTATCATGAACGCCGGTGCCTACGACGGCGAGCTGGCGCAGATCGTGCGCGAGGTACGTGTCATGGATGAACACGGTCAGATCTTGACGTTAACCGGGGAAGAGATGGACTTTGGCTACCGCACCAGCAGAGCGCAGAGGGAACATCTGATTATCCTTGATGTGCTCATGGAACTTCGAGAAGGCGAATATGACAAGATATGGCATCGCATTGATGACTTGACCATTCGTCGCTGGAGTCGACAACCTCTGGAGTTTCCCAGCGCAGGAAGCACGTTTAAACGGCCGCCCGACAACTATGCAGGAAAGCTGATTGAAGAAGCAGGTCTTAAAGGTCTTCGGTTCCGCGGAGCGATGGTCTCCGATAAGCATTCGGGCTTTGTCGTCAATGTCAATCACGCCACCGCCTCAGATGTGCGCACATTGATTCGTGTTGTTCAAAAGCGCATATTCGATGAGTACGGTGTCCTTTTGCAGCCGGAAGTGCGGATGATCGGAGCAACCAATGAAACTTAGAGCCGACTATCACAGCCATACAACGTATTCCGACGGGAAAGGTTCCATGGAAGACAATGTCCGCGCCGCTATTGCGAGCGGACTCAAGACGTTTGCGATTACTGACCACGGCTTTGGCCATGGTTTTTTTGGCATCAAAAGAAGAAAACTCTCCAAGATGCGAGCAGAAATAGAAGAATTAAAGAAGAAATATCCACAGATTCGTCTTCTCTTTGGGGTCGAGGCCAATATCCGCGGTTCCAGCGGCAGGCTTGATCTGACAAGGAAGGAGATGGAACTATTCGACATCGTTCTGGCGGGTTATCACTTTGGGAGCCTGCCGGGAAGTCTGGAAGATCTGACAACCCACTTATTTAACTTTCTATTTAAGTTCTTTGGTGTGTGTAAAGAAATTGCCCGTCGTAAAAACACACGGGGAATTCTCCTGGCGATGCAGCGCTATCCGTTTTCTATCCTTACACATCCGGGGGACAAAGGCCCTGTCGATTTGCGCGCCATTGCGCGAGCTGCAAAAAGACACGGGATTGCCATGGAGATCAATGAGCGGCACAAACATCTGACGGTAGAGGAACTAAAAGAACTTGAGGACTTGAAACTCAACTACATCGCCAGCTCCGACGCCCACCGGCCGGAGAACATTGCGAGAATTCCGGGCGTGCTTGAGCGCATCCGGGAGGCGGGGGTGCCTATTTCACGCATCGCCAATCTCGAGGAGGACGAACATGAACATTAAGATCATCACAGGCATGGCCGGGGGAGGTAAGAGTACGGCGCTTGATGCATTTGAGGATATGGGGTACTACTGCATCGACAATCTCCCGCCGACCCTTCTGGATGAATTCCTCGCACTCTATCAGCAGACCAATGCAGACCCCAAGCCCATTGCATTGGTTATGGACCTGCGGTTAGGCGTGTTTTTTGATGAGCTTCTAAGCAAAGTGGAGGAAATCAGAAAACAGGACTATAATGTCCAGATCATCTTTGTGGAAGCCTCAAAACAGACGGTCCTAAACCGCTATCGAGAGGCCAGGCGCACGCATCCGCAGGAAAAAAACGGACAGACGCTGGAGGCGATTGAAGAAGAGACGAAGGCGCTTGCCAAAGTGCGTCAGGCCGCCGATATTATCATCGATACGTCACGCCTCTCGGTCCATCAGCTCAAGGAAAAGATTCTAAACCTTGAAGGCGATATCATGAAACGCCGCTTTCAGATCATACTTACGTCGTTTGGCTTTAAGCACGGCTCTTTGATGGAGGCGGACTTCCTCTTTGATCTGCGCTTTTTGCCAAATCCCTATTATGTTCCTGAGCTTTCTGAAAAAACGGGACATGAGCAGGAAGTACGTGAATACGTGCTCTCAGACCCGGTGGCTAAAGAGTTGCTTGAGCGCATGAAGGATCTTTTGGAGCTCTGTGCAGAGCAGTTTCGCTCCACGGGTCGCGACAATATGATCGTCGGTCTTGGCTGTACGGGAGGGCACCACCGTTCCGTGACATTTGCGATCCTCTTAGAAGAACACTTCAGGAGCCTTGGATATACTGTCGTTCGAAATGACAGGGAACTCTAGTCGTGAAGCGCATCAGCATTATAGGCGGAGGGACAGGCCTCTCCGTTCTTCTGCGAGGCCTCAAGAAAAAGACAGAAGATCTGCACGCCATCGTCAACATGGTAGATGACGGCGGCTCAAGCGGTCGTATTCGCGATGAGCTGGGCATGGGTCCTCCCGGGGACCTTCGAAACTGCCTGTTGGCAATGAGCGAGGCCGATCCGCTCCTCGACGAACTGTTCAATTATCGATTTGATCAAGGGTCTCTTTCCGGCCAGTCGATGGGAAATTTGATCATCGCTGCGCTCTCCAAGCTCACCGGAGGCATTGACCACGCGCTCTATCAGGCAGCTTCCATTTTTAATGTCAACGGCCATGTCTATCCTGTGACGCTCGAGGACATTCGTCTCTTTGCCCGGCTTCAAAACGGGCGAGAGATTATCGGGGAAGCGATCATTCCTCAAATTGCCTATGAGGAGAACAGTCCGATCGAATACGTCAATCTGCACCCCATGCGCCCCAAGGCCTTTAAAGAGGTTATTCCGGTCATCGAATCAAGCGACATTGTCCTTGTTGGGCCGGGGAGTCTGTATACGTCGCTTCTTCCTGCGCTTCTTGTTTCAGGTGTAAAAGAGGCGATTCTCAGGAGTAAGGGGGTGTGCATCTACACCGCCAACCTTATGACGCAGGCAGGGGAGACAGATCATCTGGCGATTTCAGATCATCTGCGCGTGCTCCAAGAGCATCTGGAAGACAACATTTTTGACGGGATCGTCATCAACAATCGAGTCTTGCAGCCAGATGAACTAAAGTTGTATGAGCTGGAGCATGCGGAACAGATTCTCCCAACCCCGATGGATCGCAAGTATTTTCAGGAAAGAGGCATCGAAGTGGCCGAAGGCGACTTGGTCTGCCGACAAGACACACTGATCCGGCACAATTTTGATCTCACCAGCGATATCATTATGGATCTCGCACAGAAAATTAAAGATAAGAAGTAGCATGAATATTCCAAGACAATTAATTGAACGAAAGCCATTTTTATGGCGAAATCAGAAGAAAAACAACCATGTGGTGCTTGACATGGCGCAGATGAAGAGCGCTCGAGCTGACTGGGAAGCGTTTTC
>DUVM01000061.1 GCA_012841045.1 Tissierellia bacterium | reverse complement strand
TGTTTCCTTTCAACCTTTCAAATGATGTGACAATTCTATGAGAATAAGCGAAATTTGTCAAGCATTGTTATGCTTATGCCAAAGCTTTCTATGGCAAAATATATACTCTGACATTTCTACGACCAAACGAAATGCATTTATCGTAGCTTTCGTAGAACAAATCGATCTTATCGCCTATGATCCCTCCACCAACATCGGCTGCCACGCAGTACCCATAGTCGGGCCATCCATCTAAGCTTTCTACATATAGCCTGGTTCCCATGGGGACAACATCCGGGTCGGTTGCGACTTTTCCAGGTCCTGAGGGGACGCCCGTAGCAGTGAGCCCTTCGAGATTATACGCTGTCGCTTCAAAGACCATGCCTTCGCCCCAACCTGCTCGAGGATCATCATCATCTTCTTCTGATTCCTGCGGATCGGTCTCAGGCTCTTCTTCTGGCGGTGTGGGATGCGACTCCTCCACCTCTGCCGGACTTTCCTCTTGCGAATTTTCCTCTTCTGCCGGACTCTCCTCTAGCACTTCTTTCTCTTCCTCTTCTGCTTCTCTCGTCTCTACTGATCGTGAGACGACAGAGATTTCTTCTTCCGGGATCGACACGGCGAAGAATTCGTGAATCGGAGTTTTTAGCGTCGAAGTGCTTACAAGATGTTCGGAAACGACTTCACCGTTGACTTTCTTCTGCAGATAGGTGAGAAGGAGTTCTCCGGGTGAACCTTTCGTGAGGATTTCCCCTTCCTCTTCCCCCTCTCGCACTTCACGCAAAAAGCGATAAAAAGGAATTGTTTCTGAGACGGAGACCTCTTGATATTCTACACGTTTGATGACAACTGTGTCGCCCTGACGGATCTTGCTATCGAGCGCCGGTGTAACGATATCTGAAGGCCCCAGTGAAATCCCGGCTTCTTTTAACAGTGCAGCTGGGGTTTTTTGCGTGGTTCGCAACACCCTTGTCGTATGTCCATCGATAACCGAAATATCAACAGCCCTTGAGATTTCAATACTCATCTTGTTCTCTAAAGGACTTTGAAGTTCCGGATTGACAACATCTCCCGGATTCAGCGAGATCTGCATCTCTTCTAATAATTGTTGTACATTCTCTGCTCGAGAGCGAAAAGGGAGAGACATGTCTGCATCGACAATCTCTCCACTAGTAAAGGAAAATTGATAAACAGCATAGAGCAGAGTGATGGCGAGGATCAAGGGGATAACCGTCAATTTGATGCGGTGTCTCTTGAAAAACTCTAGCACATGCACCTCCTTGCCGGGAAATTATATTCTAGCTACTCTAAAATGTCAAATTCGTTTCAATGATCACACGATCTTGCTCGGGCACCTGCAAGAAAATGGTATCGATGCCAAAGGCTTCTTTTATTGACTCCTCCGTTAACACGTCCTTTGAAGGGCCTAATCCAACCTGCTCACCGTCTTTTAATAGAAGAATGCGATCTGCCAGATGGTAAGCAAGAGATAAGTCGTGCAATACGATAAGAATGCTTCGCTTTCCATGATTGGCTAAATCATGTATCAGCGAGGCTATCTCCACCTGTTGCATCAGATCCAGGTGATTGATCGGCTCATCCATCATAAGAAGCGACGGTTCTTGCGCCAAACATTTGGCGATGGTGACCCGCTGACGCTCTCCTCCGCTCAAGCTCATAATCTGTCTTTTCCTCAGATGCTCTGTCCCTGTCTCCATCAGTGCTAGCTCTACCGCGTCCCGATCCTTCTGTGATATCTTTTGAAATCGCTCACGATGCGCGTAGCGACCGAGGAGAACGAGTTCTTCTACGTTATAGTCGCTCCATGAGTAGCTAAACTGCGGGACATAAGCCATCTTTCGGGCAAGTTCTTTTCTTGAGTAGTCTTTCAGAGGCTTTCCAAGAAGATCCACTTCTCCTTGCTCGATTGGTAGGAGTGCCGTCAGTGCCTTTATCAGCGTGCTTTTTCCTGCTCCATTGGCCCCTAAGACCGCAAGAATCTCCCCTTTTTTCAGATTAAATGTGATGTTTTTCAGTGCGAAGTTCCCATCAGCGTGGCGTGCACAGAGAGAAGATACGTTAAGCATTGTCCCCTCCTCCCATTGAGCGCCGCGAAAGAAGGAACAAAAAGTACGGAGCGCCGAGAATGGCTGTGATCACGCCAAGGGG
>DUVM01000060.1 GCA_012841045.1 Tissierellia bacterium | reverse complement strand
CTGCCATGATAGAAAAGATCAATGCCTACTTGAGCGGAGAACATCTGGAACTCCTGAAAAAGTATTCATTGGTGTCTCTGTTGCACGACTTTGCTCCCTATCTGAACAACGAGTTTGTGCAGGCCAGCGCTAGATTTCAACAAATGGATGATGCAGACCCTGACATGACAGCTTGGGATTCAGTGCATACGTTAGCTGAGTTTGAAATAGGTGATATGTATGCTAAGAGATTTTTCTCACCGGAGAAAAAGGTGGCCGCTGAAAAGATGGCCCAAGACATCTTAGCGGGATACAAGAGCCATATCGATGGGCTGGATTGGCTAAGTGAAGAAAGTAAGTCAGAGGCGAAGAAAAAAATAGACTCTATGTCAGTAAACATAGGGTATCCGGAAGAGTATCCGTCCTTTGTCATCGACACGGTGAAATCACTGCAAGAAGGCGGTACGTTCATTGAAAACGCCCTTGCCATCAGCAAGGCAAAGGCGGCCGATGAGGTGGAAAAGAGCACCCAGCCGGTGGACAGACAGACATGGGATCTAGCTCCGCAGACCGTGAACGCGTTTTATGAACCAACGGCAAACCAGATCGTCTTCACGGCAGCCATGCTTCAAGAGCCGTTTTTTAACGAAAAAGCATCCTATGCTTCCAATCTCGGAGCCATTGGGGCCGTCATTGCCCATGAAATAGCCCATGCCTTTGACGATGTAGGATCCCTATTTGATGATCAGGGAAATTACAGAGATTGGTGGACGGCAGAAGATCGTGAATCCTTTGCGGAGAGATCCAAGAAGTTTATCGAGTACTTTGGATCCATAGAAGCCGTTCCGGGAGCAAAAGTCGATGGAGAGCTTACGCTCGGGGAGAACATCGCAGACACCAGTGGGATTTCTGTCATATCGTCGATGCTTGGCGATGATAAAGAGGCATTGAGAGAAATGTTTACAAGCTATGCTGCCTCGTGGGCAAGCGTGATAACAGACGAAGAGATAGAGCTTCAGCTAGAGAGTGATGAGCATGCGCCGGCAAAAGTCCGGGTGAACGGGGTACTGAGCACGACCGATGCCTTTTATCAGGCGTTTGATGTCAATCCCGGTGATCAAATGTATCTGGAGCCGGAAAAAAGAGTCAAGATGTTTTAGTGTAAGAGGGCTTCAAAGTAGCGACGTTTGCTTTTTAAGAATTATTTACGGTAGATTTTCAAGAGAGAATCTACCGCTTTTTGATTCCGATTCTCAGCCGAAAGGAGAAAAGGAAGTCAGAAAAATCCGCTGAGATGTCTTGAAAAGAATCACAGCGGAGAAGTTTTTAAAGATGCTCAGGCGCTTAAGACGTGGCGGCCTTCTTCTTTCTGGCTCTTTGCAGAAGATAGACACCGACAAGAACGGCAAGGCCAATTCCATCTGTCATGAGACCGGGTTTTAGAAGAAGAAGTGAAGCCGCAGCCAAAGGAATGCGCTCATAGATCTTTGTGTGGTCAAGGAAGTAGCCTTCGACAGCGACGGCTAGGCACAAAATCCCTAAAACGGCAGAGACGAGAATCGGAATGGACTGCCAGATCGGGAGAAAATGAATCACCCCTGCTTCTACCTTTTCAACCAAGATGAGGGAAGAGTCGATCGCGAAGAGGTAGGGGACGATAAAGGCCGCCAGTGCCAGTTTCACCGCTTGAAATCCCGTCTTCATCGGACTGGCTCCTGCGATACCCGCTCCTGCATAAGCCGCGAGCGCCACCGGAGGCGTGATGTCTGCGACCACTCCGAAGTAGAGGATGAACAGATGTGCTGCCACGAGGTTGATGTCAAGGCGGATCAGAGCCGGGACAGCCATCGTCGCCAGCACGATGTATTTGGCGGTCGTCGGAAGCCCCATGCCGAGGATGATTGAGGCGATCATGGTAAAGAACAGTGTCAGAAGGAGTTTTCCTCCTGCAAGGGTCACGATCAGTTCGGCGACGCGAAGGCCAAGACCTGTCAGCGTGACGACACCGACGATCATGCCGGCGCAGGCGCAGGCACAGGCGACACCGATGGCGCTTCTTGCGCCCGACTCCATCGCACCGAGAAATTCCTTTATCCCGAATCGATTCTTTCTTCGAATGAGCCCGACGACAACGGCGATGGCGAGGCTAAGGACAATCGCGTAGAAAGCGGCTTTTGTCGGCGTATAACCGGCGACGAGAAAGTAAATGATCGAGATCAGCGGAATCAGCAGATAGCCTTCGTTTCTTAAAATCTTACGCGCGCTGGGGAGCTGATCTTTTGGAATTCCCTGGAT
>DUVM01000059.1 GCA_012841045.1 Tissierellia bacterium | reverse complement strand
TGTCTGGAAGCTTCACCGAAAGAAAAACCGGAAAAAATCTTTCTCACCGCGTCAGGCGGGGCTTTTCGGGATATGAAGAGAGAGGAAATAGAGAAGGCCGATGCCGGCAGGGCGCTTAAACATCCCAACTGGTCCATGGGCAAAAAAATTACGATAGATTCTGCTACGCTGATGAATAAAGGATTGGAGGTCATGGAAGCACGTTGGCTCTTTGATCTGGAGCCTGAGCAGATTGAGGTGCTGATTCACCGACAGAGCATCGTCCATTCGATGGTTCAGTTTCAAGACGGATCGATCATCGCACAGCTTGGCACCCCGGATATGCGTCTGCCGATCAGCTATGCCTTAAGTTATCCGGAGCGCCTGGAAAACACATGGCCTCGTGTGGATCTTCTATCAGTGGGGTCTCTAGATTTTGCTTCTGTTGACGAAGAACGTTTTCCGGGCTTAGCTCTCTGCATCGAAGCGCTGCAGGTGGGGGGAGATCGACCCATGGTTCTCAATGTAGCCAACGAGTGGATGGTAGAGAAGTATCTCGAAGGCAAGGCGGGGTTTTACGACATTACCGACTGGATTCGCCGCGCCATGTCTGACATTAAAAAAATAAATAAACCATCTCTGTATCAACTCCTTGAGAGAAAGGAAGTCGTCAGAGAATATTTGGAGGAACATTTTGATTAGGACACTCATCAGTTTTGTCCTCGTCTTTAATATCATCGTCTTTGTCCATGAACTGGGCCATTACGTGATGGCAAGACGTGCCGGGATTCGCATCCATGAGTTCGCGCTCGGCATGGGACCCACCATCTGGAAAAAAGAGAAAAACAATACGGTCTACGCTTTGCGTGCTCTTCCCATCGGAGGATTTGTGAAGATGGAAGGAGAGGATACGGATAGCGACGCCGAAGACAGCTTCAACTCCAAGTCACCTGCGCAGAGATTTGGAGTCATTGTAGCGGGCGCCATGATGAATCTGTTTCTTGCCTTCTTCATTATCCTCGTCATCAATCTCAGCTTGGGCCAACCTACGCTTACGCTCTCGGAAATCACCCCCAATTCGCCTGCACAGGAAGCTGGCATGTTGGCAGGAGACACGATTACAGGGATTAACGGGAAATCTATCTCGACATGGGAGGAAGCTCTCATGATCATTGGAGAAGCTGAGGGCGAATTGGTGTTGGATGTACAACGAGATGGAGAAACTTTTACGTTTCGCGTCATGCCCGAAGAGAGCGATGGCAGAATGGTCATCGGGATTGTTAGGGGCACGTCGAGAAATCCCCTCACCGCTTTGTCATATACTTTCAAGCAAGTCGGCTTTCTTCTCACCATGATGCTGGGCTTTTTCCGAGATCTTTTTACAGGAAAAGCAAATCTGGAGGGCGTCGTCGGTCCGATCGGACTGGCTACTTTCGTGGGAGAAAGCGCCAGGGGAGGCATTATCAGCCTTGCCATGCTGACGGCATATATTTCTCTCAATCTCGCCGTTGTCAACTTGCTGCCGATTCCGGCGCTAGATGGCGGCAGACTCCTCTTTATACTCATCGAGATGCTCAGAGGAAAACCCATCCCGCCTGAAAAAGAGGGAATGGTCCATACAGCCGGATTGATTTTACTTTTACTATTGATTGTTTTTATCACGTATCAGGACATCGTGAGGCTATTCCAGTGAGAATGTTTACTAAAAGTGTCATGGTCGGCTCAGTGGGCATCGGAGGGGAACATCCGGTGCGCATTCAGTCGATGACCAATACCGATACGAGAGATGTCGAGGCGACGGTGGCTCAAATCCACCGCCTTGATCTTTTGGGATGTGAATTGATCCGAGTCAGTGTTCCGGACATCGAAAGCGCAAAAGCCTTATCTGACATCAAGAGACAGATTCGACTTCCTCTTATCGCAGATATCCACTTTTCTCCTGAACTGGCTCTTCTTTCCATGGAATACGGAGCGGACAAAATTCGCATCAATCCCGGCAACATGCCAAAAAAGAGTCTAAAAGAGATCATTGCCTTAGCAAAAGAAAAGAAAATTCCCATCCGGATCGGTGTCAACAGCGGAAGCGTTGAAAAAGAGATCCTCGAGAGCGCAATAGACAAAGAGGCGGCGATGCTAGAAAGTCTCCGCCGAAGTGTTGCGCTGTTTACAGAGGAGGGATTTGAAGATCTGGTCCTGAGCGCAAAGGCGAGCAGTGTCCCGCTCAACATTTCCCTCAATAGAGCCATTTCCAGAGAATTCCCTTATCCGCTTCATCTCGGGGTCACAGAAGCCGGCCCCTTGAGCACTTCTTTGATCCGAAGTTCTGTGGGGATCGGCACCTTATTGAGTGAAGGAATAGGAGATACCATCCGGGTATCCATCAGCGGTCCGCCGGAAGAGGAGATCGCTCCGGCAAAGGAAATCCTACGCTGCCTAGGTCTCAGGAAAGGATTTGAGCTGATCTCTTGCCCGACCTGTGCCCGCACACGCATCGATTTGTTGCCGATGATCGATCGAGTGACAAAGGCCATGGAAGGCCACGACATTCCTCTGCGGGTTGCGATTATGGGCTGTGCGGTCAATGGTCCCGGTGAAGCAAGAGACGCAGATGTCGGGATTGCCGGAGGAATAAAAGAAGGGCTCCTTTTTCGAAAAGGAGAGATTATTGCCAAACTGCCACAGGAAGAGTTGGTCGATGCGTTACTCGATGAAATAGAAAGGATGGCGAATGTCGTTCTTAACCGATAGACTTTCTCAGCTTATTCCCGGAGCGTCGCTCCTGCGCGCTATCGCGTTTTCTTCCGAACAGCGGCTTCTTTTGTATATTGAAGGCGCTCGCTCTGCTGACATCGCGGCATGTGCCGATGATTTAAAGGAAGTGACGGGGCTCGATGTCACGGTGAAGGATGTCTCAGACTGGAAAGAAATTGACTTTCTTCGAGAGAGCCTTTCTCATTTGAATCTGTCTGTCTCCATTGAGGAGAAGGACGGAGTACTTCATTTTGATGACTCGCAGGAAAACTGGGAGAAGCTCGTTGAAGAATACAGATGCTGGGATCGTGGGGACGTCTCTTGTTCACCCTTTCAAGAGCCTGAACATGTTTCTCCTTCAGAAGAAACACCTTTTCATGAATCCCAAATAGAAGAGATGGCAGCTGAGCCTTTGCCCGAGGAATTGCCTCCTCAAGACCTCTTCGTAGAGGCTGAGCTGCTAGACAGCCCGCAAGATTTGCTGAATACAACAACCGATTCACCCGAAGAGATAGACGTCGCTGAGAGAATTCGGCGCGAAATGCAAGAATTGGTAGCCGTCCATCAAAACACGCCGCAGCGTAAGGAGCGCAAGAGAAGCGCTTCAAAACATATTGGGGACGTAGCTGCCCGTACGGCGACCATTGCTGAAGCGCTTGAGCAGGGACCTCAGAAGGGGCTCATCGTTCAAGGGGAACTGATCAGCTTGTCGTCTCGAAGGACAAAAAATGACCGAATTCTCTATAACGGTGCCATCTATGATGGAAGCGGTTCTTTGCCTTTTACTATCTTTGCTTCTCCCGGAGAGCAAAAGACACTCGACGAATTCTTACAAGCGGGCAAATATTATCGTGTCCGAGGTCAGCTCAGCTACAGTGAATATGACGGATGCATGGTCATCCAACCCCAGAAATGGCAGGAGGTGGATGCTCCCGTCATTCCAGGAGACGACAGTGAGATCAAGCGTGTTGAACTCAGTGCCCTGACAAATATGAGTGAGGTCGACGGTGTGGTGGACGCCGATGCGCTGCTAGAAAGAGCCGTTCACTACGGGATGGAAGCCATCGCCATCACCGATCATATGAATTTGCTCTCTTATCCAAGACTCAGCGCCCTGGTGGAAAAGCTCCCTATAAAGGTCATCTACGGGATGCAAGGGGTGCTCTATGACGATGAAACGCTGCCGTTTACTCTCCCTGATGACGTAGCTTTTGACGGGACATTTGTCGCTGTGGACTTAGAGACAACCGGGTTACGCCCAGATCGCGATGAGATCATTGAAATCGGAGCGGCGAGAATTCACAACTTTGAAGTGGTTGACACGTTCTCTAGCCTCGTGCGGCCGAACCAACCGATACCTGCCTTCACGACGGAGCTGACAGGGATCACACAGGGGATGGTGGACCACGCGCCTTCTCTTGAAGAATCGCTGCAAAAACTAGTAGAGTTTGTTGCAGACGCACCGATTGCGGCACATAATAGCAATTTCGACAGTGCGTTTCTTCGTGCCGCTTTTAAGCGAACGGGGATGGCATGTGACTTCCAGGCGGTGGATACCCTGGCGCTCAGTTATCTGGCGCATCCGGAGCTTCGCACGCACAATTTAAAAAGAATGGCGAGAGTGCTTAAAATCAAACAAACGCAGCATCACAGAGCGCTTGATGATGCCATGGTCTGCGGAAAGATTCTCAGCACGATTTTGATGCGCTACCAGCAGGAGGGCATTACTACCTTCCGCCAGTTAAATGAAAAAGTCGATGACGCCTTTTATCTAGCCAGTTCGAGAAAATACTCTTTTACGCTTCTGGCTGCAAAGGAAGGGTCGCTACCCATCCTCTATGAACTCTTGAGCGACGCCAACTTGCATCACATTGATCACAGAGGACCGGCGATCCCCAGGAGCCGCCTGAAGAATCTGGGAGATAATTTTTTGCTCGGCAGCGGGGACGGTGCGGGCGAGTTGTTTGAAGCCATCTATAATGCTGAAGATCCAGAGAAACTTCGTGAGAGGGCTTTGCTCTACGACTTTTTGGAAATTCAGCCGCCTGTGCAACACCACACGCTTTTAGAGAGGCAGCGGGTGAGTGGGACAGACGACATCATCGAGATTCAGATGAAAATAAAGGAACTGGCAGATGAATTGCAGATTCCGCTTGTCGCCACCACGCACAGTCGATACCTTGATCCCCCCGACTTTCTCTATCGCAACATTGTCCGCGAAGGACAAAACCGAGGATATACGCTTGAGACAAAGCCCGGATATACTTTCCTACGCACTAATGAGATGCTCCAAGCGTTCTCTTTTCTTGGAAAGGACAAAGCGAGAGAGATTGTCATCGACAATACAGTAAAAATTGCTCAATCCATTCCCCAGTTATATCCCTTGAAAAAGGGGAAATATCCCCCTACGATCGACCATAGTGACGAGCTCTTGCGAAACATCTGCTTTGATAAGGCGGCTTCTTTGTACGGAACACCACTACCTGAGCCGGTCAGTGAACGCCTAGAAGAGGAACTCCAGGGCATCATAGGAAATGGCTACGCTGTATTATATATCGCCGCCCAAAAGCTTGTTCTTCGCTCCGAGGAAATGGGCTATATCGTCGGAAGTCGAGGCAGTGTAGGTTCTTCTTTTGCCGCCACCATGGCGGGGATCACAGAAGTCAATCCACTGGCGGCACATTACGCCTGCGCCTCCTGTGCGCACTTTGAATTTAATGAAGATCCGGAAGTAGAAAATGGCTTTGACATGCCGGAGAAAAAATGTCCGCACTGTGATAAAACAATGTATCAAGACGGCTTTAACATTCCTTTTGAGTCGTTCATCGGATTTGACGGCAACAAAGAGCCCGATATCGATCTTAACTTTGCCCCCGTTATTCAACTGCAGATCCAAGCCTATACAGGGGAACTTTTTGGAGAAGATCTTGTGTTTAAAGGGGGCACGATCAGTGCTGTCAAAGACAGAACCGCTTATGGATACACGAAGTCGTACTTTGAAAATAGAGGTAGGGAACTGCCTGAGCCGGAGATCAATCGAATCAGTTCGCGTTTAGAGGGGATTCGAAGGAGCACCGGGCAACACCCTGCAGGCATCATCACGATTCCACGCGGCGTGTCAATTTATGAGTTTACGCCGATTCAATACCCGGCACATAACGCGGACAGCGGTGTCATCACCACGCACTTTGACTATGACGCACTGAAGGGCAGGCTGATGAAGCTAGATATCTTGGGGCATGATGTTCCAACGCTCCTACACGATCTGGAAGCTCTCTCAGGATTTTCCCCACACGATATCTCCTTACGTGATCAGGAAGTCTTACGCCTCTTCAACGGAGTAGATGTGCTGCAACTGAAAGATACGAGGTGGTCTCTCGGGAAAGGAACCCTAGGAGTTCCCGAATTCGGCACGACGTTTACAAGAGGCATTCTCAGCGAAGTGCACATCGGAGGAATTGAAGACCTTGTGCGCGTGTCAGGGCTCAGCCACGGCAGTAATGTCTGGGCAGGAAATGCGCAGGAACTGGTGCGAGAGGGGACCGTAGACTTTAAGCATGTGATCGCCACACGAGAGCAGATTATGATCTACTGCCAGCAAAAAGGACTCTCGCGCTCCACTTCGTTTGACATCATGGGCAAGGTAAAAGGAGGCGCCAGACTGACGCAAGAAGAGATTACTGCCATGCAGGAAGCGGGCATTGATCAGTGGTATATCGACTCTTGCAACAAAATGGGCTATATGTTCCCCAAAGCCCACGCCGTCGCATATGTGCTCAACGGTTTTCGTATTGCCTGGTACAAACTCCATGCTCCGGCAGCTTTCTATGCAGCTTATTTTAGCACCAAGGTAGACACCTTTGATGTGGCGCGCATGTGCCGAGGGCTCGACGCTGCCCTTGACGAACTGAAGGCCCCCAGAGAAGAAAGCCGCGGGAAGGACAAGGAGAGCGAGACACTTGCGCTGATGGAAGTGGTGTACGAAATGTATGCTCGTGGATTGGATTTTGCCACACCCAAACTCTACGATTCACATCCACAGAAGTTTTTGCTAGAAGATGGAAAGATCCTCCCGCCGCTGCGGGCGATTGCCGGAGTGGGGGAGAACGCCGCTCTAGGTATTGCTGAAGCGCGTGAAGACGGGGCTTTTCTCTCCATTGAAGATCTCAGTGCTCGAGCCAAACTCAATAAAACAGCCGTCGAGGCGCTTAGAAACCTCGGCGTACTTCAAGGCCTCAGTGAAACCAATCAATTAGATCTATTTAGCTTTTTGTAGGAGGCGTTATGTCCGTATCTCTACATGCATTAAAGACACTCCCAAGAAGTGAGCGATATGAGACGCTCCTTCTTCTTGTCGACTCGCAGCTTCACGCTGAAAAAGATCGCGTGGCAACGCTGAGCAATCTTTCCTCTTTGATGATGGGGCTGGTAGATGATCTCAACTGGGCAGGTTTTTACCTCTTTAACGGGGAGGAACTCGTCCTAGGCCCCTTCCAAGGTGAGCCGGCATGTCACAGGATTCCTATCGGTGAAGGTGTCTGTGGTAAAGCGTTTGCTTCCCGTGAGGTGATCAAGGTCGACGACGTCCTGACGTTTCCAGGGCATATTGCGTGTGATAGCGCTTCGCGTTCGGAACTTGTCTGCCCGATCGTCGTGCAGGGAGAACCTGTCGCTGTCATTGACTGGGACAGCCCGCATAAGGCGAGATTTACAGAGGATGAGGTAATCCTGATCAAGGGAATTGCCGAATTGATAGCGGCAAAGTGGATACAACTGACCGATTAGAACAAAATAAGAAAATGATTTTTCTTAGGCAAACAGACGAGGGATATTTCTCGTCTGTTTTTTTATGCATTCATTACTCATGCATGCAGCTGCAGCAGACGATATAGTGCCAGGTGAAGAATGATTTTTACAATGACAGAGTTTTAAGGAGGAAGATAGTAATGCGAGAAGACTACGCGATACGCATCGGTAGTGTAAAGAGTTTTGTGTAAACGTTCTTGTAGGGTAAGCAGCAACAAGAGCCAAGGGAAGCAACTAACGGGGCGAGGAAAACATCTCTAGGAGTTCGTACGTTACATGACTCCAACCGCGGTG
>DUVM01000058.1 GCA_012841045.1 Tissierellia bacterium | reverse complement strand
GCTTTACACTCACTACCAATGCCATGCTTCTCGATGAGAAGACGCAGGATTATTTAAATGACACCATGGATAACGTGGTATTAAGTATAGATGGCACAGAGGAAACCAACGACGCGCTGCGACGCACGTGGGGGGACGAAGGCAGTTATCAAACCATCCTTCCAAATATCCAGTCTTTCGTGAAAAAACGTGGCGATCGGTCTCACTATATTCGAGGGACGTTTACTCGATTTCAGCCTCGATTCGTCAGAGAGATTCTTCATTTGCACGAGATGGGTTTAAAAAATCTGTCCATGGAACCTGTCGTCGGCGAGAGCTCAATGGGCTTTTCGCTGACCGAAGAGCATCTGCCGATTCTCTTAGAGGAATACGAGACACTGGCAAGGGACATGGCGAGCCGACGTCATGACCCGGATAAATATCATTTCTTTCACTTCGAAATGGACCTTGCGCGTGGACCTTGTTCGACGAAAAGAACACGAGGTTGCGGAGCGGGAAGTGAATACGTAGCTGTCACTCCCTCAGGGGATATCTATCCCTGCCATCAGTTTGTCGGTCAAGAAGAATTCCTCTTGGGAACGTTGGGTAAGGGAATATATAATAAGAAACTTCATCAGTCGTTTTCTATGCTGAGCCTATTTGATAAACCCGCCTGCGTCTCCTGCTGGGCCAAGTACTATTGTTCCGGAGGTTGCCACGCGCATGCACAGCATGAAAACGGCACAATGACAGAGCCGCACGCGCTCAGCTGCGAGTTGGAAAGAAAAAGAGTCGAGATGGCGCTGTATCTTGCCGTCATCAGAAAGGAAGATTCACATGATCTACAAATATAAAGGGCACAGTCCCGACATACACCCCGACGCATTTGTCGCTCCGGAAGCGACGGTGATAGGTCGCGTCACGATTGGAAAAGATTCCAGCATATGGCCTCAAGCCGTTGTGCGCGGTGATATGAACTATATCAGCATAGGGGAGGGAACCAGTGTACAAGACGGTTGTGTCCTCCACAACACAGAGGAAAACCCGTTGATCGTCGGATCCTTTGTCACCCTCGGCCACGACGTGGTGCTTCACGCGTGTACGGTAGAAGACGAGTCTCTCATCGGGATGGGCGCCATTGTCCTAGACGGTGCGACGATCGCCAAGCACTCGATTGTCGCTGCAGGAAGTGTCGTCACACCGGGAAAGTCATTTCCAGAAGGCAGCATGATTATGGGCTCTCCTGCAAAGGTGGTTCGCTCGCTCTCAGAAGAAGAAATCAAAGGGCTGCGCAGTCATGCGGAAAAATATGTCAAACTAGCCCACACACATGTGGAGACATTAGAGCGCATCTATTGACGCTCTTGGCACCTTGGACTATTATGTGACTATTGTATAAATACTACTTTCGAGCAACGGAGAAAACATGAAGAATAAATCACTTTTCCTGCTCGTCAGCATTCTTGTGATCATCGCGATCGCATGGGGTACTTTCCTGGGATTTGGTTCTATGGACGCGTGGATTTCACGACTCGCATTGGGACTTGACATCGAAGGCGGCGTGGCGGTCGTCTTTGAAGGAGAACAGGGAGATCTCAGCAATCAGGAATTTGATCAGCTTTTGGAACAGACCAAAGCCGTGCTGACGCGAAGGGTCGACTCATTCGGGCTGAACGAACCGAATATTACTCGTTCCGGCTCCAATCGAATTCGCATTGAATTGCCGGGGGCAAAAGACGTCGATGCCGCGCTTGCCTCGATTGGCAAGACCGCCATCCTCGAGTTCTATCAAGTGAACGAGGGGGAATTTGTGGTCGCAGGGATGCCGGTGACGGGGGACTTTCCCGGAAAGCTTCTTTTTCGCGGCGACAGCCTCAAGGACGCCGGGGTGGGTATGGACCAGTACAATCAGAGCACGGTCGTCTTTACCCTCAGTAAGGAAGCCGCCGACCTCTTCGCAGACGCTTCACGTGACATCGTAGAGAAGTACGCCGCCAAAGTCGGACAGATCGCCATTGTTCTTGATGGAGAAGTGATTTCGGCGCCGATGGTGGAAAAAGTCCTCTCTACAGAAGAATTGATGATTACCGGAAACTTTACTCCGGAAGAAGCCATCTCACTGTCAAATCTTATCCGAGGTGGCGCACTTCCTATTTCCCTACAGGAAGTGCAGACAAGCTATATTGACGCGACGCTGGGTAGAGAAGCTCTGTCAAAAAGCGTTTTCGCAGGCATTCTCGGTTTTGTCCTCGTCGTGCTGATTATGTCAATACGCTATCGTCTACCGGGCGTGCTCGCCAGTATTGCCCTTGTGCTTTACACGGCGCTCCTGTTTCTCTTGATGATCCTTTTCCGCGCTACTTTGACGCTCCCCGGCATCGCAGGCCTGGTCCTTTCGATCGGCATGGCGGTGGACGCCAATGTCATTATCTTTGAGCGGCTAAGAGAAGAGCTGGGATTGGGAAAATCGCTGAGAAGCTCGCTTCGCTCTAGCTTTAAACGAGCCATGACCACGATCGTCGACAGCAATGTCACCACGCTTCTTGCGGCGGTCATCTTATACTACTTTGGGGAAGGTCCCATTAAAGGCTTCGCTATCACACTGAGCTTAGGTATTCTTCTGAGCATGTTCAGCGCCATCGTGGTGACTCGCTCGCTGCTCTCGTATGCCATCACCATTCCCGCGCTCAGAAAAACAAATTTTTACGTGAAGAAGGAGGTCGGCCATGAAGATAATGAAGCATTATAAGATCTTTGTCGCCTTCTCCGCGATCTTCATCCTTGCCGGTTTATTAGCTGTGTTGGTGTGGGGATTTAACTTGGGCGTCGACTTCACAGGCGGCACCATGTTATCTATTCCGTTTAAGAGCGCCACAGACTCAGCGGCCATTCGAGAGAGTCTCGAGCCGTTTGATTTAGATCCCGTCATTCAACAGAGTGCCGGCGATTCGGAAATCGTCTTTATCAAGACGTCGCAGTCACTCAATGCCTCACAGCGCCAGGAAATCATGGCAAAACTGAAGAACGATTTCTCGTTGCCGGATGATGCACAGATGCAAGTGGAGTTGTTTGGCCCGAACATTGGCCAAGAGATCTCACGTCGCGCTGTCTATTCCATCGCGATCGCAGCGCTTGGCATGCTCATATACATCTGGTTCCGCTTTCAACTCACGTATGGCGTGGTGGCGATCATCACCCTCATTCACGACGTGCTGATGCTGATGGGGATCTATGCACTGTTTCGCATCACCGTCGACGGAAGCTTTATTGCCGCTGTCTTAACGATCGTGGGTTATTCAATCAATGACACGATCGTCATCTTCGATCGAATTCGAGAGAGCGCTAAAGGCGTCGGGAAAAAAGAGTACTGGGCACTCACCGGCAGGAGTATCGACCGCTCACTGTCTAGAAGTGTGGTTACTTCCATGACGACTTCTGTCGTGGTGCTGATGCTCTATATTTTCGGCGTTCATTCGGTGAAGATTTTTGCTCTCCCGCTTTTCTGGGGTATTATAGTTGGTACCTATTCCTCCGTCTGCATCGCCGGTCCGCTATGGGCGCTTATCGTGACTAGAAAGCAGGTGAAGTAATGCAAAAATCTGTCATCTTTATCATGATCCTCGTGTTGATCATCACCGCCTTTACGGTCGTCAACGCCGCTCCGGTTTCGGTGAATTTCATCTTCACCAAAGTCGAAGTGTCCTTGGCGCTGATCATTTTGATCTCCGCTCTTTTTGGCGCACTGATCCTGTTTCTGATCGGTCTGTTTGACTCGAGGAAAAAGACACATCGCACCAAACAGTTGGAGTCCGAAAACTTCAATCTAAAACAGCGCATTACTGTCTATGAGCGTGAAAAAGAAGAACAGCGGATCAAAGAGGACATTCAGCAAGTCGTCGAGCCGACTGAGCACAATGAAGTATTATAGTAAGCGATGGGAGGCCCTGCCCGTTGAGAAAGGGCCTTCTTCTATTTTAGAGAAGGTGCTGCGGGCAAGAGGCGTAGAGGACATGATGAAGTTTTTACATCCGTCTGCTCCCATGTCTGCACTACCTGGACAGGACAAAGCGCATCAGCGCATCGCAGAGGCGATAGAGAGAAAAGAGCATATCACCGTCATCGGTGACTATGATGCCGACGGCATCAGCTCCTCAGCGATCCTCTCACGCTTTCTTCGCCACCATGGGCTGACACCGACCGTTTTACTTCCGAACCGCTATACGGACGGATATGGACTGAGCCCAAACGTTCTATCAAGAATTCCCGCTGATACAGACCTTTTGATCACCGTTGACTGCGGGATTACCAGTGTGGAGGAAACGGAAGCGCTGATGCGCGACATGGATGTGATCATCACCGATCACCATGAGCCAAAGGGCGAAATCCCCTCTGCCACATCCGTCGTCAATCCAAAACTCGATCGCTATCCGTTTCCCGACTTAAGTGGTTCGGGTGTCATCTACCGTCTCCTCAGCTCATCAGGACTCTTTGTGCCAGAAGGGCTTGCAGCTCTTGCGATGATCGGCACCATCGCCGACCTGATGCCTCTACTAGATGAAAATCGCTACATCGTCAAGCAGGGATTAAGAGAGCTTTTCACCCATCCCTCTGCCGGGCTTCAAGCTTGGTTGCATCACGTTACGATGGATGCCAGAGATGTGCGAAGTGAAGATATTTCCTTCCGCCTGGCACCACTTTTAAATGCACCGGGAAGACTCGATCATCCCGAGCACGCTTTTGTCTTACTCGATACAGACGATCCGCTTGAAGCGCAGAACGCTCTTCAAGAGTGTCTTGAGGCCAACGAAAAGCGAAAGGTGCTGACAGAAGAAATGAGCACAGGTATTTCTGCTCATCCTCTGGAGCCTGCCATCTTACGCTATGATCAAACATGGAAGAGGGGCCTTGTCGGACTCGCCGCCTCCCAAGTCGTTCAGACCAGTGGACGACCCGCCATTTTCTTCGCCTTAGAAGATGATCGACTGATTGGCTCCGGAAGAGCCCCAGAGGGATTTGATCTCCTCGGTGCGATCGCTGCCTGCGAGAAGCATCTCACTCGTTTTGGCGGTCATCGTCAAGCGGCGGGATTAGAATTGCTCCTTGAGGATTTTCACGCGTTTGAGAAAGCTTTTCACGAGGAAGTCCGACAACTCCCACTTAATGAGACGAGAGAGACACAGTGGTACATTCCTCTTAAGCATACGGAAGTCGGCATCTACCTCTTGGACGAGCTCGAAAAAATGGAGCCTTTTGGAAGAGGCAACGATCCTGTGCGGTTTCTTCTTCGAAATATGACCCTAGAGTCCATCCGAGAAATGGGAAGAACCGGAAAGGCCTTTGCTCTTACCTTTACTAAGGGGGGCATGTCACACCGCTTTATTCACTTTTCACCTGTAGCCGATATACTCGTAGAAGGGGAGTCATACGATATCCTGTTCGAAATAAAGCGAAATGTCTTTCGTGGGGTCCTCAGCATGCAGCTGCAGATGGTGGATTTTCGACTGCGACATCTCTTGCCCAGTTATCACGAGCCCTTTTTCATTCCATATTATGAAGATCTGATACAGAGGATCATCCACTACGATCCAGATCTTCTACAGGAATCCGTACTCCTTCCGCTGACCCGGATGGAAAACGACGGGGAAGAGGTGGACTTTGTATTTGATGGCGCCCCGCTTCCAAATCTGACGGTTCTTATGGATCCACGCGAGAGATTGCAAGAAGGCTTCATCGATCTTCTTCCCACCCGAGAGACACTTGTCGAGTTCTATCGGGAACTCAAGACACAGGAGACGCTCGATTGGCGGGATCCACTGCGGGCTGCCAGGCGTTTTCTATCTATGAAAATATTTGAAGAATTAGGTATCATTTCGTATACTAGACACAACGACCGACTGGAGATCCACTTTGCCGATGGCAACGAGCGATTTGACTTAGAAGATTCGCTTCTGTACCGGCAGTCCCAGTCCATATTGGAGGCATGGAGTGAAACTAATTGACCATATACGAGTCATCGAAGACTATCCTATTGAGGGCATCAGCTTTAAAGACATTTCGACGCTGCTAAAAGACCCGCAAGCTTTTCGCGAAGCCATCCATGAGATGGTAGAGGTGTCAAAGACCTTTGACTTTGACCTGATTCTCGCCGCTGAAGCGCGCGGTTTCATCGTCGGAGCGCCTTTAGCGTACGCTATGGGTAAAGGCTTTGTTCCGATTCGAAAGCCGGGGAAACTCCCATTTGACGTTTTACGTCAGAGCTATGAACTGGAATACGGTACTGACTTTTTGGAAATGCATAAAGATGCCATTAAGAAGGGGGATCGGGTATTAATTGTTGACGACCTGTTGGCAACAGGCGGCACTTCCAAAGCTGCGATCCAGATGGCAGAGAGTTTAGGCGCCGTCGTGGCGGGATGCCTGTATCTCGTGGAACTCTGTGATCTTCCTGGACGAAAAACACTTGAAGGCTATCAAGTAGAAAGTATCGTGAAGTACGAATAATGATTCAACCTCCGTTGTCCCTGGATCAATATCTAGGGGAATTGGAAAAAATGAATGTACCTTTCGATCGAGAACGGATCAAAAAAGCGTATCTCTTTGCTTCGGATGCGCACGAAGGGCAGTTGAGAAACTCCGGTGAAGCATATATCGTTCATCCGATTTCTGTTTCTCTTATTTTAGCGGAACTAAAGCTCGATGAAGACACGATCATTGCCGGTCTCATGCATGATGTGATCGAAGATACTCCGTACGATTATGAAGTGCTTCGAGCCGAGTTCGGAGAAGCGGTCGCAGAGATTGTCGACGGGGTCACCAAAATTGAGCGCATTAAATATGAGTCTCGTGAGATCCAACAGGCCGAAAACTTCCGTAAAATGCTCTTGGCGATGAGTGAGGATCTTCGCGTCATTCTGGTGAAGCTGGCGGATCGACTCCACAATATGCGTACACTCAAATACAAGCAGGGATCGAGTCGGATCGCCACAGCTGACGAGACGTTAGAGATATATGTGCCGATTGCCCACCGTCTTGGTATCTTCCGCATGAAGTGGGAGATGGAGGACCTGGCATTTAGATACAAAGAGCCAGAAAAATACGAAGAACTCGTCCAAAAAGTGGATATGAAGCGAAAAGAGAGAGAAAAAGAAATCTCCTCTATGATCGACGATATCTCCACCCAGTTAGATGAGATGGGTATTCCGCATACCATCTATGGTCGACCTAAAAACCTATACAGCATCTACAAAAAGATGACTTTTAAGAATCGGGCCTTTGAGGAAATTCATGACATCATGGCCATACGAGTCATCGTCAAAGAATTTGAGCAATGCTATGCGGTGCTAGGCCTGATTCACAGCCGTTATAAACCCATGCCGGGCCGCTTTAAAGATTATATTGCGATGCCCAAGCCCAACATGTATCAGAGCTTGCACACCACTGTGCTAAGCTCCATTGGGCAGTCTTTTGAGGTCCAGATCCGCACCGAAGAGATGCATCAGGTGGCTGAATACGGTGTCGCTGCCCACTGGAAATACAAGGCCAAGCAGCGAGGGGAGATCGCCAAGGATACCGACTTCAACTGGATCGATCAGATGATGGAGTGGCAGAGAGATCTCGAGAATCCTGCGGAATTCATCGACTCGGTCAAGATGGATCTTTACAACACGCATGTCTATGTGTTCACGCCAAGAGGCAATGTCATCGAATTGCCCGACGGCTCCACACCGGTTGACTTTGCATATAAAATTCACACCGATGTCGGTAATCACTGTGTGGGAGCAAAGGTAAACGGCCGAATCGTGCCGCTGAATTATCAGCTCAAACTCGGCGACATGGTGGAAATTCTCACCTCAAAGGGTTCTCAGGGACCCAGCCGCGACTGGCTTCTCTTTGTCCAGTCTTCCCAGGCAAGAAATAAGATCAAGAACTTCTTCAAAAAAGCCAATCTCCTTGAAAATATCGAAAAAGGAAAGGAGATGCTTGAGAAGGAGCTTCGAAAATACAATCTCAATATCAAAGACGCCTTCCCTGAGCCCGTCATGAAAGAACTGGCGTCAAAGCTGACGATTAAAAATCTCGAGCAGCTGTACGCATCCATCGGCTATGGAGGTCTTTCACTTCGTCAGGTGATTCCTACGATAAAAGAACATCTGGTGGAAGAAGAAAAAGATGTCCGCATTATCCGCTCGCCCAAGCCGAGTAAAGCCGAGGGTGGCATCGTCGTCGAAGGGATGGACGACATGCTGGTGCGCTTTGCCAAGTGCTGTAACCCCATCCCCGGGGATAAAATCATCGGGTTTATCACCAGAGGAAGCGGCGTCACCATCCACAGAAGTGACTGCACGAACTTCTCAAAAACCGGCGATGAATTCAACCGATTTATCGATGTGGAATGGAACGAGACGCAGCCGATTGCACATACTGCAAAGGTCAAGGTGATCGGTCAGGATCGACCGGGCCTTCTTGGGGATGTCACAGCAGCCCTACAGACACAAAAGATCTATCTGCGAGGGCTCTCTGCAAAAGTCAACAACGACCGCGTCGCGTCTTTGATGCTTGACTTTGATGTCCATAACGTAGAAGAGCTCGATCGGGCGATTAAGCAATTGAAGGGTGTGAAAAACATTATGGAGGTGCACAGACTCTAATGCGAGCCGTTGTCCAGCGTGTCACGCACGCACAGGTCCAGGTCGCCGGTGAAACAACCGGAGCCATTCAAAACGGGTTTCTTGTTTTGCTCGGGGTTTCTCGAGACGATACCGAAAAAGATGCCGAATATATGGCGTCAAAAATTGCAGGGCTTCGTATTTTTGACGACAGCAATGATCAAATCAATCTTTCCCTGTCCGATGTCGGAGGGGAAGTCCTTTTGATAAGCCAATTCACTCTTTACGGTGACGCGAGAAAAGGGAGGAGACCTTCTTTTGTCCACGCCGCCAGCGGTGAAGAAGCCGATCGACTATATGAGCGGGTTGCCACTTTGATTCGTGAACAGGGTATTCGCGTGGAAATGGGGGTATTTGGCGCCATGATGGAAGTCACCCTTTGTAACCACGGTCCTGTTACGATCCTACTAGATAGTAAGCGAGGTTTTTGATGTTAAAAGTACTAACTCTTCCTTCGATGAGTGTCAATTGTTACCTGTATGTTCATGAGGAGACAGGGGAGGGGATCCTGTTCGATCCCGGTGAAGTCCACCCGAAGATAGAAAAAGCCGTCGTTGAGTCCGGAGCAAAGATCGTGGCGATCGTTCTCACGCACGGTCATGCCGATCATATTCTTGGCGTTCCCAAATATCGTGATCTCTACGATGTCCCTGTCTATGCATCCGTTAATGAGCAATCGATTCTTGAGAGCGACAGACACAATTATACGTCGCAGATGACAAGGACTCCTCTTTCCATCGAAGGGGTTCACTATTTTGAAGAAAACGAAACACTCCATCTTGCAGGGATCGATATCCCGACGTTTTCGACACCCGGTCACAGCCGAGGAAGCACCTGCTTTCTCCTGCCGGGAGGAAATCTATTAAGCGGGGACACCCTGTTTGCCGGAAGCATTGGACGCACAGATCTTTTTGGCGGCAGCATGCAAGAACTTGAGCACTCCGTGATGGAAATCCTCTATGCTCTTCCGGACGACACGGTCGTCTATCCCGGCCACGGGCCGAGCACGACCATCGGTCGAGAGAAACGCACCAATGCGTTTTTCCGCGCCTGAGGATTTCGCGTGATTCGTCTTCGTGCCACAGGTAAAAAAGCCCTCCATCTGCGCTATTTGGTGGAGGATTTTTTTGGTGAGGTGATGATGAGCGATGGAGAAGCCGACTTCTCTCTAGAAAAAGATCTCTTCACGGATTATAGAAAAGATCCTCCATATCAGTTCTCGGTCTCTTCCGACAGTTATCTGGTGAGCATTCACAAATACTTTTCAGAGGAAAAGGAAGATCTGGGGGGATGGGGGATCATGCACGGCGTCCGTCCGCTAAAGTGGATTCACATGCGGCGAGAGGAAGGATGGACGACGCGTGCGATTCAACAAGATCTTTTAGAAAATGGACGTTTGCGCGAAGACAAATTAGATCTTCTCTTTGAAGTGGAAGCCAATCAAAAGACTTTTTTTGAATCGGATCGAGACAAGCTGAGTCTGTATATCAGCTTGCCGTTTTGTCCCACCATCTGCCATTTTTGCTGTTTTCACTCTGTCCCCTACACAAAGAGACTCTCCGAGTTGTATCTGTCGCAGCTTTATGAAGACCTGGCTCTTTTGCACGAAAAAATACAGGAGAACAATAAGACAGTCGATATTGTTTATGTTGGAGGGGGGACGCCGTCGTCTCTTCGCACCGAGCAATTGAGCGCGCTGTTAGAACAGATTGAACGGTATTTTCCTAAAGACTCACTGAAGGAATACACGATTGAAGCAGGGCGTATCGACAGTTTTACTGAAGAGAAGGCGGAGCTGATTGCACAATTCGCAACCAGGGTGTGCATCAATCCGCAGACTTTTTCGGAAGAAGTTTTACAGACGGTCGGGCGTCCCAGCGCGCTTGAAATGAAGAAATGGGTGCACTACTTTAAAGAAAAAGGACTTCTTATCAATGCCGATCTGATTGCCGGTCTTCCCGGAGAGAGCCTGCAGCAATTTCTGCACAGCTTAGAAAGACTGATCGAACTGGAGCCTGAGAACATCACGATCCATCAATTGAGCAAGAAGAAAGGTTCAAAGTTAATGGAGGATCTCCAGGACAACCCGTCTGCCGGAGAGATGACAACGCGTGCGTATCAACGACTAAAAGATGCGAATTTTCACCCTTACTATCTGTACCGCCAAAAAAAGATGGTGGACCGCGGAGAGAATATCGGATACGCAAAAAAAGGCACAGAGTGCCTCTATAATATTCGGATGATGGAAGATCAGCATGAAGTCGTGGCCGCCGGGTCAAATTCCGTATTGAAAAAGATCCGTGGAGGCAAGCTTACTCGTTTGACGAACTATCGCGATGTTCGGGTCTTTCTATTAAATCCCGAGCGATATGGGGAACACTTGCAGGCTTTTTTTGCTGATAACGACGCACGAGACGAAGGAGAGTGAGGCTGATCACTAGCCCACAGGCTATCGCTAAGGCGATAAAGATCGTCTGAATGCCACGCGTCGCAGCAAGAAAGACATCCCGCGCCTGAAGCGCCACCATCGTAAAGTACATTCCGGCACCGGGCACCAGAGGGATGATGCCGGGCAGGATGAAGGTGGTGGCAGGTTTTTTTCTGATGATCGCAAGGGACTCGCCTAGTAAACCGATGACAAGAGAAGCGATGAATGTAGCCACCGTCTCCGGCTGCGAAAGCCCTAGTACGATCTGATACACGCCCCAACCGGCGGCGCCTACAAGAGCACTCCATGCGATGTTTCGTCTGGATATATTAAAAAACAGGGAAGCGCAGGCCGAGCTCACAAAGGCCAATGTCAAATCCAAAAGCATCAGAAGCCTCCTGTGATAAAGAGGCCAATTCCAGCCCCCAGCGCAATGGCAATGGCGACAAAAACGGCTTCGGATCCACGCGTCACACCTGAGATCAGATCCCCCGAGATACTGTCTCGTATTGCGTTGGTGATTGCGACTCCAGGAACAAGTTGCATGATGGTAGCAATAATGATAATGTCTCTATTCATATGGACAAACAGGGCGCTTAACCATTGTGCGCCCATGGCAGTCGCCGTAGCGCCAAAGAGCGGACGAAAGAAATAGTTGGTGCTCTGAAGCCAATTGCTTTGCAAAAAGGCGTACAAAAAGACGCTCAGAACCGCAGAGCTCAGCGCATCTTGTAATCCACCTTTATAAAGAAGGGCAAAAGCTGCACCAAATAATGCGATATTGGCGTAGCGCACGTGTTTAGAAAAAGGCAAAAGAGAGGCGATCTCTTTTAATCTCAAGCGTGCATCTTCTACAGACATTTCTCCCGTAGCAAATTCACGGGAAAGACTGTTGATCTCCTCAATGCGATGCAAGTCGATGCCACGCTGTCGCACGCGGCGAGTCAGCGAGAAACTCTCATCTTTTTGTTGAATGGAGACAAAGATCCCCGTCGGCGTGACAAAGCTGTCGACGCGCTCGAGTTCGACACTCAGGCAGATTCTGTCAATCAACTCTTCCACTCGATAGGTTTCCGCTCCGCTCTCCATCATCAATTGCCCTGCATCCAGGGCAAACTGGAGTAGAGACTCTCTGTATGTTTTCACCAAGCCTCCTTTCTCCTCTATATTGTAGCAGAGAAGAAGGCGGCGGTAACCTCATTTCTTTCCCCTTAGAGGTCAGGAAAGCCAACATTTCTCGTTGTAAAAAGAGCAAAGTTCTGCTACTATTACAAGCAGGAAAATATGCGCTGTGAGAAAAAGTACCCCGCGGACCTCTTAAGAGAGCAGGGAAGGGTGAGAACCTGTGAGGAAAGCCGGCGAAAGACATCTTGCTTTTGGTGCACTTCATTCAAGAGGGCTAGTCCAATTAGGGTGGCAACGCGGGGGAAACCTCGTCCCTAAAGGGCGCCTTTTTCTTTTAGGAGGCAGTTATGCTAAAACGTACACACTACGCTGGAGAGCTAAGCGAAGCACATGTCGGCAGCGAAGTGATCCTCAGCGGCTGGGTGCAGACCATTCGAAATCTTGGCTCCGTCTTGTTTTTTGATCTTCGCGACCGAGAAGGCATCGCACAGGTTATTTTGCACGAATCGGATGATTCGAGTCTATTTTCTCAAGCGGCAGACCTCGGAAGAGAGTATGTTCTTTCTGTCAGGGGAAATGTGCGCCTGAGAGAGAACCCCAATCCGTCTATCCCTACCGGTCGGGTAGAGTTGGTGGCACAGGAAATGGAGATCTTCTCTTCTTCCGCCGTTCCACCGATTCATATTCAAGAAGATGACAAAGCGCGTGAAGAGCTGAGGCTTAAATACCGCTATCTCGATCTCAGAAAGAAAACTGTGATGGATCGACTGCGAATGCGCTCTCGCATCTATCAGAGCCTGCGAAGCTCTCTACACGAGTTGGACTTCACCGAGGTGGAGACGCCCATTCTCTATAAGCCTACACCGGAAAGGGCAAGAGACTATCTAGTGCCTTCGCGTGTCAATCCAGGAAAATTCTATGCGCTACCACAATCACCGCAGACACTCAAACAGCTTTTGATGATCGGCGGATGCGACAAATATTTTCAAATTGCCAAGTGTTTTCGCGACGAAGACCTTCGAGCGGATCGTCAGCCGGAATTTACACAGCTCGACCTGGAAATGAGCTTTGTAGAACAAGAAGACATCTTTGCATTGAACGAAAAGCTGATGGCAACACTTTTTAAAGACATTAAAGGGATCGATATCAAGATTCCTTTTGACCGACTGAGTTATGCGCAGGCGCTGGAGCGATATGGCTCCGATAAACCTGACCGCCGCTACGGATTAGAAATCCTCGCTTTAGAAAATGTGTTCAAAGAGAGCAACATCGGCTTTTTGCGCTCCGCCGTCGAGGCGGGAGACAGTGTCAAAGGGATTTTCCTGCCGGGCACGGATCTCTACAGCCGCAATCAACTGAAGTCACTGGAAAACAAGGTCCGCACTTTTGGAGCTGCAGGGCTTGCGACCTTGATCTTTGCGCCGGAAATCTCTGGCAGTCTCGCCAAGATCATTGGAGAAAAAGAAAAAGAAGCCCTGTATTCGCTCTGTGATGAAAAGGAAGGCATCGTCTTTATCATCTCCGGTAAAAAGAAGACAGTGCTGACGGCACTTGGAAATCTTCGCACGACGATAGCGCGTGAAAAGGAGCTCTTCGATCCTTCCGAGCATGACTTTGTCTGGATCGTCGATTTCCCCGCTTTTACCTATTCGGAAGAAGAGGGAAGATATGTCTCCGAGCATCATCCCTTTACCATGCCCAAACGAGAGCATTTGCCACTTCTTGACTCCGATCCATCTTCTGTGTTAGCAGAGTGCTACGATCTGGTCATCGACGGCTATGAGACCGCCAGCGGGAGCATCCGCATCCACGACAGCGCCCTTCAGGCAAAAGTCTTTTCGCTCTTGGGACTCTCGCAGGAGCAGATTGAAGAGCGCTTTGGTTTCTTCATAGAAGCCCTCAAATACGGCACTCCGCCTCATGGAGGTATTGCTTTTGGCATCGATCGTTTGAGTATGATTCTCTCGGGTACAGAGAATATACGGGACGTCGTTGCGTTTCCAAAGACGCAAGATGCGACGGATCTGATGAGTGATGCGCCCACAGCGGCCGGGGAAGGCCAGCTGAAAGAACTTCATTTATCTATCGTCCAAAAGGAAGAAGAATGAAAGCCATTGTGTTAGGTAGAAAACGAGATCGCACCCTCGTAGAAGTATTGCCGGATGAAGCGTGTGCAGGCTGCAAAGCGTGTTCTCGCTCACAAGGTGGCAAGGTGCTGCTGGTGCACGCAGAAAAAGACTATGACGAAGGGACGTTGGTAGAAATCGATATGGAAGACAGCAAACTCCTTGCGGCTTCTTTTATCGCGTACGGCATTCCGCTTATTGTCTTTTTTGCCTCCCTTTTCTTGCTGTTTCTTCTCTTTTCACGCACGTCGCTGGAAGCTTACGCCGAGGTGATCAGTTTCTTCGGTTCTCTTGGCGTGTTGGCGGTGACGTATCTTATCATTTACTATACTGACGCAAAAAGAAGTCGGGAAGGACGCTTTGATGCACGAATCACCAAAGAAATTGAAGTCAAGGAGGAACTATGTCATTTCTCATGAAAACCGACCCTGCGATCGCTGAACTGATTGAACAAGAAGAGAAGCGCCAAAGGGAAGGAATCGAGCTGATCGCTTCAGAGAACTTCGTCTCGCCGGCAGTACTAGAAACCAGCGGCAGCATATTGACGAACAAGTATGCTGAGGGCTATCCCGGACGACGCTACTATGGGGGATGCGAGATTGTCGACCAGGTGGAAACGCTTGCCATCGAACGCATGAAGGCGATCTATGGAGCGGAGCATGCCAATGTCCAGCCACATAGTGGCTCCCAGGCCAATATGGCCGTGTATCTGGCTTTGCTTGAGGTAGGGGATACGATCCTCGGGATGGATCTCTCTAATGGAGGTCATCTGACACACGGAGCTCCCGTCAACTTCTCAGGGAAACTCTATAATTTTGTTCACTACGGCGTCGATGAGAACGGATACATCGATTATGACGAAGTGGAGCGCATGGCCCTGAAATATCGTCCCAAGATGATCGTGGCGGGCGCCAGTGCGTACTCTAGAGAAATCGATTTTAAGAGATTTGGAGAGATTGCTAAAAAGATCGATGCCCTGTTCCTCGTTGATATGGCGCACATTGCCGGTCTGATTGCCGCGGGCGAGCATCAGAATCCTACACCGTATGCAGACGTTGTCACGACGACGACGCACAAAACACTTCGTGGCCCTCGAGGCGGCGCCATTTTATGCAGAGAAAAATATGCAAAAGCGATCGACAAGATGGTCTTTCCGGGTATGCAAGGAGGTCCACTAGAACACGTGATTGCGGCCAAAGCGGTCTGTTTCGAAGAAGCCGCGCAACCCTCTTTTAAAGAGTACTGCAGACAGATTAAAAAGAACGCCAAAGCCATGGCGACCAGGTTCACGGATCTCGGATATAAAATTGTCAGCGGCGGAACCGACAACCATCTGCTCCTTCTTGATATGCGAAGCAAAAACTTGACGGGCAAAGAAGCGGAGAGACGTTTGGGTCTTGTAGGCATCACCGTCAATAAGAACACCGTCCCCAATGAGACAGAGAGTCCTTTTGTCACTTCCGGAATCCGCATCGGCACAGCAGCCGTTACGACAAGAGGTTTTAAGGAAGACGACATGCGCAAAGTCGTCGAGCTCATCGATGAAGCCCTTCAAAAGGAAACATTTGATGAAGAACTCAGAGAGAGAGTGCGCGCATTAAGTGTCTCATTCCCGATGAGAGAAGGTCAATGATCCAACCAGAGCGTATGCAAAGCATACGCTCTTTCTTCTTATTGCAAAATATTTTGCATTTCCTGAAAAAAGTTGATAAGATAGTAGTATGGAGGAAGTGGATGGATCGAGAGTTCTTGGAAGCCCTGTTAGAGTGCTTAATTGAACAAATTGATGAAGGTGTCCACGTGGTCGATGCACGAGGTGTGACACAATACTACAATTCGGCGATGATGGCGATTGAAGGTCTCAACTCGCAAGAAGTCATCGGCACACATCTAAAACGCGTTTTTCCCAGGCTTTCTGAAAACAACTCTACCTTGCTGAAGGCAATTTCCACAAAAGAGCCCGTCCATCTGACACTTCAAGATTATTCCAATTATCGCGGGGAAAAGATTTCTGCGAACAATTCAACATATCCTATTTTTGTAGACGACGAATTGCGAGGAGCAATTGAGATCTCCCGACCGGCAGATCCTTCGCTTCCCGTGCGAAGTTCCGGAGCCCCACCGGATCATCCGCCGAAAAAATCACCCAATCGCTATACGTTTGATTCCATCGTGGGGAGCTCTGAACTCATGCGCACAGCGGTTCGCACGGCGAAAAAATACGCGCAGAGCGATGCCTCCGTCATGATCGTCGGGGCTACAGGTACCGGAAAAGAGCTTTTTGCTCAGAGTATCCACCATGCTTCGATGCGAAGCGAGCGTCCTTTTCTTGCTGTGGACTGCGGCGCGATTCCGCCGGCTCTCTTAGAGAGCATTTTATTTGGCACGGTAAAGGGGGCCTTTACCGGTGCACTGACCATGAAAGGGCTCTTTGAGCAAGCTCAGGGCGGGACTCTTTTTCTCGATGAAATCAACTCGATGAGTCTGGAGTTACAAGCTAGACTTCTGCGTGTGCTTCAGGAAGGATATGTCCGACGCCTCGGGGGAGACAAGGACATCTTTGTCAATGTGCGCATCATCGCCGCCACAAATATCTCGCCCGTGGAGCAGATGAAAAAACAGCGACTTCGTCAAGATCTGTTTTATCGTCTCAATGTCCTGCGGCTAGATCTTCCTGCGCTTCGAGAGCGGCCGGAAGACATCAAAGAGTTGAGCGAGTATTTTCTTCAGCAGTTTAATGAGGAAACCGGAAAAGACATCCCCGGATTTGAGCCGGAGTTGATGGAGGATCTGATGCACCATGAGTTTCGAGGAAATGTTCGAGAACTTCGAAACATCATCGAAAGTGCCGTGAATTTAAAAGAGAAAAACGACGGACCTCTTCGTCTTTCTGATTTGCCACAACACTATTTTCTGGAAGTCGATGACTACTTTATTGCGCTTTATGAAGAAGCAAAACCACTTGATGTCTATTTGAAGGAGGTGGAAACGGCGCTCCTGCGCTCTGCGTATCACAAAGAAAAAGGCAATGTGACAAAGACTGCGGCTCGACTGGGTCTCTCACGGCAACGTCTTCAATACAAGCTGAAGACCTATAACATCAAATAGCAAAATATTTTGCTGCTAGGTGCAAAATTCTTTTCACTAAAAGGCTACTTTGTCCTAAAAACCGTTGGATTTTTCCTATATTTATTGGCTCGGGATTTGCTTTACATTCTAACAAGAGAAACAACTCACTAATGAAAACAAAAGAAAGAGGTGTCGAATGAAACGAAACGTACGCGTCATTATTTGGGGACTTGGTGCCATGGGTGGTGGAATGGCCAAAATGCTTCTCCAGAAAAAAGGAGTAGACATTGTCGGTGTCTTTAACCGCAGAAGCAATCTCGGTGAAAACATGTACGACGTACTCGGTGTCGAACAGGGAGATCGCCCGGATCTGATTATTCAAAAGATCGAGGAAGGCCTGAAGCCGGAAATGGCTGATGTCTGTCTCTTGGGAACCGACTCTCACACAAGAGGAGCCTTTGACAAAATCAAACTCCTCTGCGAACACAAGATCAACGTCATCTCTACCGCAGAAGAAATGGCCTATCCGCAGGCACAAGAACCCGAATTGGCCGCTGAAATCGATCGCATTGCCAAAGAAAACGGCGTCACCGTGCTTGGAACCGGCATCAATCCCGGGCTGATCATGGACCTTCTCGTCCTCATTTTCACCGGGAGCATGGAGCGTGTGGATCACGTTCTTAGCCGCCGCGTCAATTCCCTGAGCCCCTTCGGAAAAACCGTTATGGAAGAGCAGGGGATTGGGCTGACCGTTGAAGAATTCAACAAAAAGAAAGCGGAAGGAAATCTCTCCGGTCACGTAGGATTCCCCGAATCAATCCAGATGATCGCTGACGGCATTGGCTGGAAGGTCGACCGTGTTGAGCAGCAGATGGAGCCCATCGTCACGGAAGTCGATCGCAAGAGCCCCTACGGCTTTGCAAAAGCCGGTGATGTAGCTGGTGTTTCGATGACAGCGCAAGGCTTTGTCGACGGCGAGAGAAAGATTGAAATGGAGCATCCGCAGCAGATTGAGCCCCAGCTTGGCGGCGTCAATACAGGAGACTACGTCATTATCGAAGGTGTACCGCCGATTAATGCCGTCAACTCGCCTGAAGTCGACGGAGGGATTGGAACCATCGCTATGTGTGTCAACATGATACCCCAGGTCATCAACGCATCGCCCGGACTCAAAACCATGCTCGATCTTCCTGTTCCGCGCGCGATCATGGGTGACATGAGAGATCGAATCGAGGACTAATAATGGAAAACGTGAAAAAAGGAACTTGGGTGCGCATCCACTCCATCGCACTCGACGTAAAAGAACGCGCCGCCAACATTCCTGAGGACACAAGGAGTGTTCCCCTAGAGCAGTGGACAAAAGGAAGACTTCTTGAGGACGCCGCTGTGGGAGATGAAGTCGAAGTAAAAACAGCCAGCGGAAGAATTGCCGCCGGCAAACTGGTGGAAGTCAATCCGCAATATGAGCTAAACTATGGCAAATTGGTACCGGAATTGATCGAAATCGGCGAGTCTCTGCGCAGCATGCTTTGGAGGAACAAATGACACATTATGATGAAATGATGGCCAAAAAGAATCAGATCATGCATTCTGCCATCGGCATTGACTTTGATGCGTTTGAGGAAGACGGGATTTCTTTCGACTACGAGCGCATGATGAAAGAAGCGGGTTATACGATCGAAGAGCTTCAAGATATCCAGGCGGAGTTTTTCGTCGGCAATACGCCCATCATCGAATTGACCAATCTGACGGCGCTTGCGAGAAAGCTCGCTCCGGAAGGATATGGCGCTCGCATTTTTATCAAAGATGAAGCCACCAACCCTTCAGGCAGCTTTAAAGCGCGCCGCGCCAGCATTGCAGTGCATGAAGCGAGAAAAAGAGGATACAAAGGTCTCATCGCCGCTACCAGCGGAAACTACGGTGCAGGCGTCGCCTCTCTTGCCGCAAAAGCGGGTCTTGAGTGCATTGTCGTACAGGAGACGTATGACTCCCGTCATGTCGGCCAACCCGAAATCGTCGAAAAGGCACGCGCATGCGAAGCATACGGAGCCGAAGTTCTTCAGCTGAGCGTAGGACCTGAGCTATTCTACAAATTCCTCCAGCTTTTAGAGGATACAGGCTACTTCAACGCCTCTCTCTACACACCCTTTGGCATCGCAGGTGTCGAGACATTAGGGTATGAGATTGCCATGCAGATGCGTGAGCGCTACGGAAAAGATCCTGAAGCCGTCGTGGTCACCAATGCAGGCGGTGGAAACCTGACAGGGACCGCCAGAGGACTGATCAAAGCCGGCGCACTCAATACGAGAATTGTCGCCGCTTCCGTGGATCTCTCAGGGCTGCACATGGCTTCTGATAATGACTTTAACCGCAAGAGCTTTACTACGGGTCACACCGGCTTTGGCGTGCCGTTTTGCACCAATCCCGACAGAAGTGACGTCCCCCGAAGCGCCGCAAGACCTCTGCGCTATATCGACGAGTATTACACCATTCGTCAGGGAGAAGTCTTCTATATGACCGAAGCTCTCGCCAATCTCGAAGGACTTGAAAGAGGTCCTGCCGGAAATACTTCTTTGGCGGTCGCATTCAGTCTCGCACAGAAGATGAAAGAAGATGAATTCATCCTCGTTCAGGAGACAGAATATACCGGTGCAGGGAAGCATCTCAATCCGCAACTCAGTTTTGCCAGAGAAAATGGCATTGACATTTTCTTCGGTGATCCAAAAGACGAAGTTCCCGGCAAGAATATCATTCTTCCCAAAGATCCGTCCATGATTGAGGCACAGGTTCTCGACGTCACCGGACTCAAACGCTCCTATCTGAGAAACCAGATCAACAAAAAAGGTTCAAAAGATTTTTCAGAGCGTGAAATGGAATATCTGCGAGAAGAAATGAAAGTCAATCAGACCGAACTCGATAAACTCTTACAAGAGCTTTAGGAGGCAGTATGAAAGGATTCCGCAGAGAAGACGACTATCTCGAGCGAAGAAAACACCTAGAAGGCCTCTCAAATGAAGAATTGAAAGAGCGCTTCTGGGGAAAAGTCGAAGAAATTATTGACCCGCTTCTTGCACTTGCCTATGAGAACACGACGCCTTCTATTGAACGAAGCGTCCTTCTGCGCATGGGTTTTTCAAGTCTTGAAGCCGCTCCGCTAGTTGAAATGGCCATCGATCAGGGATTGATGGGATATGGAGTCGGTCACGTAGTCTATGTGGTATCCAAAGAGAAAGGGCTGTCCGTCCGCGAGGCCGGACTAGCTCTTCTTGAAGGAGAACACTGGCAAGAAGCAAAGAAAATACTGGGAGGAGAATAATGGATTACAATAAGAAACTCGACATTCATGAACTCCTCAAAGATCTCGAAAACTATCGTCCGAAACGAAGAGGATGGCACTGGAGAGAAAAAGTTGATCATCTGGAGATGGGCGGTCACATCTATTTGGACTGCTCCAAACCTCTGACCAATTCCATCGGCATCCCTTCCGCGATCAGTTATTTTGAGAATCTCGATCCGCAGCCCATGGAGTCCATCACGACAGAAATTGCCTCCGGGCGATTTGAAGATGATATCCGCCGCATGCGTATGGCCGCCTGGCACGGAGCAGATCACATCATGGTCATCCGTACCGCCGGACAGTCGCACTACGACGGACGCATTGAAGGCACGCCTCAGGGCATCGGCGGCGTTCCGATTTCGAGAAAACAGGTCCGCGCACAGCGTAAAGCCCTCGATATTATCGAAGAGGAAGTCGGCCGTCCCATCAACTATCACTCGTATGTCTCCGGTGTTGCAGGTCCTGACATCGCCGTCATGTTCGCCGAAGAAGGCGTCAACGGAGCCCACCAGGATCCGCAGTACAACGTGCTTTACCGCAACATCAACATGGTGCGTACTTTCATAGACGCTGCTGAATCGAAAAAGGTGATGGCCTGGGCAGATATCAATCAGATTGACGGAGCCCATAACGCCAACGCGACAGCCAGAGACGCATGGAAAGTCATGCCAGAGTTGATGGTGCAGCACGGCATTAATTCACTGTTTTCTGCCAAAGTAGGAATGAAAAAAGAGAATATTTCTCTTTCTACTGTTCCGCCGACGGCTAGCCCGATCCCGACGCTGCGCTACGACCTGCCTTATGCCGTAGCTCTGCGCGAGTTCTTCAGTGAATACAAAATGCGCGCGCAGATGAACACGAAGTACATCACCTCATCGAGTCGAGAAGCGACCGTGACGCATGTATTGAACTTGCTGATCAGCCGTTTGACACGCGCCGATATCCAGTCGACCATCACGCCTGACGAGGGTAGAAACGTCCCCTGGCATATCAACAACATCGAAGCGTGCGACACAGCAAAACAGACGCTCGTGGGACTTGACGGGCTTATGACGATGCTGGAGATGAAAACCGAAGGATACTTGCCGGAAAAAGTGCGTGAACTACAAGAGCGATCTGTTCTTTACCTCGAAGAGATCCTGGAGAAGGGTGGATACTTTGAAGCGGTAGAGCAGGGTTGGTTTGTCGATTCGGGCATGTTCCCTGAGAGAAACGGCGACGGAATCTCTCGCGCCATCGACGGGGGCATCGGTGCGGGCGCTGTCTTCAAAAGAGAAGAAAACTATATGGCACCTGTCACCGCGCACTATGGCTACAACAATACGAAGCAGTATGGGGTAGACCCGGAACGCGCTTCGGATCTGATCGGCGGATGTACCTTTGAAAAACCCGAAATGATTCAATTTGTCGACGAGCTTGACCCCGAAGACAATGTCAATAAGCGTCTGGCGGAAAAAGAAGACGTCAGAGACACCGCAAAGGTCCTCCCTGAAGTCGAGTGGCTCGGCGACGGCATCGTCTCGGTGGAAATGATGCTTCCGCTTCCCAAGGAAGTGGCTAAATATGCCGCCCTTGAATTTGGCAAATACATGAACCTAGAGGATCCTGAAGTGATTCATCTTGAGGTGATGCATCCGGCTGAGGGAACGCGTATCATGCTAAAAGGCCACCTAAACAAAGTGGTCGATACGTCAGAGCTCGACATTCCTGAAGAGCCGACCATCTTCACCGATGAAGAGCTGTGGGAAGAATTCGGGAAACAACCTCTTCGCGTGGTGGCTGGAACCGTCGGAGAAGATGAGCATTCCGTCGGAATGCGTGAGATTATCGACATCAAACACGGGGGCATAGAAAAGTGGGGCGTTGACGTCCATTATCTGGGCACCAGTGTACCGGTGGAAAAAATGATCGACGCAGCCATTGAGACAAATGCGCAAGCTGTCTTGATTTCAACCATCATCTCACATGACGACATCCACTACCGCAATATGAGAAAACTCAACGACATTGCCGTGGAAAAAGGCGTCAGAGACAAGCTGATCCTCATCGCCGGCGGCACGCAAGTCACACCAGAAATTGCCGTCTCCAACGGAATGGATGGCGGATTTGGCCGAGGCACCAAGGGCGCTCACGTCGCCACGAAGATTGTCGAAGTCAGAAGAAGCAGAGAAAATGCCTGAAAACGCATTGGTCTATGAGATCGGCTCAACGACCACTCTAGTAAATTATTTTGTCGATGTGGATACTGAGCATCCCCGCTTTGCCGGGGGTGCTCAGGCTCCCACAACGGTTGATCAAGGGGATGTTACCATCGGCTTGTTAGAAGCAAGAGATGCATTGATTCAACAGATCGGTCACATCCAGCCCACCAAAGTTCTGGCAACGTCCAGCGCTGCCGGAGGGCTTCGCATGTCTGTTCACGGACTTGTCCACGATATGACCGTCAAAGCTGCAAAAGAAGCGGCGCTTGGAGCCGGTGCAAACATCACCTATCTGACAGCCGGAAAACTCCGACGCACAGATCTTAAGAAAATACAGGAGCAAAAGCCCAATATCTTTCTCATCGCAGGAGGGGTGGACTTTGGTGAGCGCGATACTGCGCTTCACAATGTAGAGCTTCTTTTAGAGCTCGACCTTGATATTCCCTTTATTTACGCAGGAAACAGCGAAAACCAAGAAGAAATCCGCTTGATGTTTGAAGAGAAGGGAAGAGAGCGAGATCTGTTCATCTGTGAAAACGTGTATCCCCGCCTCGATCAACTCAATGTCGAGCCTACTCGTGCCGTCATCCAAAATGTGTTTGAGTCGCATATCACGCAGGCGCAAGGCATGGCCAAGATACGCGACACGGTGGATTCTCATGTGATTCCCACACCGGGAAGTGTGATGCTTGCCACAAAGCTTCTTGCCGAAGCATATGGAGATGTGCTCACACTCGATGTCGGCGGCGCCACGAGCGACGTCCACTCGGTCACAAAAGGAAGTGAAGAGATTGCAGCGATTTCGATCTCACCGGAGCCGGAAGCCAAGCGAACTGTGGAAGGGGACTTGGGTCTCTTTGTCAATCGGGAAAATCTATTAGGGTACTTTACGGATCAACAACTAGCAGATGAAGCCCAGTTGACACCCGAGCAGCTTGCTCACGAACTCTCACACTACCATCCGATTCCCGCGACACCCGAAGCCAAACAATTGGCTTGTGTCCTTGCCAGAAAAGCTGTTGAGATCTCTGTGACGCGCCACGCGGGTCAACTGTTGGATTTTTATTATTCAGGCGGCAGGCGACAGGGAGCACAGGGAAAAGACCTCACGATGATCCGTCTTGTCGTCGGAACGGGAGGCGCTCTCACCAGGCTTTCTTGCGCCAAGAACATCATGGAGGATATCCCTTCCATGAACAAAGGAGATCGACTCCTCCCGCAAGAGGGCATACGGGTCCTTATCGATAGGGAGTATATTATGGCTTCCTTGGGTGTTCTCTCCATGGAATATCCTGAAGCAGCCTTGCGACTGCTAGAGAACACTTTGGATATCTAAGCAAAAAACCCTCGTGAGAGGGTTTTTCTCTGTCAAAAAAAGCTAAAAGAGTCGCATCTGACCACGGAGTTCTAGCTCTGGCTCATCTGCGCGAACGGCGTGAAGAAGCTCTTCAAAACTCAATTCATTAAACAGATAGGGTCTTACTTCGCTTTTCTTGAGAAGATAGGGGAGACGAGGATGGATGTCTTTTGTCTGCTCCGTCGCCTCTCTTGTAATGATAAGAAATCGATCCTCTCTGTGAAGGGTCGCAAGAAAGGTGGGCGTCCCTGTCATGTTCATCTCAATG
>DUVM01000057.1 GCA_012841045.1 Tissierellia bacterium | reverse complement strand
TTTTGTCCGCCCTTGATGCAGAGCCGGTGGACCGTGACGCCGGTGATATACGTGCGATCAGAAGAAGCATAGAGATTTTGGAGGAACAGAGTCTGGTGATCTTTCCCGAAGGGACGAGAAACCGAACGGCTTTTCAACTAGAAGCAAAGCCCGGAGCGGCACTCATTGCGAGAAAGGCAAGGGTTCGGATCCTGCCACTGACGATTGCCGGTAGCTTTAAACCTTTTACGACTCTCAAACTCATCTATCATCCGGTCGTCGATATCGAAGACTTTGGCTATGATAAATTTAATTCCGAGACTTACACGCAGATCTGCAATGACCTGATGACACAGATATATGAAATCTTTAGAGAGAATATGGACTATGCAAGTTAAACTGGCAAAATATGCGGGATTCTGTTTTGGTGTGGACCGAGCGGTGAGAATGGCGGAAGAAGCCGCTTCCTTACAACCGCTTTATAGCTTGGGAAGCATCATCCACAATGAATCGGTGATGGAAAAGCTTCAAAACCGAGGACTTGTGCGCATTGACAATCTAGAGGAAATCCATGAAGAGCGACCCGTCATCATCCGCTCACATGGAGAAGGCCCCCCTGTATACAGCGTGCTCGAAGAAAAAGGCTTGAAAGTCATCGACACCACTTGTCCTTACGTATTAAAAGTGCATCGCCTCGTTCGGGAGCACGCAGAAGAGGGAAGAGAAGTATTTCTTCTCGGAGACCCCGAACACCCGGAGGTGAAGGGATCTCTTGCCTGGGGCAACGAGCAGACGAGTGTCCTCAAAGATCTCGAAGAAGTGCGTGCGGTTTCTATTTCAGATGAACCGACGGTCCTTTTAGCCCAGACGACATTGACAGAAGCTTTTTGGGATGATGCCGTGCGGCTTTTGAAGAAAAAGAGAGCAAACCTGCAAGCGATCAATACGATCTGCTCTGCGACTAGGGAACGGCAAGAAGCAGCTGCACAACTTGCAAAGGAAGTCGATCTGATGATCGTCCTCGGGTCGAAAGAAAGCAGTAATACGCTTAAATTAGTGGAAATTTGCAGGAAGTTTAATAAGAATGTGCAACATTTCGAGAATTCCGGTGAAATTAATAGAAAAGATATTGTCAGATATGGTATCATTGGTATAACCGCTGGAGCATCAACACCTTCTTGGCTGATTCAAGATGTGGTTGAGGTGCTCAATAACTATGGTAAGGAGCAACACTTTAGTATGGAAAACCTGTCAATGAAAGATATGCTGGAACAACAGGACTTCAGCGCCCCCAAAAAGAACGAGATTCTTAAAGGGAAAGTAGTCATGGTCCGAGAGGACGCCGTCATCGTCAACATCGGCTATAAAGCCGATGGGATATTACCGGCTTCGGAGATCAGTAACCCCGATGAGATTCCTTTGAATGAGCTTTACGAGCAGGATCAAGAGATTGATGTGCTTGTGCTCAAAAGGGACAACGGTGAAGGAGACGTTCTACTCTCCAGCAAACGCTTGCGTTCGCGCCAGGATTGGGAGACCCTGGAGGAGAAGTTCAAAGCCGGTGAAATGATCTCCGTAAAAGTCACCGATGTCGTTAAAGGAGGTCTTTCAGCGTACTACAATGATATTCGCGCCTTCATCCCCGCATCGCATGTTGACATTGGTTTCGTTCGCGACCTTTCGCAGTTTGTCGGTGAAACGTTTGAAGTGGCCTTCCTCGACTTTGATCGCAGGAAGAATCAGATCGTTCTTTCCCGCAAAGATTACTTAGAAAAGGACAAAGCGGAGGAGCTTGCCGTTTTCTGGGAAAACATTGAGAAAGACCAAGTCATTAAAGGAGTGGTGCGTCGCTTCACACCTTATGGGGCTTTTGTCGACCTGGGACCGACCGACGGATTGGTTCATGTCTCTGAAATTCAGTGGGGCAAAGTCGCCAAACCCACAGATGTGTTAAAAGCGAATGATGAGCTGGAGTTCAAGGTTATTGACTTCAACCCTGAAGAGAATAAGATTTCTCTCTCGCTCAAACAGATGAAACCCGATCCATGGGAAGTCATCGATGACCACTATCAGGTCGGTGAACGCTATGACGGTAAAATCGTCTCGCTGACGGACTTTGGCGCTTTCTTGGAGCTTGAGCCCGGTCTTGAAGGACTCATTCATGTCTCGCAGATCTCGGAAGATCGCGTGGAAGTACCCGCTGATATTTTGAGCATCGGAGAGGAAGTCGTCGTCAAGATCCTCGACATTGATAAAGAAGAGCGACGCATTAAGCTGAGCATGAAAGAATAATTCAATCAGCCGACTTTAGGTCGGCTTTTCTTTTTCTTTGAAAACAAAGAGCATGGTCAAACATGCTCTGTTTTCAGTTTCAGCTTTCTAGTTGTCTACGTAAAGAACGCAATCTGCATATGCTATAATTAATGAAAAATCATCCATGGGAGAATGCATGCGAATTATATATACAGAAGATTACTCACAACAAGAAGCTATGGAAAAAGTCCGTGACATTGTCTCTAGGCGAGGAGGTCAACGATATTTTCTTCGAACGTTTGGCTGCCAAATGAACGAACGAGATTCTGAACTCCTGCGAGGCCTGCTTGGTGGGATGGGCTACACACCGACCGATACCCCTGAAGAAGCAGATCTTGTCCTTTTTAACAGTTGCGCCGTTCGGGAAAATGCGCAGCAACGTGTCTTCGGAAATATCGGAAGGCTAAAGAGCCTACAAGAGAGCCGGAGAGATTTATTGATCGGTCTATGCGGATGCATGGCTGAACAGTCTAAAGTGCAAGAGACGCTGCATCGGCACTATCCGTATGTCCGCCTAGCATTTGGGCCGCATCATCTGTACAAACTTCCTTCTTTGCTTCTCGAACTGTTACAAGGAGAAGGAGCTAAGGTGTTTTTGCAAGAAAGCGGAGAATATGCCGTGGTGGAGTCGATCCCTCAGGAACGCACCCCAGGCATCAAAGCGTACGTCAATATCATGGAGGGATGCGACAATTACTGCAGCTATTGCATCGTCCCGTATGCCAGAGGAAGAGAACGCTCCCGCTACAGTGCAGACATCTTAAGAGAAATCAAATCTCTGGTGCAAGAGGGATATCGAGAAGTGATGCTACTTGGTCAAAATGTCAATTCCTATGGAAAGGGACTGGACGAGGAAGTTGATTTTGCATCACTTCTTGAAAAAGTGGCTAAAGTAGAAGGACTATGGCGTATTCGCTTTATGACGAGTCATCCAAAGGATCTGAGCGAGCGTGTCATTCAGGTCATGGCTTCAAATAAGAACATCATGCCTTCGTTGCACTTGCCGGTTCAAAGCGGCTCTAATCGACTGCTGAAGATAATGAATCGCAAGTACACCCGAGAAGAA